>SYJG01000524.1 GCA_005798445.1 Planctomyces sp.
GCGTCAGCCCTCCGAGTCAATCCCGTTCGAATCGCTCGGAGGGCTGACGCCCTGCCGCTCGCCAAAACGTCTCATTCCAGACCGCGCGGGGTATCACAGGCAGGATGACATGATCAAAAAACTCCGTAGGAGTTGGTGTTGCCGTGGGGAGTCTTTTTCGCCTTGCGATTGCCGACAAATCCACCGAGTGGCAGAATGCGGCCGCTTGACACACCAGTTCCAGGAGCCTGTTCGATGCTCACGATCCTCGGCCGACCTCAGCGAGTGTGTGATGGATATTCCCGGCGTGACCTGTTGCGAGCTTGCGGAGCCGGGTTACTCGGCACGACGTTGCCGCAGTTGCTTGCCGCAGAAGAGGTCGCCAACACGTTGCCCGCACGAGCCAAGTCGGTGCTGTTCCTGTACCTCTACGGCGGACCAAGCCAACTCGAAACCTGGGACATGAAGCCGGAGGCTCCGGAGAACATTCGCGGGACGTTCTCGCCAATTGACTCGCGCACGCCGGACCTGCGGATCTGCGAGCACATGCCGCGCATGGCGGCGATGTCGGACAAATTCGCGGTCGTCAGGACCGTGCATCACACGCACAACAATCATCACGCTTGCCACTGGATGCAGACTGGCCGGCCGTGGCACTTGCCGGAAACGATCCTCAACGCCACACCCGACAAAGATTGGCCGGCGATGGGCTCGATCGTCGAATACCTCGATCAGCGAGCGGCGGCCGGACGATTCCGCGACATGCCCAGCTACGTTTATGTGCCGGCACCGCTGGGGCACTTGCAGGGCTACGACTATCCGGGGCAGTACGCCGGTTGGCTGGGTCGGTCGTACAACGCGCTGGCGACCAACTTCCGCCGCCGCGATGCGAAGGACAATCCGTTCTTTCGCGAAGTCACCGATCAAGAGATGGACCTGCGGATCCAAGGTCTCGATGAGCAACCGACTCTGACGCTCGACCGGCTGAACCGCCGCAAGACGCTCCTCGAACAATTCGACACCGCACGCGAGTCGGTCGAACGGACCCGCTCCATCGAAACCTACTCGCGCTTCCAGCAGCGAGCGTTCGAGTTGGCAAACTCGGCCCCGATCCGCAACGCGCTCGACATCCGCCAAGAGAAACCCGCCACACGAGACCGCTACGGCCGCCACTTGTTCGGCCAAGCCGCACTGCTGGGCCGGCGATTGCTCGAAGCCGGAGCACGCTTCGTCACCGTCCAGTGGGAATGCCCCGACGGCTACAGTTGGGACTCGCACATCCAGAACAACGACATCAAGAACATCCTTCTGCCGGGCCTCGACCAAACCTACACAGCGATCTTGGAAGACCTTTCGACGCGCGGCCTGCTGGACGAAACGCTGGTCGTGCTCACCAGTGAAATGGGCCGCACCCCCGGCGTCACTCCGCAAGGAGGCCGAGGCCACTGGTGCCACTGCTTCCCCATGCTCTTCGCCGGAGCCGGCATCCGCGGCGGCATCACCCACGGCAAGTCCGACAAGCACGGCGGCTACCCCTCCGACAAACCGGTCACCCCCGCCGACCTCTCCGCCACCATCTTCCGCTCACTTGGCATCGACCCCAACATCCGGATCCCCGACCCCGAAGGCCGACCGACACCGATCACCGAAGGCGGTCGCGTGCTCGAAGAGTTGTTGGGGTAGGCTTTTTTCAATTGGCAGCCCGGAAAATACGAGCCGGGATCAGTGGAAACGAACGGGGACGGCCTCTATAGTGCCTCGCTCTTTCGGCCGCCTCCCCTGCGCGGTGGCTGCACAATCGTTGATTTATTGGCTCTCGCGACCATCGAGTTCATCATGCCGAAGCAGAAAACCCATAAGGGTATCAAGAAGCGATTCACAGTGACGGCGAAAGGCAAAGCCAAGCACCGCAATGCAAATCGCGGCCACTTGCTCAGCGGGAAGTCTGGCAAGAGCAAGCGTCAAAACCGCCAGGACGGTGTGCTGGACAACTATCAGGCCGACCGCATCGTTGAGGCGTTAAGGCCAATTCTGTAACGGATCTTCAAATTTGAAATTCTCGATTTCAAATCCGCTGATTGCCAATTGAAAGTTCGCCATGCGTATCAAGTCAGGTTCCATTCGTCATCGAAAAAAGAAGCGGATCTTCAAGGAAGCCGAAGGCCGAGTGGGTGGGCGTCGCCGTTTGTGGCGAACTGTGATCGACGGGATCATCAAAGGCCGCGTCTACGCCTACAAAGGCCGTAAGCTCAAGAAGCGAGACATTCGTGCCCTGTGGATCACTCGATTGAACGCGGCCTGCATGATGCGCGGTGTGTCGTACTCGCGATTCATTCACGGCTTGAAGCTCGCGAAGGTTGAGTTGAACCGTCGCACGCTCAGCGAGTTGGCGATCCGCGAACCGCAGATTTTTGATGAGGTCGTCGCCCTGGTGAAGGGAGCACTCGCGAACGCGGCCTGAGTTTTGGCCGATCGGTGATCGAGAACACTCAAGGGCGAAACCAGCGCTGAGCCGAGTTGCTCAACGCCAGTTTCGCCCTTCTCGTTGGATGCCTCATGGACCTGCTGCAACAGTACGACGATTTTTCCAACGCGGCTTTAACGGCACTCGCAGCGGCGCAAGATGCCGCCGCGGTCGAAGCAACACGTGTCGAGTTTCTCGGCAAGAAGAGCGGCCGGATCAGGGCGTTGCAGGACTTGCTCGGCAAGGCGACTCCGGAACAGCGACCCGTACTCGGAGCCAAGTTCAACGAAGTGCGGCAACGAGTCACCGCCGCGCTCGAAGCTCGGCAGCAGGAACTCGCAAAACCAAAATCGTCGCTGACCTCGATCGACATCTCGCTCCCTGGCGAGCCGATTCGTTTGGGACGGCGGCATCCGCTGACGCAAACGATGGATGAATTCCGTGACATTATCGGACGGATGGGCTTCACGGTCGCCGAAGGCCCGGAGATCGAAGACGAGTGGCACAACTTCGAGGCGCTCAACATTCCGCTGGATCACCCCGCACGCGATCCGCTGGACAACTTTTATCTCGCAGCCGCGAAGACGGCCGCCGGCGGGCCGGTCTTGCTCCGCAGCCAGACGTCGACGGTTCAGATTCGTGTGATGGAGAAATCGAAGCCGCCGATTCGCATCGTGTCGCTCGGCCGCGTCTATCGGCCTGACACGATCGACGCCACGCATTGCTGCATGTTCCATCAAATGGAAGGCTTGATGGTCGGCGAAGACGTCACGATGGCGCAGCTCAAGACGACGCTGCGATTGTTCGCGACAACCTATCTCGGACGAGGTGTGACAATCCGCTTCCGACCGAGCTTCTTCCCATTCACCGAACCGTCCGTCGAAGTCGACATGAGCTGGGGCCAAGGTTGGATGGAGATCGGCGGCGCAGGCATGGTCGATCCGAATGTGCTTGGCGCGGTCGGCTTCGATCCAGAAAAAGTCAGCGGCTTCGCGTTCGGTTTCGGCATCGAGCGATTCTGCATGCGACGGCACAACATCACCGACATCCGTCGCTTCTACGAGAACGACGTGCGGTTCCTCAGCCAGTTTTGAGGTATCGTAGGATGGGCACTCTTGCCCGTCCTGCGAACGAGAAGAGACGGGCAAGAGTGCCCATCCTACAGAGACGAATCATGGCCGCCCCCATTCAAGTCCAGTCGCTCGATCACGTCACACTCGTCGTGAAAGGCCTCGACCACTCGCGGCAGTTTTACATCGATGGACTGGGAATGCACGAGGTGCCTCGGCCGGCCTTCTCCTTTCCGGGTTTGTGGTTTCAAGCGGGGCCGACACTGATTCATCTGATCGGCGAGCATCCCGGTGGATCACCGGCTGGGAATCCGCTCGCCGAAGAATTTCGCACGACCCGTTCAAATCATTTCGCATTCTTAGTCGATGACGTCGAAGCGGCTTACGTTCGGGCGAAAGAACTCGGATTGAAAATCGTTTCGCCGCCGAAGACTCGACCGGATGGATTCGTGCAAGTCTTTCTGAATGCCCCGGATGGGTTCGTTGTCGAGCTGTGCTCACCAGCGAAATAACTCGGTTGCCAGCAAGGCGGCTCGCTCCGATAATCTGCCCCGTGCTCAAAAATCGCAACTTTTTTGGAGTTTGAAATGCCTTTGGTTCCGATGCGAGTGGTGCTGGATCATGCCGCCGAAAACAAATACGGCGTGGCCGCGTTCAACGTCAACAATATGGAACAAATCCAAGCCATCATGGAGGCGGCCAAGGAAACCGATTCCCCCGTGATCATTCAGGCGTCGCGCGGAGCACGGTCGTACTGCCAGGACAACTATCTGCGGCACTTGATGCTGGCGGCTGTGGAGCTCTATCCGAATATTCCCATTGTCATGCACCAGGATCATGGCAATGAACCAGAAACCTGCTACAGCGCGATCCGCAATGGATTCACTTCGGTGATGATGGACGGCTCTCTGATGCCGGATGCGAAAACGTCTGCAACCATTGAATACAACACGCGAGTGACGAAAGAAGTGGTCTTGGCGGCTCACAAACAGGGAGTCTCTGTCGAAGGCGAAGTCGGCTGCCTTGGCGTAGTGGGAGTCAAACATTCGTCAGCGAAGATTGATCACGAGAAACGGGATGCGACTGACAATGACCACGACGAGGATTTGGAGCAAGAACCGGTGCCAGAGCAGGCTCATCTGACAGACCCCGATGAAGCCGAGCAGTTTGTGGCCGACACCGGCGTCGATGCGCTGGCGGTTGCGATTGGGACCAGCCACGGAGCCTACAAGTTCGATAAGAAGCCAGACGGTGAAGTGCTGAAGATGGACTTGATCGAAGAGATTCATCGCCGTCTGCCGAATACGCACATCGTGATGCACGGCAGTTCGTCTGTCCCACAGGATTTGCAAGACGTCATCAACATGTACGGTGGATACATGAAGCAAACATGGGGAGTCCCCGTTGAAGAAATCAAGCGCGGTATCGAAAACGGCGTACGGAAGATCAATGTTGACACGGACAATCGCATGGCGATGACAGGTGCCATCCGCAAGCTCCTGCAATGCGAGCCCGACAAATTCGATCCCCGTGATTACCTGAAGCCAGCTCGCGAGGCGATGAAGAAAGTCTGCATTGCGCGCATGGTCGCCTTTGGCCAAGCCGGCAACGCCAGCAAGATGCGCGCGGCAGGGTTGGTGAAGTAGACGAAGCTCTTCAACGCTGAGAACCCACAGAAGCCCGGCTGGCCCCCAGTTGGGCTTTTTTCGTCGATTCGGTTCAACCGAAAGCCGATCACCGTTCTCCCAATTCAATCGTTCTTGGTCACAAGATTACGGCCATCGAGATTCGGCCGGAAATCGGCGAGTCCCTGAGAAGGCGGTCGCGGCATCCGCATTAGCCACCGCAGTGAATACGCCGAAATCATCCACGACCCCATCGAACTCGTCGATTGGGCCACGCTGGAGGAATTGACAAAAAAGGAGATCACTCGCACGCGATTTGTGCTGGCTAATGCCGATGGCAAAGTCACCGTCTTTCGTAGATTTCACGAAGGTTTTTTTCAACGATCGCCGCTTACGGAATGTTCAATTTGTCATTGGCATGGAGATCAATCCAAATTTGACGATCAATGCTGTTGCTCATGTGAGACACGGAGCCATCGAGTTTCAAAACGTGGACTGAATCGGCGTGCAAACTCCGCGACGTGGCCGCATAGTTCGCTGGGATGGGAGCGTTGTCACACGGCATCCCTTGTCGCCGCAGTTCGGCGCTTGAATATTTGACCATCAAGTTACTGCACGACGTAATTCCATCATAACCCATGGCGACATTTGGCCCCATCGAATGCGCAGCAGTCAGGCTGGCACCGACCATTCCCAAACCCCAAGTCCCACGGGGGTCGATCGGATCAATTCCAGCGCGAATCTCATCGACTGCGACCATATTCGATGTCCCACGGCGAAAGCGATCGAACGCGAATGAAACATTGAATCCGGAAACGCCGCTCCCCCATAACGTCGCATTGGTGTTGATCAGATCGGTCGTGCCAGTCCGAAATCCCATCGCGCAATTTGGTTGGAACACAAAGCAAGGCGGATTCGGCCCGATGTTCAAGGCGTAATTTCCGCGAGCGTATGTGTGACCGTGAGTCCCGGCGAGCAGCGCGCGTTCATAAGGCATTCGGTTATAGCTGTCCGTCGGGCACAACATGACTGCGACATTCGTGCGTCGAGCGACCGCACTGGCCGGGTCATCAACCGGAGTTTTATGATCAAACGCTGTGTAGATGGACTTCTGGTCGAGAAACGGGAGCACCAACGCGGCCCAATTCATATGAATGCGATCAGGTTCCACCCCCGGAGAGATTCCCATCGCGATCCGGTCAAACGTCCCGAGCGGAAGTAATCCGCCACCATACGGTTCTCCAAATCCCGACAAGATCATCGCGGGGGGCAAGACACGGTGAGACTCGTGGTAGTTGTGCAGTGCCAGCCCCAACTGCTTGAGATTGTTCTGACAGGTTATTCGCCGCGCCGCCTCGCGAGTTCGCTGGACGGCTGGCAGCAACATGGCCACGAGGAGGCTGACAATCGCAATCACGGTCATGAGTTCAATCAACGTGAAGCCGCTGCGGCCGATTCGTCGCATGATCGCCTCCAATGGACTGAAATGCCGTCCGTACGCAACACGCCAGCGACCGCTGGTAGCTGCACGATCACATCACCGGATGGATCGATGACGGCACTCCCCTTCCATGTGCTACAAACCAGATTCCATTTTCGAGTCTGAATCGCTCGAAATCGACAAGCTCGAATCTGCCGCTCAAAAAATCCTGTGGCAACAGCCGAATCGCCGTCATAGATCAGATGGATCACCGCATCCGCTGCATCGTGGTTTTGAAACTGCGGCAACCACGGCAGGAACGATTCAAAACAGACGGCAACGATCACAGTCCGTCGTACTCCATCATGAGCACGAAACGACAACTGTCGTGCTTCATCTCCCAGTGAAAACGGCGCGGTCATTTCGAACTGCGATCTCAAGAACTCTCGAACCCACGCGGCGTCCATCCAATCCGGGATCCACTCTTTGAATGGTACGAGTGCGATCTTCTCGTGACACTCGACTTCATCCGGCGAGGCGACCAAGCACCCGCAATTCAAAAGTCTGCCGCGCACCACGGAAAGTCCGTACTGCTCGATGATCTGTTCCTTCCCAACCATTGCGCCAACTAAACAAGCGGCGCGATATTCAGGCTGAAGCTTGGATGCAAACTCGGACAGCGACTGAACCGATATGGTGGCAACTGTTGCCCCTGATCCACTTTCGTTGTTCCCGCGCAAGCATCCTTCTGGCCAAACAATCAAATCAACTTCCGCATTCTTCTTCAGACTTTCGCGGGTCAGCCGGTCCAATTCGCCAACGGGCAGCCACGGGGCGCTGTTTGTGGCAATCAGATGCGGTTGGACAAGTAAAGCCGTGAACGATAGTGGGCTCGCCGGAAGTTGCCGTTCGAGACCCTGGCCCCACATGACGCCAATGACGGCGACACAAATCCCAGCCAGCGCTCCCACCAGCCGGCGCGTCGCGGTCTTGCCATTCGCGACACCACAGGCAATTAGCGCGTTGACCAAATACACGATTGCCGAAACACCCACTTGCCCAATCGTTTGAGACACTTGAGCAACCGGGCTATCGACGACCGCAAGCGAAATACTGGTTAACGTCCAAACCGCTCCATTGCCGAACAACATGGTCCAGAATTCCCCAACGACACACGCCACGGCGATCACGATCGCTGCCGGAAACTGCCGGCTCCGGCGTGTGAAGTACGCCGCGAGCGCGATCGGCACATAGCTCAAGCCGTAAACGGAAACGGCCAAGAGATGCAACAAATAACTCCCGTGTGGGATGGCGTCACGAACGAAGCTTGTCGATACCCAAGCGACTGCCATTCCGATGACAATTGCCTCCGCCACAACGCGCCTCGATGAGGTGGTCGTACTGACGTTTCGCCATGCGAAAATGAGTGGCACGAAGCAGAGCCAATACGTCGGCAAAGACGCGGGTGGAAAGGCGAGCCAAAACAATACGACCGTCACCACGGCGAATGTCACGCGCGACCGTTCACAGAAGACGACAATGATCCCTGCTGACAGCACCCAATCGACAATGGATCGGTAAGACCCCGATAACAGGCTGATCGGTATCACCAGCGTCAACACAACAGCCATTGTGGCGACCGTTCCGATGTCAAACCAGCGCCGTGCATCGTCCGATGACCACATGGTTCACCATCAAAGTCTATGAACTAAGACAACAGCTTTTGGCTCGCTGAGACAAGCCGTCCATTCCGCATTATGTCCGTCGATAATACTTTTTGAGCCCGATTGCGATCCCACAAAACGCAATTCCGACAACGGCGTACCAAAACCACATTGCGAACCACGGGCGTTGAAATCGTGGCTTCGGGAAGCCGTAATGTGGCAAATAAAATTCCGCGTCTGGGATGTCCTGCTGGAGTACGTTAACGCTGATCACGATTCGCTTCGCAGCCTTCGAAATCTTCGGTGCCGTATAAAGCGCGGTGATGGTTTTCGGAATTGGAATCCCCCCGTTGACTTCACCAAAGGCAATCTTCCGTTCGATGACTCCGCCGTGAAACAGCGTTGTCCCACATTCCCGCAGAATCCAACCTCGCGCCGGATCGCAATGCATCCAGGCATCGGAATAACGATTTCGTTTTCGCTGGGGATCATCGGTCAGGTGATCGAACTCAATGCGAACCAGTTCCTCACCATCGACTTGGACTATGCCAACATGTTTCACTTGAAATGCGGGACTTTCGACCAGGTCAGCAAGTGGGATGTACAAAAAGCAGTAACCAGCCAAAACGATGGCGTTGACGTTGTTCGCTTCAAGCTCCTCAATACGAGCGTCGTATGAACCGCCAGTGTCGAGTTGCTCCAAAAACTCAATCGCGTACTTCTTCACCGGTTGCGAACGGTGTAGGTAAAAAGCATAAGCGTCATTTTTCACAAAAAATTGTTGTTCGCCACCTTTCGAGATTTCTTCTTTCAACCGCATGGTTCGGTTCACAGCGATCCGCATGGATAATTTCAGTTCTGGCTTTCCAATCGGCACATTGTGTTTCTGCACTTCGGCGACCGCCTCATCCGAGGGAGCCAACACCTCTTCCGTCCTCTCGCAACGCGCGTCGAACGAGAGACGATTGACCGCTTTGCGCATGTCGGCACTTGCGCGACGAAAGCGATTCAACAGTTCTCGATCAACGTCATTTCCTTGACAGATCGAAAGCGGCACCCCAAAGAGTGCTAGGACGAGCAACCATTCGTTACGCCACCACATGTCCACAACGTACCTCGATGAACTGCAGAATTAGAGAGGCAGACCACCACCTCGCAGACGAAGCGGTGATCTGCGTTAACAATTCATTTTTTGCACTCGCATGCCATGCCGCTTGCGTCCGTGTAGCAGTTACAGCTCCGACACGTCACGGCCTCAACGCAGATATAGTTATTACAACCGAGTTGTAAATGCGGCGAGCTCCCTGGGCAAGTTCCGGCACAGGCAGCGCAGGCATTCGCTGGCGACAGGAAGGCGGTCAGTGACAGCATCAGCAGCGCCACACCAAAGGCAGCAGAGACTTTCATCAGCAAACCATTTCGCAACATGATTCTATCCTCTCTAAACAGGTACGAACTCAGCGGAGGGTACACACCCTCACAAGTTCCGAGTCCGAATTACTCAACGACACCACGCACAATCACCGGAATCACTGTATTTCCTTGGTCGTCCGACAAGAGTTTTAGGGAATGTTCGAACGAGCCGGTGGACGCTGGCGTATCGATTCGTACTCGCAACTCGTGATCGCTGTTTCGCGGGATTGTGACCGGTAATTCATCGAGCGTGACACAACCGCAACTGGCCTGTGATCCAAGGATCGTGATCGGTTTTGACGAGCGATTACTCAGACGAATTTGTCCTTCAAAAGCGTCCGAACTCTTCACGGTGCCAAAATCTAAAATGTCGGCAGACACGAAGAGCCGCTGCCCTTGAATCCACGGGCCAACTCGATCGAACTCTCCGGACTGCCACCATGCAAAGCCGACGAACATGGCGAAAAGGATCGATGCGAAAAACATTATGTCAACGACAATTCGGTGGCACCTTTTTTTGGCGGCAACCGGCACAGACTCAACCTCGGTCGGTCGTACTTCCTGATGACAGACTGTGTCGGCCTGGATCATGATACTTCCTTTCTTTTTAGGCCATGAGGGGCCAAGTGTCAGTCAAAGGTAGTCACCCGCGGCGTTGCGTGGTGACAAAGTGTCAGTCAAAGGTAGTCACTGTTTGCGGTGCTTGTTTTTTGGCTTGTAGTCGATGGTTTTGATCTTGGGGTGGTCATGTGGTTCAC
>SYJG01000525.1 GCA_005798445.1 Planctomyces sp.
GAAGCGGTCCTCGTGCGTGTAAATCGCCACGGTGCGAATGCCCAGCTCATAGGCCGAGCGAAAGACGCGAATCGCGATTTCGGAGCGATTCGCCACCAACAGTTTTTCGATCTTGCTCATGTCAACCTGACGGGGAAGCAGGATTTCAACCTGCTGGAAAGCGGATGGGCACGTCGCAAACGTGCCCCAAGACGGCGCGGAGCGGTACGTTATGGGACGGCTCACGCGGTCGCAATTGCTTGCGTCTAATCCCGCCCGATGTGCTTGATTTTCTGCCAGTAGGAGTCAAACGACTCAGAGTTGAAGTGCGGATCGTTGTCGAGGTCGTGGCAGGTCACGCAGTGCGACTTTTTGGCGTCGGCCAGCGTCAGACGGACCTCTTTGTTCGCCGCTTCCATTTCGCCAGCCTCGACCAACTGAATGTGCCGGCTGCCGGGGCCGTGGCAGTTTTCACAGCCGTTGTGCAGGAGATGCGGCGTTTTCTCTTTGCTCTCGAAGCCCGTGTCGAAACGTAGGACATCTTGAGCATGCCAGCCTGTCGTGTGACAGGCAAGGCATTCGGGATCATGAATTCGCGAGACCCAGCGGTGCTTCAATTCTGGCCGACCTTTGATGAGGCTGTCGTAGGCGTGCGCGTGGTCGCTCTTTTCCCAGACGGCGAATGCTTTGGGATGACATCCGGCACAGGCTTTTGTGCCGACGAACTTCGCGCCGCTGGAGTGCTTGATCGGCGGTTCGGTCTCGGCAAGCGCCGAGTCTTTCAATAAGTCCTGGTACAGACGCATGTGCTCGACCATTTTCGGGGAGTCTTGAAAACGCTCCTCCGTCAGTTTGATGAGTTCAAATCGAACGCGATTCTTCACGTCGTCCGGGAAGAATCCGATCACACCGGTGTACTTTCCTTTGTGTCCGACTTGGACGAAGAGTGTCTCGCCAACCTTCTGCGGATTATTGAATTCCGGGTCCTCCGAGCCGCCGGAGGAGAGTACGACGGCGAATTGCGGAAACTGTTTGGCCAACGCTTTGCCTTCCGCGAGCGTCCCATGCGAGAGCAGCACCAGTAAGTCTGGTTGTTGCCCCTGCAATTCCTTGAGCACGGCCGGCAGCGCCGCGGCCGGATCATCGATGGTGATATCGACATTCGCTCCTTCCGGAGTGATCTCCTTGCGGAAGCTGGTACCGAGTACTGAGGTCACTCCGACTTTGTGCTTGCCCAGCGCCAGCACTTTTGACCGAATCGGAGTGCCCAGATCGGGCGAGCCAAACAGCGTCACGTTGGCGGACACGAAGCTGACACTGGCCAGTGCGTCCTTTGGATCGGGAGCGTGATAGGCCAACAAGTCGGCCGCGCCGAGTTTCAATTCTTCGGGGCCGAGGTTGAGGACGCTGTATCGCATGTCCTGCATCGCGGCGAGAAACGTTTGAAACTTCAGTTTCGTCTGGGCTCGGTTGCGATTGACGGTGCCGCCAAGATCAAGCCCGGTCACCGGCCAACCCTTGGCCTGTATTTGTTTGACGAGATCATGCCGCCGCGAAACTCCACCGGACTGTTTTATGGCACAACCACACGGCTCAAAGTAGCCATGCTGTTCGCCGGAGAGCACGAGCGCGAAGGCCGGCTTGCTCCAGCCGTCAAACATCGGTTGATCATCTGAGTCCGAATTTTTGGCCGCCGACTTTGATTGATCGTTGGACACCAGCACAACGTCCGAAGTCGCTCCAGATTCCTCCGCGACATTCGTTGATCGGGAAACCTCCTGCGACGCATCGTACGACTCAGAAGATGTCCTGCGGCCTTCGGTCGAATTGCTCTGAGACAAGCTGCTGGTTTTCGGCACTGGATTCGGCACTGGATTCGGAGCATCGCTGCAGCCACCCAGGAGACTCAGCGTCATGCTCAGCAGGCTCACGACCAGTCCGTTTGGGAGTCGGCTCATGCGAATGTCCTTTATCAGCGGACTCTCCGAGTCAGCCAGCAGCAAAGTAAACCGTGTCGAAGAGACGCACGGTGTGCGGGAATTCGTCTCCAGATCAATAGGAGGTGAAGTCGACCTCGATCTGAATCAGTTTGGCTTCCGGGTGGGTGGTGTTCAGGATGATGGAACCAAGCGAGCCCGCGCTGAGGCTCAAGGGAGTTTCGCCAGCCGGGATTTCGAGCAGAAAGTCGTAACGATCTCGTCCCGCGCCTTTGAAATTCTCGTCCTTGGTCAATTGAAATTTCATGAAGGACGGAGAGAGCTTGGCCTCGGTGATCTCCCAGGGGGTTTCCGATTTCTTGATGAAGAACATCAGCTTCGCCTTCTTACCTTCTTGGGCACGAAACCTTCCCAATCGCAACAAGGAATCTTCCGGCGACCAACTAGTGCCCGGGGTACTGAGAATCTGAACTGGTCCTGCTCGGCCACCGGTGAAGACGAAAACCATGGGCGGAGTTTCAGGAATGTCGGTGTGAATGATCAGCGATTCCCGAAATTTACCGATGGGGAATCCCGATTTGAAAACCACCTTCACTTCGTTCCCGCTTTTGGCAGCGGGCTTTCGGCTGGCAAAGTCGTCGTTGGGGTGCTCCGCGTCGTCGTGTTTTTGGACCAAAGGACCGGCACCTTTTGATTGTTGATTCTTGGCTTCTTGATCCTTCAATTTCAATGTGGCTTTCGTATCCATCATCATGGGGTTCGATTTCGTCTTTTCGATGAATTCGGCGGCCTTATCAACTGTGGCCGTCTTCAGTTCTTCTCCGCTCAATTGGCGTGAGCTCGCTTCGATGAGTGGAGTTGAGGGTTCAAGTTTCGTGATTTCGAATGCATCGACAATCTCCGAGTGAACGACGAACACCCGTTCGGTCAGCTTGGTATCGGAGAGCATGCCGACCATCATCTCGTTCCCCGAATTGGACACCAACCGTCGGCCGACCAGTCCCCGAACTCGAAACATCGTCACAGGGCGTTCGGGATCGTCCGAACGAATATTCGCGGCATGGTCGAAGTTCGTCACAGGCTTCTGGATGTCCCAATTCATGGTGACGGTTGTTTCTTCGCCGGGTTTCAAACCTTCCGTACCCAGGCTCCCCAGCGTGCATTGGCAAGTGTGGTCGTCTTTTCGAGCCACCAGTTTCAGAAACCCTGGACCGTCATTACGAATCTTGAATTCGTGACTTCCTTTTTGCCCCTGTTCCATCAAGCCGAAGTCAAAGAGCGGTTCATCGACTAAGACCAACTTTCCGTATGGGCCAGATTTCGGCGGCACGGGAATGCCTGCGGCATCCGCGGCGGCCTTTTTGGTTTCCGTGAGACTCTGCTGACGGAAGTGAACCATCAGGCCGCCGGACACGGTGACCAGAAACACGACAATGGCAATGGCTCGGAAATTCATGAATCCTCCGTCTAACGCGCGGCCGGTCGCTGACCAAATCTCGCGACTTTCAATTCCAAACGTGACTGGGACAAATACGATTCTGGACAAAGGCCGTTGGTGATTCCGGCAGGCCTCGAAAAACGAAACGACATTGTGATGGCGACTCGCGAAGGGGTCAATTCGCATCGAATGGCGGCGAATTTCCGCTTGCGAGCCGTTCCATTCGCCGCCGAACTTCGGGACTCAGGTATTTGTCCGCGTGGCCAGCCACTCGGTTGATCTCGTCTTGCCGGATCGATTGACGAGCCACCTCGTGAGCGCTTTCGTCCCAACCCGCACCCTCGCAAGCGATCGCCCATTCGGACAAGAGGGTCGCATGATGCGGATACCGTTCGATCGCAGCGATGAAAAACTCCGCAGCGATCCTTGCGTGATTTGGCGAATGCGAACGCTCGAAGCGGGACAACCAGGCTTGTCCCAGCCTTCGCAAGGGACCCGAAGCGAACGGCAAGCGATCGCTCACAACTTGCAGACGACGAATGGCCGTCTCGAAATCGGTGTCGAGCTGGGACTGCTGCCAACGCTGCAATCCCAAATCCGCCAATCGTTCCCAAGAATCGACGGCCCACGGGTCCGCTTCGGCCGCGTTGAGATACCGGGTTTGAGCCGATTCGATCTGACGACGTCCCCACTCGAAATCTCCCGCTTGCAACGACGTGCGACAGAGCAACTCCGGCATTGTCGCCGTCCACAAACAGACCAAACTCAACCCACCCGCAGCCAACGCACATCCAGCCGCCGAAATTCGTCCGGCCAGTACGCTCCGCCAAAGCGACTCGCTGGGAGTTTTTTCGTCTTCGAGGGCAACCGCCGACTCCCAGCAGGCCGTTCGCATCGCCCAGACAAGCCACAACAACTGCGTGATCGCCGGCATCGCGATCCCGCCCGCTCCCAGCAAATGCACCAACAACGCGACGTTTGCCCCCTCCAACGCAATCGGCAGCCACGGGCCAATGACCTCTGGATTATTCTTGCCCGTGGCATTCTGCATTCGCAACCAGACCAACACGATCAGCCACAAGCTCCACCAAATTCCGCCGAGCCACCACAACCGCTCATCGTACCCGTGCCCGAAGAATTCCATCCCGATGGCACCCAGCGGAAACGCCAGCCCGATACCCCAGACTGCCGGTGATGTCCACGCCGCTTCGTTGGGCAGGTTTTCAACCTGCTCGGCTTTGTTCCCCTTCTGGCCGGGCAGGTTGAAAACCTGACCCACCATCAGCACAACGCACGACAGCAGTCCGATCAGCCCGAACGTCCCCGCGTTAGCCCACACGTCGAGGAGGAAATTGTGCGGATCGGCAATCTCCTCGCTCGACTCCGGCAACTTGTGAGCCAAGTAGTAATCTCGAAAGTTGCCCGGCCCCGTGCCGTACCAAAAGTGTTCGCGAATCGTGGCCCACGTTCCTTGCCACCACTCCAAGCGATATCGAAATGACTGCGGAGCTTCCGACAACACGGCTCGATCGAGACCACCGGTCAGCGCTGCAAATCCGACCGCGAATCCCACCACGCACGCGCCGACCAACACCCAAACTCCGATCCGCCGCCGCGCATTCTGGCGATCGGAACCCACCGAACGTTCCCCTCGCTCGACAATCCACCGCAGCATCCACCAACCGATTCCCGCCAGCAGTCCCGCATAGGCCGTACGGCTCTTCGTCAGCAATACACAGAACACGATCAGCGCCGCCACCGACACCACAAGACACCATGATGAGCGCGAGCCACCGATCAGTCCCACCAAGACCAATCCCATCACGATCAACAAACCCGCAAACGAGTTCGCCAGCGCGAACAAGCCCAGCGGCTCGGTGCTGTTCTTCACACGCCATTCGAGCGACTGCCGAGCCGCCTGCTCGATCGGAATCTGTTGCCGAGCCATCTCGGCTCGCAACGCTTCCATCTTCCGCATGTCTGCGGCCGAGACACTCTCGGGCGAAACTCCATCGCCGCGAAGTCGCTCAACCAGACGATCGTGTTCCGAGACGAGCTGGTCGTACTCGCGGCTCATCTCGTCGTACCCGACGTAGTGCTGCCACAGTCCGAACCCAGCTAGCACTCCAGCGGCCAGCGACAAGCCGAGACACAATTGCCGGACCACACGCAGCGAAGTCAGCTCCTGCCGCAGCATCCAGATCAAGACACCAGAGCCGATCCATTCCCACGCGACATTGATCGCCGCTCGTGCGTTGCCGACTCCGAACACGACCGTCAGCGAGGAAATCACCTGAGCCAAAATCAGCAAACCGATCGCCGCATCCACCACATCGAACCGCAATCGTTGCTCACCGCAGCGCCACTTCCACGCCGCGCGAGCCACCGCCGTGAACAACACCAACTGCACGAGCCAGAGCGTCAGCCCCTCGGCCGCTCCTTCGGTCGGCATGAGCCACCGAGCCGCGATCAACGCCGCCAGCCACGCGAGCATCAAGCGGTGCGGCGGTGCCAGCACGCGCGAATCCGGTGGCGAGGTGACTACGGCTGTTGCGTTTGCAAATGACTTCTGACGCGACATGAACAACTGCCAACTCGCGAATGGTTATGGTTTCGAGTCTATTGAAGGCTGCGGCGGCTTGACCAAAAACTTGACGACGTAATGGGAATTCCGAACGATTCGCAGCCGGACCTTTTTCATGGACTTGGGAATTTGAAACCACTCGCTGTAGTCATTCCGATCCCGAAGACGATTGAGATTTCGCTCAATACGTTGCCCTTGCTCGTCAAACACGCAGAGTTCGATTGAGGAGAAACTCGTGTCCGACGGCGAGTGAGCCTCGATGTTCCAGGTCGCAAGATAACTGATGCTGAGATCGTTGCTCATTTTCGCGGCCTCTGTGCCCGCAGGTTCAGACGAGGCGAAAGTCTTCAACCCTGAGACTTCGATTTGGTAATCGACCAGGGTTCGACTCTGTCCGATCGGCGTTTCCTCACCAACGGCGGGAATCGCTACCTCTCCCACATCCCAGACGGTGTCAGGCGGCAACTCTGAGCCTGGCCGGCGTTGGACATGGCAACTGACTTGCCAAGCTGGTTCACGCGTTGAAAAAGGGCAGTCGGTGAGTGGCGCGGAGTGTCCCAACGGGTCCATCAGCCAGTCAAAGCGAATTTCCCAATCATCAGTGGATTGGCCGTTGCGTTGAAATTGAGTTCGTGGAGTGATCGCCAATGTCGAAAACCGAGCTGGCCTTACCGAGGGAATTGGCCGCGCGGTAATTCCTTCCAGTGACAGCGTCACGTCATCCGTGACGGACTTCGTGATCGGCAGCGGATCAGGCTCCCATTTTTCGGGAACGACGGTCGTTGCGAATGGATTCGGCACTTCAAACTCCGCAAGCTGCTCGTTCCCCTGTTCAAATAGTCGGAATTTGAAGGTCGCTCCAGATATTCGCATCTGTGGCAACACTGCCCGCACCACCGTGAAATTCGACAGTGGTGCATGACCCGCACGGGCGACCCAGTGTTCCTGGCCAAGATCGTCAGTGACGGAGGACCAAGCCCAGCGATCCAGTTGCGGAAGTCCGTGATAACTAAACCAGAGCACTGCCGACGGGAACTTCGTGCTTTCGGAGAGATCAGTTTGTTTCTTGCGAAAGAAACGATCTTGGTTCTCAACTCGAAATTGGTGATGCGTGCCAAAAGTCACTTCTCGCAATACCAGCGAGGAACGGTCTGGCAGCACGATCGTCTGAATTCCGGTCGGCACGGGAACAGCCACGAACCATTTGACGATCGCAATGAAGGCCAGCGCGACGAGCAGCGTGCTCGCCGTCGCTACGCCAACACAAGTCCACAGACGCCACTCCCGCGAAGAGTTCACTTTTTTTGCGTCACGGTTCTCGATGGGCGACAACATGATGGCTTTCAGCGATTTCATTCCGACGAACGTGCGACATTTTCCAAGATTGCGATGATCGCCAACACACAGACCACCAGCGCGATTACCAGCCATGCCCCCGACCAATCCGCAACGCGGTACAGCAGCAATGCTCCTAGTCCCGTCGTTAGTGTCGCGAGATGCACCGTCAGCACCGCGTGCTTCGGCTTGAGGCCTAAGTCCACCAGGCGATGCGAGAAGTGACTCTTGTCCGGCTTGAAGGGGCTGCGCCGCTCGATCAAGCGGATCAACAGTACCGAGGCGAAGTCGTACAACGGCACCGCCAGCACGCACAGCGGCGCGAGGATCACATGCCGGCCATGCTGAGCCGCTCCGCCATGTTCGTAGAACGTTCCCAGCACCACCATCGACGCCAGCACCACGCCGATGAAATAGCTGCCGGTGTCCCCCATGAAAATCCGCGCCGGCGGCCAGTTGTGACACAAGAAGCCGAGCAGCGATCCCGCCAGAACCAGCAACACGCCGGCGACCAACCAGCGCGGCTCGGACAGCGACGTCAGCATAATCGTCGCGAAGATCAACGACGCGATCAGCGCGATCCCCGACGACAGGCCATCCATGTTGTCCAGAAAGTTGAACGAGTTCATCAGTACGACCAGCCACAACATGCTGATCGCGAACTCGGCGGCCGGGATTCCCAGAAACGCCGTCCCGCGAACTCCGACAGAGACCAACGCGGCGGCCACTCCGAACTGAATCGCGAGCCTCGGCTTCCACGGCAAGTCTTTCAGGTCGTCGATCAAGCCCATGATCGACAACACCGTCCCACCCGCCAGCACGGCCCACATTTGCCCCGACCGAAACAGCACGCCATCCAGATGCGGAGCCAGTCGCGACGGAATCCAATCACTCGGCAACGTCCCGCGATGGACCAGCCACGCGACCAACTGCACGGCCGCCAGCGGCGACACGACCCCCAGCCAAATTCCGATTCCGCCCCCCAGCGCCGTCGGAGCTTTGTGAACTTTCCGAGCCGCCGGCTGATCGATCAGTCCGATCTTCGGCGACAAGACACGCATGGCTCCGGTCGCCACCGCCGACACCAAGAAGGCCGGCACGACACACGCCACGACGAAAAAAAACATCTCGATCCTTTGCTTCGACAGGTCGCGGCATCGTCGCAACTCAGCCCGGAAACGCAACCCGCCATGAAGGCAGGGAATAAGCTCCAAAGTCCAAATCCCAATGTCCAATGATTGACCAAATCCCAAGGCCCAAAGGACCATGTGTGACCGGCAACTCGGTAGACGTCGATTCCATCACCCGTGTTTGGGTTTGGGCATTGGAATTTGGGATTTCATTGGTCATTGGGGGTTGGAAATTGGACATTTCACATCCCCGAACGGGTCTTGTCCCCCCACGCCGATCAGGGCTACAACGCCGCCCCAAGTAGGTCTGCCTTTCCAGGCTGACCCGATCAATCACCGACGTGGATTGCCAATTCGAGTCAGGCTGGAAAGCCTGACCTACAGGTCACGGAAGACCCATGTTTCATCGACTGCGTCGATTTCTCTGCCCCGACCTCGCCATTGATCTCGGCACCGCCAACACATTGGTCTCGGTGCAGGGTGAGGGGGTCGTGCTCAACGAGCCGTCCGTCGTCGCCCTCGAAAAGGGGACGCGGCGAGTGCTCGGCAAAGGGACCGCCGTCGGCAAGTTGGCCAAGCAGATGCTCGGCCGCACCCCCGATTCGATCACTGCCATCCGACCGTTGCAGGACGGCGTTATCACCGACTTCGAACTGTGCGAAGCGATGCTGCGGTACTTCATCCAGAAAGCCTCGCGACAAACGCGCGGCCTCAAACCGCGAGTCATCATCGCCGTCCCCGGCGGGATCACGCCGGTCGAAAAACGAGCCGTCTTCAACAGCGCCGAACGAGCCGGGGCCGGCCGCGTGTACCTCATCGAGGAATCGAAAGCCGCCGGCATCGGAGCCGGCCTGCCGATCTCCGAGCCGATCGCCAGCATGGTCTGCGACATCGGCGGCGGGACCAGCGACGTCGCCATCTTCAGCCTCGGCGAGATCGTCGTTTCGCAGTCCGTGCGCGTCGCCGGCGACGAACTCGACGAGGCGGTCGTCGAATACCTCAAGCAACGCTTCTCGTTGCGGATCGGCACGCCGACGGCCGAGAAAGTCAAAATCCAAATCGGCAGCGCGTACCCGCTCGAACAAGAGCTGACGATGGAAGTCCGCGGCCTCGACACGATCAGCGGCATCCCTCGCAAAGCGGTCGTCACCAGCGAGGAAATCCGTGAGGCTCTCCGCGAGCCAGTCACCGCGATTCTCAACTGCGTCAAGAACTGCATCGAGCAGTGCAAGCCGGAACTCGTCGGCGACATCGTCGATCACGGCCTCGTGCTCACCGGTGGTGGAGCGTTGTTGCGCGGCCTCGACCAACTGATGAACGAGCAACTCGGTATCCCCGTCCGAGTCGCCGATGACCCACTCACCACGGTCGCTCGCGGCACCGCGATCTGTCTCGACCACCTGTCGCAATGGCGAACGAGCCTCGATGACGGAGCGAAGGATTTTTGAAGCACATTGGACTGCGACGACCAAAGTCGTCGCTTTTCAGAACGTGTCGTTGTCCGACTACTCGTGGGCGTGGGTTCCAATCCCGTCTGTTGAAAAGCGGTGGCTCAAGCCACCGCACTCCAAAACCATGTCAAAACTCATCACCATCCTCTGTCTCGCCACCGCGATCGGCCTCGGCTTCGCGCCGCCGAACGTGCAGATCTGGCTGCGATCCGCGATTCGTGACGGCTTTCAGCCGGGAGTGTCGTTGGCCGCAGCCACTCAGCAGTCAGCCGCGAGACAACTGCACCAGCGATTCGTCGGAGACGACGAGCGTGATCTGCAATCTCAGATTTCAACTCTCAAATCAAAACTCTCAAACCTCGAACGCTCACTACGCCGTGAGCAACTCGCTCGACAGCGGACTCGCGACCAAAAGGTGCTCGCGCTGCAGCGGCACGATGACGAACGACGTCCGCTCGATCCGCCGCCGCTGATCGTGCCGCAAGTCGTCGAGGCGAATGTGCTCGGAGACGAACTCGCCGCATCTTGGCGATGTGGCAAGCTGCTCGATCGTGGCAAGACGAGCGGTGTCGTCGAGGCTTCGCTGGTGCTCGATGCGAATGCCAAGTTGCTCGATCAGGGCGAAGACAGCGGACTCGCTGCCGACCTGCCGGTCTTCGCCGGAAGCTGCGTCGTCGGCAAGTTGCAACACGTCGGCCACTGGTCGAGCACCTGGGTGCCGCTCACCGACAAACGCTTCGCAGGCCGTGCACGGCTCGCTCGCGTCACCAAAGACGGTCTGATCTTCGGCTCCGACGGAGTGCTGATCGGCAACGGCAAGGAGACCTGCCGGCTCACGAAAGTCAAAGCCACTGAACCGGTCAACGAGGGGGACGAAGTCTTCGCCCTGGAAACACCCGGCGGCTTCGAGACACCGCTGTTCTACGGCACCGTCATTCGCGCCGAACTGGCGGACGGTGCGACCCACTGGGACATCGAAGTCCGACCGGCCATTGACCCGCAGACAGTCCGATCGGTCAGCATCGTGCGACCGGTGGTGAATCCGAAACGATTGGCGAACTGAATGATACCCCACACGGCCTCGAGCGAGATGTTTTTGGCGAGCGGCAGGGCGTCAGCCCTCCGAGTGATTCCCTTTGTTTTGACTCGGAGGGC
>SYJG01000526.1 GCA_005798445.1 Planctomyces sp.
CACCACTTGGGGTCTCGTCGGCAAAGACGGTCACGTTGTTCGTCCCCGCGCCTTCCCAGGGGCGATCGAAAGTCATGACCGGCCCCTGACGCTCTGGAGAATGCAACTCGCGGGTTACGCCCTGCATGGTGTCAATCAGGTACTGATCGACGAACAGCTCGCGCCGCGAGCCGATGTCAATTGGCTGCGATCCGGCAGGTTCGTCGGCGCGAGCCGCCGTGATTGCCAAGAGCAAGACGGTGAAGGCCATGAGTCGGGGTGGGAATTGCACAGTTCTCATTTTCGTCTTTCGAGTGTCAGCGGTGGTAAATCATTGGGCGACAGAAACGTCCCACGGATCCAGGGGAGGCCGGTCGGCCAGTTCGGTGTGGCGAGGCAGGCGGGGGCCGTGTCGTCGGTGTAATTGACGACGAAGATTCGGCCGTCGTCGGTTTCGGTCCAGCCGGAATATCCCTGGTCGCCGCCGCCGATCGACGCATCGACCTCCAGAACGCGGTCCAGCATATATTGATCCGGGAAACCATCTCGCGCGGCGTGCCAGGACTGCTCTCGCACGCCGGTGATGGGATCGTCGAAACGCGTCTCGACGCGCTTCCAGACGCTGTAACCGGTGGCCCTGGGCGTGATTTGATCCTGGGCCACCATGGTATTCAGCATGATGATGGGCGGAATGGCCTGGACCTGCTGCAGGTCAAGGATGCCCTGTTTGTAACGTTTCTCCCATTCATCGACGCTCGTCTCGCCGCGTCCTGGCGAGAATTCAAAGGACGAGAGAAATGTCGGCTCGTTGCCGAACGCCAACAGATACGGACTGAGCTTGAGCGGCGTCCAGTCGCTGCGGATCACGCGTTGGTCGGCTTTGTCCGAGACGATGGCCTCCACGCCGTCGATCGACAGGGTCATCTTGCCGCCTTGCGCCAACACACGATAGACATGGAACACACCGGGAGTGATTTTCGCGGTGAGTGTGGAATCGTGGGCCATAACGACCTGGTTTTCGAGGATGCGCAGCTTGCCGACGTACGGAATGCTGAGCGTCGCCGCATAGCCCTGGTTCGACACCACTTTGACTTCGGCGGTAATATCGAGCTTGCTATCGGGGCTGTCGGGAGCGCGCAGGTAATACTGGGTGAACTGGCCGCGGAGTCCGTCGTTGTCGAGATGCAATTCGCCCTCTTTGAGTCCCACGGACGTGGCATCGTTGAAATGGGCCGCCACGATGCCGGCTTGTGTTTTCTCGGCCACGTCGCCGACCCAAGCCCAAAGACCTGCCCTGCCGGTTTGGTAGCGCGCCGTCAGCAGGATGCGGCCATCCTTCAACGGGGCGGCGCACGTCCGTCCTACGATCGGAAACGGCAATTCTTCGCAGCGCGCCCAGGTCTTCCCGCCGTCGTCGGACCACGTCTTGACACCCGGCAGAATGCGGCAGGCCTCGCGGATGTACATCCAGAGTTTTCCACCCGGCCCCTGCACGAAACTCGCTTCGCTCAGGCTGCGTGGATATTCCTTGACTATGGAATGCAGCGCCCACGTCGCTCCCCGATCCGCCGAACGATACAACTCAAGCTGTTCGCCGTCCTTCAGTTCAAACGGATTCCCCGCGACCCAGGAGCCCGCGATCAGCCAGGAACCATCGGGCATCTCGGCCACGCGGCTCGGAACGCAGGCGCCGTGGCCGCCGACCTTCGGCGGATCGAGGTAACTGATTTTCTCCCAGGTCCGGCCGCCATCGGTACTGCGATAGAACACTACGCAGTAGGTTCCAGCGGAGACATCGGCGAGCACCAGAATCGACCCGTCGTTCAGTTTCTGAATCCGAGAGCAGTTGACGCCGCTCGGATGAATGGCGACTGGAGGACTCCACGTCTGGCCCAGATCTTCACTGCGGCTGACCAGAATCGGCCCGCCGCCACCATGGGCTGCGCCGCCCGTGAAGGTGCATACAAACTCTTTCGGCCCGACCTGCAGCACATCGGGAAAACCCAGCCAGGCCGTGGCTGTCGGCGTGTTCTTCGGGTTGTTCCTTGCGATCGTGACTTGCTTCCCCGGCTGTCGCCATGTCGACCGCATCGATTGAAACGTGAACCCGTTATCTTTCATGACGTGAATACGATCTTTCGGCTGCGGATGCGGCCGGACTTGTTCGGCCTCGGGCCAGGGA
The DNA here is from genome assembly GCA_005798445.1 of Planctomyces sp. Classification (GTDB taxonomy): domain Bacteria; phylum Planctomycetota; class Planctomycetia; order Planctomycetales; family Planctomycetaceae; genus SXKJ01. The sequence continues at coordinate 2,162 of SYJG01000526.1, forward strand.
TCAGACTGCACGGCGACACGGACGCCGGGAGCACCGACATTCTGCTCGACGCGGATCGCATCGATCGACTCCAGCGGATGCTCCAGCGGGAAATTTTCCGCCAGCAGGAACCAGTCGTCATCGCCACGCCCACTGACCCAGACAGTCATGCGTTGGGCTGCCAGATCGAGCTTCAACTTGAAGTCATACGGAGTCTGAGGACGCGCAAACATGCCAAAGTAGTCGTGCTTGCCGTCCGACAGCCACGGCAGCAGCAGCGCCCGATTGCCCAGCCCGGAGTGCGTGTCCTTGACCACGCCGAACGAAACGCACGGCGAGAAATCGCTGTCTTTACCGTGACCGATGGCGACGGTCTGCATGCCCTGTGGTTCGTCATGAGTCAATTCCGCCGGATTGGTCCGCAGAGCGTCGAATGACGCGTACACGAACACCTCGCCTTTGAAGGGCGGAACGGATCGCTCCTGCACGCGCACCGCCGTCTCTTTGCCGGCTCGTGTCCTCTGTTCGGTTCCTTCGTCGTACCGAAACGAGACCGGTTCAGCGGCGAGTGGAGCGGCCAACGTGTCCTTTCCAGCCGACAGCCATTCGACGTTGAACTTCGCGAGCACGAGGTTTGTCCGATTCTTTCCAAACTCCTCGTACGATGGCCACGTCTCATACAAACAAAGGACTTCCCGGTCGCCGGTGACGGCCAGATCGGAATAGCCACCGAGATGCGCCAGGGGCTCGGAAGCAATCGGCCAGGTCTGGCACTCGTCATAGCTCATCCGGACTTTGATGTGGGCCCGCGTGTCCGGATTCGTGGGGCAGGCGACCAGGACCCGATTCTTGTCATGTCGAAGGCTTTCGCTCAGCCGGATCAACGCCCCATCACAGCAGGGTTCGGGCTGCAGGGGATCGTATTGAACTGCCGACCAGCTCCGTCCACCGTCTTTGCTGAAGGCGTAAGCGCGCAGCTTCTGACCATGGGAGCGCGCGTTGAGATAGACGGTTCCGTCCTGCAATTCCACGATGTCACACTCATCGCAGGCGTTGCGCGTCAGGGGCTCGCCACGCTGCCAGGTCTCGCCGTGATCGTCGCTGTAGATGCAAAACGACGATTGGACCTCGCCGCAGTTGGGCGTCAAATCAAACCAGCAGGGGATCAGCAATCGTCCACTCTTCAACTGAATGCCGTGACCCGGTCCCGTCCCGACGAACGTCCACGAAGGATCGGCCGCCGACTGATGAATGCTGACCGGCCGGGACCAGGTCCGGCCATCGTCGGTGCTCTTCATCAGGAGTATTTCGGCATTTCCGAGCCCCGGCTTGCTGCCTCGGCACAGCGGCAGCCAGATCGTTCCTGTCTGGTGATCGACAACCGGGCACGGCTGATTGATGGTCAACTCGCCTTCGTCGGCGATGATCTGCATTTTGCTCCAGGTGCGACCGTGATCGGTACTGCGTCTCAAAGCCAGGTCAACGTCGTCCCAGTCATGGCCCGTCTTTTTTCGCGCTTCGCAAAGCGCCAGCACGGTCCCGCGTGACGTCACCACCAGGCTGGGAATGCGGTAGTTGAAGTAACCGTCCTCACCGGCCTGAAACAACGGTTTCTGTTCAATGCTCGGCGCCACCGGTTCGTCACTACGGACAACCCCGCCGACCGGCGACAAAACGAGCACCATCGCCATTGTGGCCATCAGAGGCCAGCCGAACGTCTTTGTTGGTCTCAACCGATTCATGTGAGTCGCTTTCTGGGTTAGTCGCTCTCTAGACATCACCGCCGGGCAGACGCCAGTCACGATCCTGATCATTTTCAGTCCTTCAACATTTGTTTTCGTCATGGATGTCAAAACGGCTCATCCAAAGGGATATCCAACGCACGGCGCACCGCCGCCTGGGCGTCCTTGATCCGGCGCGCCTCGTGGACCAATTCAATCTTGAGTCTTGCGCAGAGTTCAAACAGCGTCCGCGCACTCTGGCGGAGGCGTGCGCGCTGAGGCTCGGTCAGGTCTTTGGGCTTCTCACCCAGCCACGTCTTGCCAAGGGATAAACGATAGGCGCTCAGGGAGGCCTTTTCCACGCGTGCCTTCAACTCTGGTGTCCGAGCGCGTTCGAGGGCCTGGTGGAACAACTCAATTCCCTTCCACCCGAGGTCCTCTGTGTATCCATAGGCGGCGAAAATGTCCGGAGCATTGCAATTGGGATGCGTCGCGGCCTGGCGGACCTCGCGATCCGCCAATCGAAGAAACTCAGCAACGGGCCCGGCCGACTCGCCGTAGTACAGATCGACGAATTCCTCGATGACCTCATGGCTGTCCAGCCGCGGATTCCAAAGCAAACGTGCGTAGACATACTGCAGCAGTTCGCTGAAGACAACCGGATCCCCCTGCACGAAAATGCTGCTGGCTTTGCTTTCAATCAATGTGCGCATGTGGGGACCGGCCATGCGCAGGGTCACCGGTGGCGCGAAAAAATCGGTATAGCTGCCCATGCCGTAGTACCAGTACATCATCCCCGTGGAAATCCGGTTCCATTCCTGGATGTCGCGCTGGTAGCCCAGGTTGGTCAACGAGGCGGGCGACCCGAACGGATGAAGCTGGTCCGCATTGTACGTGGCATACTGAATGCGGACGCTCGGTTCCATCTTCAGGTTCTTGGGAGGACGTGCCGACGGCGCATACGCGTAGGTGGCGATGGTCACATCCGGACGCACTTTCGCCGCTTCCCGCGCCACATGGTTGACCATCAGAAACATTGGCGTGCCCCAGTTCTCGCCCCCGTTGCCGAAGGGGTCTACTTCGTGTTTCCGAATCAATTCCTGGCAACGGTCGCACTGGCAGAGGCTCGTGTCCTCCTGTGCCATGGGAATCATGGCGCCGTCTGCGAAGTCTTTCAGGCTATCCAATACGTTCTGGGTGATTCGGCGGACCACTTCCGGATGCGAAAAGCAGGGCTGATGACTGACCGGCCTTTTCCCCTTTTCATCGGCGGCGTAGAAGTCGGGATTGTCTTTGGGTGACGATCGCAGCCATTCGTTCACATTGTGCAGAATCAATCCATTGCGATTGAAGTCGCCAACTTTCTTGATCCATTCCGTTTGCACGCTCGGATCGTTTCGGTAGCGGCCATTCATTCGCAGGCGGGCTGCAAATTGTGCGGTGGAATCCTGCAACTCCGGGAACGAAACGAATCGGCATGCCAGAACTGGATCGTAGGAATAGTCCGCTGGCGCGAGGATTCCTCGTCGGGGCAGCGGATCCGTCGGCGCGAATTGCAGCACATGCGTGAAGTCACGACTGAGAAAGCGCACGCCGAGAAGATCTTCGAGAAACTGGTACACGCCGTACAGGACGCCTCGAGGCCGACCACCCACGATGGCGATATTCTCCGCTGCGATGACAATCCGAAGCTGCTCCGGCTTGTACGTCGCGTCGAGGACATGGCCAAGCTCGCTCTGCTTGAGAGCATCGCTGGCGCCGATGAAGATGTTGTGTCTGGCAGCGGTACTCCCGTCGCCGATCAGGAGTCGGTACCCGGTCGCCAGAGCAAAGAAGTCGCGAAACTCCTCGGCAGCGTATCGTTCGCTCTCCAGGGCGTCCTTTGACACGACGATCGCCCAGTTTTCCATGTTGCGTACATCCACGCGCTGGGGCTCCAGCGCGGATACCTGCGTGTGGCCGACGAACAGCGCCAATACGAGCGAAACAACAGTCTTCATCGCGTGCTTCCACATGTTGAGCGGTCTCCTTGTCCAGAGTTCAATTCAGTCGCGAAAACGGATCGAATGCAAGTCGGCGTCGATCATCACGAATCGCAGCCGGATGGGTTTCCCCGCCAGCGCTGACATCTGAGCCGGAGTTCCATTTCACGACTTCGACATCATCCTTGTGTGCCGCAACAGGTCGCGCCAAAACACTCGCCGCTGGAACGGTGAACTTTCGGTGGCCGTAGCGCGGCCGGCGCTGGCACAGTCCGAGCGGTTGCGGGCATCGGGGCGTAGGCTCAGTCGCAACGATGTGCGCATCATCGTTGATGACGCAGCTCCTGCGGACGGCCAACGATCCATTAATTTTGTCGCGATTGACTTTGATTGGAACCGCCTGGCTGGTAAAGTCAATGGAGTTTCCCGCATTCTGGTTCAAAGAATTATTGCTTTGATGGCACTCCCTGCATGTTCGGCATCTGGAAGGGCGTTCAAGAAGGAGACGAGAGATGTGTCGCACTTTCTTCGCCGCGGGAGTTGTGTGTTTACTTTCACTCGGCAATTCATGCGTCCACGCAGCCGGCGAAGAAGTTGCCGTCACGACGTCGCGTCGGGATTCGCAACGACGCCGGCTCCTTGCTGCAAATCGTCGTGGATGTGCAACGCGGCAATGACCTTTTCCGTCCCCCGGTTTATCTTGCCATCCGCCCCTGCACCCTCGCTCCTGCCGCAATGAGTGCTAAGTGATATGAGGAGAACGCCGTGATCTCATTCGAAACCAACAATGCCAATCAGGATTGCTCGAGACAGGCCCGGCGCGAGTTTCTGCGTGTTGGCGGGTTGGGCGCTCTTGGACTTTCGCTGGCCGACTGGGTGCGCGCCGAATCAGCCGGAGCGGTCGGCGGCAAGCGCAAGGCCCAATCGGTCATTCTGATTTACAACTGCGGCGCGCCCAGCCACATCGACCTGTGGGACATGAAGCCGCAAGCGCCCGACGAAGTTCGCGGGCAGTTCAAGCCGGTCGCTACCAACGTACCGGGGATCCAGATTTCCGAGCTGATGCCGTCGCTGACGCGCCACGCCGACAAATTGTCGATCATTCGCTCGGTGCATCACGAGCACGGGGCGCATAACAGCGGCATGTACTGGACGATCGTGGGCCGGCCGTATCCCGTCGACAGCACGAATATCAATCCGAACAGCACCGACTATCCAAGTTTCGGCACCCTGGTCGGTTGGTTGGCGCAGCGCGAAAATCCCAACCAGTTGGTGCCGCCGTATGTCATCACGCCCGTGCCGACTTGCGACACCTTCGCGTTCATCACGCCGGGCCAGTTTGGCGGCATGTTGGGCCTTCGCTCCGACCCGTTAGTGCTCAACGGCGATCCCAACGCCACCAGCTTCAAGGTTCCCAATCTCGACCTGTCCGACGGCATTACCATTGAGCGAATGAACGCCCGCCGATCGCTGCTGCAACTGCTCGATGACCGGCTGCCGCGACTAGGCGATGCGTCGGTCGCAGCGATGGACGTGGCCCAAGAGCGGGCCTTCAATGTGCTGGCGTCGCCAAAGGTGCGCCAGGCGTTCGATCTAACGCAAGAGCCGGCGAAGTTGCGCGACCAGTACGGCCGGCATACATGGGGGCAATCCCATCTGCTGGCCCGACGGCTCGTCGAGGCGGGCGCGAAGTTCGTCACCACCGTCAACGGCCAGGGCATTGTCTGGGATTCGCATATAAACAACTTCGGGCGCCTTAAGAACGACCTTGTGCCGCCGATGCAGCAGTCGTTTGCCGCGCTGCTTGACGACCTTTCGCAGCGCGGCTTGCTCGACAGCACGCTGGTGATTTGGATGGGCGATTTCGGACGCACCCCGCTGATTAACAAAGACGCCGGCCGCGACCATTGGCCGCAATGCTACACGGTCGTCATGGCGGGCGGCGGGGTTCCCGGCGGGCAATACGTCGGCCAATCCGACCGCATCGGCGCGCTGCCGCTCGTTCGACCCGTCTCTCCCGCCGACATTCACGCCACGGTCTTTTCGCTGCTCGGCTACGATCCGCAGCGCAATTTCTACCGCTCGCCCGATGGCCGGCCCAACCCGCTTTCGGAAGGCACGCCGATCGCGGAATTGCTATAGACCGCGACGGCGGCAGGTGGCCAACCTACAACGACCCCGTTAAAGCCTGAAGCGCAAGTTTTGAAGATGCGCACTTTGCATGAAGTGCATCCATTTCTGCCATTCAGAGCAACGGAGCGAAGAGAGTTTGAATTTAACCGCGCAGACAGTTTGAATTTAACCGCGGAGCGATGCCGAGCAAACGGAGACCGACGAGTGCCGGCCCATGGAGAGCGTCTCACCAGGATCGTGGAATCGGATCGAATACAAGTCCGCGTCGGTCATCACAAATCGCAGACGTACCGGTTTCCCCGCCAGCGCGCTGACATCCGAGCCGGTGTTCCATTTCACGACTTCTTCGACTGAATCGCCGTAGATTGGCGGACAATCGGCCAGTGTGAATCCGGGAATCGCGGTTCCCGCTTCGTCCTGGAGTTCAACCCGCACACTGCCGACGGCCGAGGTTGAGAAATTCATCGTCAATTCACGGCCCTTGAATATCAGCGGCCTGGTCGTGAACTCGCCGCCGGCGTACTTGGCATGCACCGAGACGAAGCCGTCCGTGCGGAGCGAGCCGCGCTGAAGCTGCGGCATCGACTTCAGTTGGCCGCTGTGGTCCTGCCAATAGACAGAGATTTCTTCAGGCGTGGTCTGCAGCATGCCCCAGGCGGGCGCCGTGTTGCCATGAATCCACGACTTCCGGTCGGGGTCGAGTCCCGGACGAATCCAGCCTTCCAGGAAGCTGCGGTCGAAATGCACGCCATCGCGCGAGGACATGAACACCGCGTCGGAGACTTCATGTTCGGGATGTTCCTTGACCCAGACTCGTCCGGGAACGAGCCGCATGATCATGCCGAATTGAATGTGCGGCGCGCGAAAGTAAGGCAGGATCGCAGGATTGTACAAGTGCTCTCGGGGCGCGCCGCTTGTTTCGATCATTTTCGGCGGGTCCGACCAGTTCAGAAAGTCCTTCGAGGAGGTCGTCTGGATGGCCCGCATTCTTCCCGGACCCCAGACACGGTTGTAGCACACATACTCGCCCCGCACTGGATCCCAGAAGGCCACGTTTTGGGCGTCGGTCTCGGTCTTCTTGATGATCCGCTCCTCCTGCATCAGCGACCAATGAATTCCGTCAGGCGACTGCAAGGCGACGAGTCCGGCTCCCGGCGGCCAGGGGTAACCCGTGGCATCGGGTTCCGGGGGAGCCGGGTCCGGCAGGTTCAGCCAGCGTCCGATCGCTTTGTAGCGGGCTTCCGGCTTGCAATCGGGGTTGCTGTCCTTGAACGGAACAAAGTTGTCGTTGGAATGAATTTGCTGCCCCTGCCCCAGCCACACAATGTTATTCGGCGATGGAACCGTGAACGGCCGTTTGTAACGGTCGATGAACTCGCCCTTGAAAAGCTCCAGACTGGGCCGAGTCCAGCGGATCCCATCCCGGCTTTCCGCCGTGCAGACCACCGCCGGCCCGTAGATGTTGGGGAAATCCTTGTATTCGCCCCGCATCGGCACACCGACATAGTACATGCGGTAATGCGGAACACCGCCGGGGATTCCATCGTCGAACACGGTCACACAGCCCGTCGCCCCGCCCTCCCACGGTCGATCAAACGTAAAGACGGCTCCCTTCCGCTCCGGGGAATGCAGCTCGCGGGTCACGCCCTGCAGGGAGTCAATCAGGTACTGATCGACGAACAATTCGAGTCGCGAACCGATATCAATCGGCTTCGTTCCCCCCGGTTCGTCGGCGCGAACCAGCGACAACGCGGCGGCCGATTGGCTTGTAAATGCGTAGCGTGCCGTCGCGATTTCAGTCGGCCCCAGCGTCCAAATGAGCCTCCCACCATCACCATGCCGAAACACCGCAGACCGTCGCAAGACAGCCGCGTCGATTCGGAGGCACTCCTCAACAAACCCGACCCGCGTCCGCTTCGGACGATTTTCGAGACGATTTCCTATACCAATAGGGGCTTGCTTCACGATCGCGCCCTCAGGTTGATTTTTACGCGAACTCGTTCAACATCGAGAAGATTCTGATTGATGCTGACAGACCTTGAAAATTTGCCGGCCGATTGCATTCGTTATTGTCGCAATGGTGCTCTCTTCAAAAAAGATCAACCAAATTGCCATGACTTCCGCCGACCAATGCTCCCGCCGAGCCAGTCGAACACAAAGATTGCCGCCACCCTCCTCCCCCCGACTCAGGCTCAGCATCCGGCAAAAGAATCCGTCGAGGCAGATCGCCTACTTCGATTCAGCGGGCACAGCATCTCGCTCGGCCATCAACCGCCGCACCGCGTCCGCCTTCTCAGCATCCGACAACGGCAGCGAAGCAATCATCGCCAGCGCGGCAGAGAACGAATCCCCCTTGATCGGCAGCGACTCCGGCTTGCTCGAAATCACCCCATCGACCACTTTGCCAGTTCTCATTTTCTGAGAACGACTGCCACCAGAACTGCCACGGCGAGAACGCCGTTTCGCAACTCGTTTAGTTTCAACACTTAGGGGGCTTGGAAAAATATCTTCGTGAAATTGTCTGTTGATGTTACAGATCGCTTGTCTCCAGGGAAGAAGGGATTGCGATGTTCGAGTTGGAAGTTCATGAGTGTGAGTGCGAGGTGTGTCGCGGGGCCGAGGAGCATCCCGATCGCAAGCGTCATCGACATTTGAATGCGGTACTCAGCCGGTTGGATGAGCAACAACGGCGGTGGGTGGTCGCACTCGAGTCGGAGCAGTGGGGGCATGGCGGGGACACGCGGATGGCGGTCATCACTGGCCTGCATCCAGAGACCGTTCGTCGCGGGCGTCAGGAGTTGGCCGAGGATTTGGCGGGACGTCCGGTGGGTCGCACGCGATTGCCGGGAGCAGGTCGGCCGGTCGTCGAAAAAAAGAGCCACAACTCGAACAGACTTTGACCAAATTGGTTGAACCGGTGAAGTGAACGCTCACGACTTCCCCCACGACGCGGTCTGCAAGTCGGTGCCTTATGGCGTGTACGACTTGACGCACAACGCGGCACGCATCACGGTCGGCACGTCGGGCGACACCGGCGCATTCGCGGTCGCCGCGATTCGCTCGTGGTGGCAAGCGTCGGGACGACACGGCTTCCCCAAGAGCCAACGTCTCCTGATCGAAGCCGACGCCGGTGGCAGCAATGGTTGTCGTCCACGCCTGTGGAAACGCGCGCTCCAAGAATTCGCCGACGAGACCGAATTGGAAATCACCGTCAGCCATGATCCCACCGGAGCTTCCAAGTGGAATCCGATCGAGCACCGCGTGTTCGGCCCGATCACCATCCACTGGTCCGGCGAGCCACTGACCAGTTTGAGTTCGATGCTCTCGTTCATGCGTGGGACGACAACCCAAACAGGTTTGACCGTCACCGCCGCGGTGAACACCAAGACGTATCCCCTCCCTGTCAAAGTCTCAAACGCCGAATTCCACTCGCTCAATCTGCACCGCCATGAGGTCTGCCCACGATGGAACTACACCATCAAACCTCGCTCCGCGAAAAACACGGAGTCATTCTTCCTCGCCCCTTTGGTAATTCAAGAGACATTGGTGACTCCTCCGAAACGAGATTGGTCTGACGCGGCGTGATCGCTGCGTCTCAGACTTCTGGGGCGTGACTTGCACATCGAATGCCAATCCAGAATTCGTGCGACGAAACCGGAAAGCCTTCCTCCATGACCGGCTCGCCTAGGCGATCGTAGCGCGCATCGCGCGCGGGTGAGCGGTTTCGCGCAGACTCAAATCATGGCCTCTTGCTGATCAAGGCCACGACCTCAGTCGTGGTGTCTGCGAGCATGCGTTCGATCGGATACGCTTGCCACCAGCGCCAAAACTTTCGGTGCAACCGCGTTGCTGTCTCTTGAGCTTTCCGCGCGAGCGGCTGGGCGGCGCGGGTCAATCGATTGGGCAATCGTTTGCACAGGCGACGTGCCCCCACGACTTTATCGTGAATGGAGCCCAACCGGTCTTGCAGCAAATGCAGATGCTCGTTGAGTTCCGTGAGAGCGACGTCCGGCCAAATGCTTGTCACGAGTTCGCTGGCGTAGCGCAATCGCTTGCCAACAATCCGCAGCCGATGCAGAGCCGAAATCTCTTCGCGGTTGGCGGGTAGCGACTTCACAAAGCAAGACACCTCATCAAACAGCCGCTGACCAAACACCTGAGCAATTGGACTCTGGAGCTGACAGGCCTGCAATTGCTTGACCACTTTCTGAGATCGTCGCCGGAAGCGGTGCTTATCGCTCAGCCATCGAGCCAGCTCCGTAATCCGTGGCTGAACTTCCTCCCGATGATCGCGGATCGCCTGACACAGAGACGGACTGGCCGAAGTGCCGGAGCGCTGGACCCACTTGCACAGGACATCGTCATCGCGCGCCTCATTGCAAGCACCGCGAAACGTCATCAGCCGCTGCTTCAGCCAGCGTAAAGCTCGACCATCGGCCGCATCCTGGCAGAGCCGCAATGCCGACTCGGCACGGCGGCAGGCGATGCGCAACTCATGCAGAGATTTTGTCGAGAGTTTCCCGTCAGCCGCCGCGTGCAGCCGCTTCGCCGCATGTTGCAGAATGCTGCGAACCGCAGCGCTGGCCGGTACGCGGGGGCGGGTTCGAGACTGACGTTCTGATCGTGAAGTGGTCGTCATAGATCACCTGCCTGCAACGACGTTGTATCCGCCCTACGGAGTTGCGGAACTGAGGCGATGAGCCATGAGCAGATGCAACTGCGTGACGTTCAGAAGCTATTCGGCCGACGTGAAGCGGGTGAGTGTGTTGTGGTCGAGGAAGTCGCGAGCCGCGGGAGTCAGGTGCGCGTACGGCGCGTGTCGGACGATGTCTTGCAACAGCCGATGCAGATTGACGTGCATCGAGTTTGTCTTGTGCTCGGCGAGCGACTCGAAATTGATTTTGCTGGCGTCAAGCCGATAGACCCGCTCTGGGTGTCGGCAGACGATCCACAGTTCGAGCGTGTGCGTTGGGCGTCGGTGAAGGCGTCTTCGATGTGCCGAACCAACGAGATCACGGTGGATTGTCGATGGTGCGCGAAGTCTGCAGGCGTCTCGCCAACACTGAGCACTTCCAAGTCGTCCCAAGGAATCAATTCGGCCGGCAGTCCCAACTGGTCGAAAAGTTCCAATCCCGACAGCCGACAGGCGACATGATGAGCCGTGCGAAGATCATTGAACGCTTGCAACTCTTCCGAAGGAATCGGCTCCGAACGCAGGCCCAACTGTTCGATGACTGCGGCGATCCGTTCCGCGTTGGCGGACGTCAATCGTGGCGTGAGCACACATGGCACCGAGTGCGCCTCGTGCATCGCGTCGGTCGGATGCCAGCCGAGCTCCTCCGTCAAGACGTCCGCCAATTCATGAACGTCGTCGGGCTTCGAGAACACAGCCACGCGTGTCGCCAGTTCCGTCGTTTCGGTCGTCAGCATGATTGAGACTCACTCAGCTTGGAAAGTTACCCCACCTCAAAGCAGTTCGTATGCCGCGAGCCATTTCTGCGGCAACAACCTCGCAGTGCAACTTCAACCGTGCTCATCGGGCAGGTTTTGCACCACAGGGCGAGGAGCGTGCTGAAATATTGGGCGGCACGGCGCGCCCCAACGGTTCATCTTCGAGCGACTCTGCACGCTCGATATGCTCATGAGGAGATCACTTGGCATCCGCCAGCGGTTTCTTACCGGAGTCCTGCCACTGGTGTTCTGGTTTCGCGAGGATTTCTTCGATGACCGCATTGACGGCAGTGGCTTGATCGAGCTTGCCGGATTCGGCGGCGTGCTTCGTGAGTTCGCGGGCTTGCGGGATCAGCTCTTTGTAGAACCGCTCGGCCACTTCAAACATGCCGTGCCAGTGGGCGTAGTCGGGGGCCATCATCGAGGCTCCGTGGCGGGCGCGGCGGCCTTCGTGGTGCCAGAGGTAGAACCAGGTCCATTCGATCTCTTCGTCGAAGTCGGTCTTCGTCAGCAGTTCGTTCTTCTTCAGAGCGGCCATGATTGCCGTACCGGGCTTCGCGAACTTCTCGTTGTAGTTGATCACGAAGTCGTCGTACTGCTTGTAGAACGCGTTGACGTAATCGGGCGTGTGGCAGTGATGGCAGACTTGTTTCATGTTCGTCCGCTTTTCTTCGGCCGAGAACGCAACGAGCGAACGCCGCTTGACCGGGTCGGCTTCGGTGACGAGTTTCCCATCGGCGTCGGTGTCGAGCACCGCGCTGACGGGCGGCCGGTTCGTCCACGAGATGCGTTGTCCCGCGTCATGCGTGATCTTGCCGCCGTTCTTCGAGTGGCCTGACATGTGACACGTCGCGCACGTCGGAGCCTGCGAGTAATCCTGGCCGAGCACCCAGTCCTTAGCGTCGAGGTTCATGTGATCCTTGAGATCGCGGAACGCCACACCGTGCTTCGATTCTTCGTAAACTTCCTTCTGCGGGTGATCGGGGCCGAGGTGACACTTGCCGCAGTTCTCCGGTTGTCTCGCGCGGCGAGGTGAAAAGTCATGTCGGCTGTGACACGCCGAGCACGAGCCGAGCGACCCGTCGAGATTCAGCCGCCCGATGCCGGTGTTCGGCCAAGTGTCGGCGTGAAACTTCGGCCGCCCGTCCTCGGACTTCGCGATCCGGTCGAGCACTTCTAGATTCGTCGGCTGCCCTTTGTCATCGGGCTTGAGGTCATCGAGCGTGATCTTCCCGCCGTCCTTCGCCAGCAACGCGACCTTGCTCCCGTGACACTGCACGCAACCGGTCGCGGCACTCGCCATCCCGTTGACTTGATGAATGTCCGGCTTCCCCGGCGTCGGCGAATGCGGATTGAACGGAGCTCGCGAACCCTCAACCGTCTCGGCCAGAAAATTATCCAGCGACGCGAGAATGTTCCCCGCCTTCGCATGATGACTGTGCATGAACTCCTTCGTCTCCTGCTCGTGACACCGCCCACAATCCTTCGGCGTCACGACCGTCGCGATGAGGTGCCCGTAATGCGTGAAGCCATCCACGTCCCCCTTCTGGGCCTGATGGCACTCCACGCAGCCGACCCCCTTCTTCGCGTGCGTGCTGAACTTCCAATGATCAATGATCCCGGGCGACGACTTCCCGTGACACTCGACACAACTCTTCGACTTCGCCGGGACAACGACATGCCCCCGCGCAGCCCCAACCTCCTCCCGCTTCCGAGCAATCTCCATCGCCTGCACCAGTACCAGCGACGCAAGAAACAGAAGGCCGAGGAAACCGATCAAGTAACGTTTGCTTTGAAGAGTCATGTTTCAGCCAGTCAGATTGAACTAGGTACGATTTATTTTCAGAGTTAGGATGGCGTCGTCTCAGGAACCAGGAGCAGTGCCATGCAGACCGCATCCGTCACCGTTGTCGGCGATCACCAATCCGTGCATCTTCCGCCCGACATCCGCCTCGATTCGGACCAAGTTTTCGTCAAAAAGGTCGGCAGCATTGTGATGTTGGCTCCCAAACGTCCGGCCTCGGATGCCGCTGACCCGTGGAAGCACTTTCGAGAATCAATCGGCCACGTCAGCGACGACTTCATGGTCGAGCGAATCCAGCATCCACAGGCTCCGCGTGAATCGGCCTTCGAATGAAGTACCTGCTCGACTCCAACATGTGCATCTTTGCGTTGCGGAACAAACCGCGCGCGGTGGCTGACCGCATTCAGCAGCACAAGCCCGACGACATCGTGATCTCGACGGTTACGGTCGCGGAACTTCGAGTCGGTGCCGAAAAGAGCAAAAGCCCCGAGGAAAACCATCGGCAGATCAGCGACTTTCTGCTGACGTTCGATATCTTGATGTTCGACTCCGGCGCGGCCGATGCCTACGGCGTGATTCGCGCCGACTTGGAGCGTCGAGGCCAACCAATTGGTGAACTCGACATGCTCCTGGCCGCTCAAGCCGTCAGCCAAAATTTGGTTTTCGTCACGCATAACACTTCCGAATTTCAACGAGTCAAAGGGCTGCAGTTGGAAGATTGGTTCGAGTAATCGCGGGAAATCCCAAGGCTCAAGTCCCAATTTCCAAGGAATGCCCAAGCTCAAAGGTCCAAAACCCAAAGGGTGATGTCGGGGATTCGTTGTGTTGATACTGCTGGAACGACGGTATTGAACTTTGGGTTTTGGTCATTGGGATTTCCTTGGACCTTGGTTTGTGGACCTTGGATTTCAGAGCCTTAGTGCTCCACCACAGCCTCCCACACGGTGAGACCGACGAGCAAAAACACGCCGACGATGCCGATCCAGACGCTGGCTTCGGTGAAGCGGAGTCGCTTGCGAATCCAGGTGTCGATGAACGGCCAGGCGAACATCACGAAGACGATGAAGCCGGTACTCAGCACGGCGAACGTGCCGGAGAACAGCTTCAGCCAGCGGAATGAAACGTAGAACCACCACTCCGGCTTGATGACTTCTGGCGTCGTCAGCGGGTCGGCCTGCGGGCCGAGCGTCACGGGCAGCACCGTCGCCAGCACGCTGAGCACGATCATCAGGATCAACCCGATGATGAGTTCCGTGTAGAAGTGGTCGGGGAAGAAATCGAAGTGCTGCGGCGTTTCGGGAGGCTCATTCTCGAAGCGGAACTCGGTCACCCCTTGCAGTCGCAGGATCGCGACGTGAATCCCGATCAGCAGAATCATCAGCCCCGGCAACACGGCCGCGTGCAGGATGAAGAACCGCGACAGCGTGTTGTCGTTGTACGACTCACCCGCCAGCAGCATCTTCTTCGCCAGCCCACCGACGAACGGAACCGTGTCGCAGATGTTCGCCGCTACGGTCGCTCCCCAAAAGCTGAGCTGCTCGAACACGAGGCTGCACCCCGTGAAGCCGACGATCAGCGTACACATCAGCAAGCACATGCCGATCATCCAATTGATCTCGCGCGGCTGCCGATACGCGCCGGTGAAGTAAACACGCATCTGATGCAAGATCACGGCCGCGATCATCAACGTCGCCGCCCACTTGTGCATCCCGCGGATGTACCAACCGAACGCCACCTGATTCGTGATCGCGTCGATCGACTGATACGCCGTCTGCGGAGACGGCTGGTAATAAAACGCGAGCAAGATCCCGGTCACGATCTGCACGACAAACAGATACGCTGGCGTCCCGCCCAGACAAAACCACCAATGCCGCAAGTGCGACGGCACCGGCTCGTTGGTCAGTTCTTCCAACTGCACACCGCTGATGGGAAGCCGCTCAGCAAACCAGCGTTTGATCGCGTTCATACCAGCGCCTCCATCGGCACTTCGATGAACAGCAGGCCGTTCTCAACCTTGAGCGGATACCTCGGCAGCGGCTTGTTGGAATCCTTCGGCGGCCCCGACGTCGGCTGCCCCTGTTTGTCGAACGCTCCGTTGTGGCACGGGCAAAAGAAGCGATCGTTGTTCGCCTCCCAATGCACCGCACATCCGAGGTGCGGGCACACGCTCGACAACGCAACAAAGTCCTCCGGCGTCCCTTTGTCCGCCAGCCGAGTCACCACAATCTTCTGCCCGGCCGGAGCCTCATAGGTCACGGACTCACCCACGGCGAAGCTGCCGAGGTCCGCCAGAAACTGCCACGTCCGCGACGCAGCCTTCGCCGGATAAAGAAAAAAACCAATCACCGTCCCGAACATGCCGTAGCCGAGTGTCAGTCCGAAGGCCATCGCAGCGGACGACAACTTTGCGACGAATGATCGCCGAGTTGGTTCAGCGAACGGAGAGTCGCAACCAGATTGGTTTCCGTGGGTGGTCATGTCTCACGCAAAGGCAGATCGTGTGCCGATCGACTCGTGATCCGACTCGGTCGCTTGCGCCGCAGAGAATGATCGAGCGTGGCCGAAGGAGACGTCGAATTCGCGCGCCGACTTGTGTGCCGAATCGCTCATCTGTGCCGCGATCGCCCAGCGGGTGAGCCAACGACAGGCGATGAGCCATCTTGACATGACCACGAAAAACAGCGCACAACCCGCTCACGATGAGCCGATGCCCGCTGTTCGTGGTCGCACTGAGTTTGATCGCAATCGGTGGATGTGCGGCGAGTGGGCGGTTGTCGCCGCTCAAGCCCATCGAGCAGCGGTTGATCTATCCGCGTGGCGGTACTTCGGAATCGGAAGCCCCCGATGACGAAGCCCTCGATGCTCGCTTCACAGCGACAGACGGCGTGCGATTGCACGGCCGGTTCTACGACCACCCGGATCGCCGTGCCGTTGTGTTGTTTTGCCACGGCAACGCGGGCAACGTGGTGAATTGGTCCCGTGCGGCGAAAGAGTTGCGAGACCGACATGGTGTCGCCGTGTTGGTCTTTGATTATCGAGGCTACGGCCAAAGCGAAGGGACTCCCGACGAGCCTGGCATCCTGCGTGACGCTCGCGCCGCACGTCGGTGGCTGGCCGATGAAACCGAGGTCGCCGAGCAGGACATCCTCTTGATTGGCCGTTCGCTGGGCGGAGGAGTCGCGGTTGATCTCGCCGCGAATGACGGTGCTCGTGGGCTTGTCTTGATGAGCACGTTTTCGTCACTTCCCGACGTCGCGACTCATCACATGTCTTGGATGCTGCCCCACTGGAATATGACGCAGCGACTGGACTCGGCCGGAAAGATCGTCCGCTACAAAGGCCCGCTGCTTCAATCGCACGGCGATGCCGACAACGTCGTTCCGATCGAGTCCGCTCGCAAGTTGTTCGACGCCGCGAACAAACCAAAACAGTTTTTCGTGATCCCACGAGGTGGCCACAACGATCCGATAACGGACAACTTCCACGAGCAACTGGCGCAATTCCTCGACGACGTGCTGTCGCCAATCTGACCGCATGATGGTTGAGATCGTGGCTGCATCGGCATGATCAAGTCCTGGTTCGTCGGCCACTCGTGGTGGCGTTCTGGCTTGGAAACGCTGACGCTCGGCGGCGGAGCGGCGCTGCTGGCCTATGCGACGGGTGTGTTGCTCAAGTCCTAGTCGCTGTTTCAAGACCGTCGTAGGTCAGCCTTTCCAGGCTGACTCGATCAACAATCGGCGTGGTCTTGCCAATTCGCGTCAGGCTGGAAAGCCTGACCTACTGATGCGTCGTGGCGCGTGACGGCTACGTTTGCCACGACGCCGGCAAATCCCGTTTCGTGTCGAGCAGGATGTCGAGAATCGTCTGACGATCCTCGGCCGACAAATGTCGGTACGTCGGCGATTGGTCTTTGCCGGTGAGTACGTCGTGCAGTTTGCGATAGGTGATCTGCTTCAACTCGGCTGGTAAGCCCTCGAACGCGGCGGAATAGATCAGATAGCTGCACGGGTATTGGAAGATTCGCGTTTGCAGGTTGAAGTCGCGCAGCGAGCGGCCACGTTTGTCTCGCGGGCCGCGAGCAGCGAATTGCTCGGCGAACCCGGACGTCCCTTGGACGCGATCCGTCAGCGGGGCTTCGTCGACGAATAGCAAGTGCTTGAGCACGAGGTCGGCGGAATGATCGAGTCGTCGCTGAATGCCTTCCGTACGCAGCGAGTTCGGGTCTTTATCGATCTTTCGCAGAATGTCTTCATCGCGGAGTGCGAGCTTGGCTTGGTAGCTGGCCAGCGTCAGTGCGTTGTGCGCAGGGGCCTGATGTTCGAAAACCAGAAACGCGACGATGTCGCTGTGCGGCGTGAGATATGGCTCGACGTTGATGAGCTTTGAGAGATCGGTCACGTTGGCACCGGCGTCGGGATCGAAGGCTTCCGGATCGCGCGAATTCTTGGCAATCATGTTGCCCATGTGCCGCTGTTGGCCATGAGTACCGCTGACGTACCAGCCGCCCCAACGCTCCTTGAACGGGCTTTGCCACGTCGTGCGGTAGGTGCTGGTGCTCAGAATCGGATTGCCGCTGGAGTCGGGAAACACCGACCGGACCAAGTGCCCGGGGACTCCTTGAGTCACCGACGACGCATGACACAACGTGCAAGTGTCAGTGTGCCGGGTGAACTTTGGATGGTCGCTAACTTCTTGTTCCAGCGAATAGAAGACGGCTCCGAGTTGCGGATCGACGCCCGTGACTTCCACGACATCGCCGTTGACGCACCAGCCGATGTAAACGTCATCGTTGAAATAGATCGCTCGCGGCGTGCGCGGGTTGATGCGGCTGCGTTGAAAGCTCGTCTTTGAGAAGACGAGCATCTGCGAGGTCTCGGAAACATTCAGGGCCTTGAGCACCGACGCCAGATAGCCGCTCTTGTCGTCAAACGTCAGTTGGACTTCGTCGGCGTTGATTTGCTTTTGCAGCGCGCTGATCGGGTCGGCCAAGGGGGCTTTGAGATAATTGATCGGCTCATGTTCGATGTCGAACTGTGCGAAAGCGGACAGCGGAAGCACGGCGATGGCCAAAAACAGTGCGAATCGGAACATGTCGGTGGGCTTTCGATGGCGGGAAATTGTTTCGCAGCCTGAAAAGCAAACTGCATGCCGCCAAACATTGAGGATTCGGAGAACGGTTAGGAACTCACCGTCTCAGCGCGCGGGGTCAATTCCAGCCAATGTTCGTGGGCGTCGAAGGTGAGCCGGAAGAATTCAAACAGGCCGCGAGTTCCAAGTACGGCGTAGGACATCGGGTGATCCACGAAGCCAACTTTTGTGTTCCATCGAAAAGTTTCTGGAAACCGACGCAATTCGAGAGTCACCTCGCACGGCCAGTACTGACATTGGCCGCCGACGGCAGTCGTGACAGTTCGCGTGGGCTGGCCGATCAAATCAAGCCCCAACCTGATCGCTGTTGAGTTTGGGAAGAGGCTGACATCCGATCCTGTATCCACGAGCGCGTCGAACAAGACCGACCGGCCACTCGAAATCACAACATTGACAGAAACAATTGGCCGAAGCTTGCCGTCACGAAGTGAGGTCGGGAAACGCATGAATCATAAGCCTCCCACGATCTCGATGTCGGCCGGTAAAATGTGGTGGAAGTAAATTAAGCGTCCTGCTTCATACGCCGCATCCGTGGCCGGCATGAGCTTGTCGAGATCAGCATCGTGAGCCAGCACCACTCGGGCTTCACAATCCCAGGCAATCCATTCGCCTTCGTACTGGTCGTCGATCTCTGGAGGAATGTCGCTGGGCTGAGTGTCGCGCGGATCAAACATGACAGATTTCCTTTGAGAGGCCAGTTCGGTTTCAGTATATCCCAGTACCAATTCGAAATTGAATCGCGATTTCAATGCCTCTCTGGCAGCGTGATGACGATTTCTGTTCCCCCTGTTCCTGAGTCGCTCACTGTGATCTGTCCGCCGTGTTCGTCGATGATCCGTTTGCTGATCGCCATACCGAGGCCGGTGCCGGTTGGTTTCGTCGTGAAGAACGGCTCGAAGATTTTCGCACGCTGTTCAGGAGTCATGCCGGGGCCGTTGTCGGCGAGGGAAAGTTGCAAGGCCGGGTGGCCATCGAGATTGATCGGTTTCCAAGTGACCTCGATTCGCACTGGATCAGCGCACGCGGCCAGCGAGTTCTCGAAGATGTTGCGGAAGACCTGTTCGAGGCGACTGGCATCGACCGAACAACGCGGTGATGTCTCGGACTTCGGCAGATTGAACGAGACGTGACGACCTTGTCGGGACCAAACCAGGTTATCCCAAGTCTCTTCGAGCACATCGCGGAGGTTATGTTCGGCTCGTTGCAGTTTGATCGGAGCGGCGTAGTTGCGGACTTCCTCAAACAGTTCATGCAGTTTCTTCTGGGCCTTCTGCACGCGCGCGACCAAGTCCAGCGAGTCCTGCTGACCTTGCAGATTGAGACTGAGCATCTCCAAGCAGGCTTCGCCGCGCTGCAGCGCGTTACGGCTTTCGTGAACCAGTCCGGTCATCATCTGGCCGATGGCCGCGAGCCGTTCGGCTTGCAGCATGCGCGCGTTCGCGGCCTTCAGCGCGAGTTCCGCCTGCCGCTTCTCGGCCAGTTGCCGCAGGCGATTGCGGAGTGTGTCGGCATCGACCGGCTTGATGAGATAATCGGAAGCTCCATTGCGAAGCGCGGCAATCGCTCCGGTCAAATCCTCGTAACCAGTGACGACCACGATGGCCGCCTGCGGAGCGAGTTGTCGCAGTTGCGGCAGAAAAGTTTCCGAGTTGCCGTCCGGAAGTTTGCGGTCAAGCACAATCGCGAAGTACTCATCCCACCGTGCTTCTCGTTGTGCTTGGCTGAAAGTCTCGGCGGCCTGCACGCGGTAGCCGTCCATTTCGAGGATGTCGGTCAAGTTGCTGCGCGTGTCGGGGTCATCTTCCACGACGAGCAGCGACAGCGACCCCAAGACGTCGCGATCAGGAGTCTCGACCGTGTGTTGAGGCATGAAACAAATCCGGGGTGAGGGAGTTGCCGCGAGACAATTTCAAAAGTAACCCGAAGCGTGAGTTTTGAAGTTACGCTGTTTTCAGCCCCGAAGGGGGCGGAACTCGAAAGCCCAGGGCGAAACCCTGGGTTTCGAGCATTTGAGATTCGAAAAGCCCTGAAGGGGCGAGACTCATTTTGTCGCGCCCCTTCGGGGCTTATGGTCTTGAAACTGCCCGTTTCCCAGGGCTGCGCCCTGGGCTTTCGAGTCTCGCCCCCTTCGGGGCTAAGACCTGCGCAACTTCAAGAAGCGCGAGCGAGGGCGAATTCCACGCTGGATTGTCCGACGCCCTCGCTCACGCTTCGGGTTACTTTTGTGGTCTCGTCCAGCGTTGCAGCGTATCCAGAAATTCGGCCATTTCGAGCGGCTTGTAGAAAAAGACGTCCACGCCGTGAAGCGAGTTGTGCTCCAGTCGGTCGGTCAATTCGTGGCGATATCCGGTCAGCAGCATGGTCCTCGAATGCGGGTGTCGGTTGTGAATGTCTTCCAAGAGTTTCAGGCCGTCGGCATCCGGGAGCCGCCAATCGACGAGCACGATGGGAAACTCCTGGCGATTCATTTGCTGAGCCGCTTCCTGGGCCGACTCCGCGATGGCGACTCGGAACGATCGCTCACGCAGGACATCGTACAGACTGGCACAGAAGTCGTGATCGTCATCCACGATCAGCAACAGCGGTTGCTCGGCCGCTTCGGAGATCAAGGGCAATAGCGCCGGGACATCCACCGGTTTGGGCAGGATGCGCCACACGCCGAGTTGTTCTGCTCGCTCGCGCGTCTCGGCGTCCGCGAAGCCGGTGATCAAGATCGCGACCGTGGACGGCGAGCGGCGTTTCAGCTCGCGATAGAGCTGCAGGCCATCCATGCCGGGCATTTTCAAATCGAGCAACACGATGTCGAACGCCTGTTCGTCCAGAGTGCGCAGCGCGGTCGAGGCATCGGGAGCGGTTCGCACGTCGTAGCCGATGTCGGACAAGATGTCCGCCAAATTGGCGCAGGTGTCGAGGTCATCGTCCACAACCAACAATCGAGCCGACCGTTGAGTCGTCGCAGGTGAGTTGTTCATGGGAGGTCAATCCGGTTGGGCGAGCCGTCGGGGTGAGCATTGTGAACACTCACAGACGTGATGATGACTCGCGAGGTGGGAGTAGAACTGAAGAGGGAGTGTCGAAGCAACGAACGCGGATGAGAGTCGGAGACAGGCAGGTCTGCCAGATTTGGCAGTCGTAAGGAGGGTGGTCGCAACATCGCGAAGTCCGTGCCAATTCCAAATTGATGTTGAGCGAGACGTGTGCATGTCCGCTCGCAACGAGCGATGTTGGCACAGAAATCACGGCAACGACATCCTCCTCAGACCAGAACGGCGTCATCTCGCGAGTCAGCTGGAGGTTCTTGGGGGATGGTGGCCGGTTTCACGCGGTCATTTTTGTTGGCCAACAGTCAGCATACATCCCGCGCCGTTTGGCACATCAATGGTTTCTGAGTACCTTGCCCTTCCCTCATTGAAATGTTTGCACGGCCAATATCTCCATGAAACAGCTCATTGATTTCACCATCCCCGGCGGCTTCACTTCTCCGTTGGCTCGAAAGAGCATGGCGATTGCTCCGCTAGCGTTTCTGTGCTTGCTCGGATTGATTCCGGGCTGGGAACGGCTGCTGGGCTTCTCAGGCTTTTCCGGGTTTTTCGGCCTCGCGTACATCATCGAGTTCTTTTCTCGGCGGGGAAACGGGATTCCACTCGTCAAGCGCTGAGACATTCAGTGAATTCATCGCGAATTTGGCGAGCCAATGAAAGGGTGAGTTGTGGCGTTCGACCTGCGAGTGGATGAGCTTTTTGAACGGTATCAAGACCTTCAACGCTACGTTGGCTGGACGCCAGCCGACGCGGAGCGTGTGCGTCGAGCGGCACCACTGGTCGAGTCGTCGTTTCCAGAGTTGGTGGACGACTTCTACCGCGAGATCGCCGAGCATGACGCGACGCGCAAAGTGATTACCGGCGGTGATGCACAGGTCGAACGGCTGAAGGGAACATTGCGAGCGTGGCTCCAGGAACTCGTCACTGGCCCGTATGACATTCAGTTCGTTGAACGTCGCTTTCGTGTCGGCTATCGGCACGTCGAGATCGGTCTGAAGCAGATCTACGTTGAAGCCGCCGTCTCCCGGTTGCGAAATGGGTTGCAGCGTGTGCTCCGGCTCAATTGGCCTGCCGGGGGTGATCTCACGGAACTGGCTGAGACGACGCGGTCCATGAATGCGCTGCTGGATCTCGACTTGGCGATCATCCAGGACGCCTATGAGACGGCCACGAATGACCGCTTGATGCGTGTGGAGCGGCTGGCGGCCATCGGCCGCGTCGCGGGCGGGGTCGCTCACGAGTTACGGAATCCGCTCAACGTGATGCGTACTTCGATCTATTTTCTGCGAAACGCGAAGAGCGCGACTCCGGAGAAAATTGCCGAACACTTGCAGCGAATCGAACGGCAAGTCGGAGTGTCGGACTCGGTGATCTCGGCCTTGTCCGAATTCGCAAAGTTGCCGTCGGCGAATCTACAACCGCTGTCTATTCTCGACTGCCTCAAGAGATCGGTGCCAATCGACTCCTGGCCGGAGAGCGTGGAACTGGTGTGGGACATCCCAGCGAACTTGCCGCACGCTCTGGCCGATGAAAAGCAAATGCTCATCGTCTTCGGCAATTTGATCCGCAATGCGTGCGACGCGATGCCCAACGGCGGACGATTGACGTTCTCGGCACGGCACCTGCAAGACCACATCGAGGTTGCAGTGACCGACACTGGCTGTGGCATCAAGGCAGAAGACTTGCCTCGTATCCACGAGCCATTTCGTTCGACCAAAGCGCGCGGCATCGGATTGGGCTTGGCGATCTCTTTCGCCATTCTCGAAAAGAATAGCGGCACGCTGAACGCCGTCAGCGAAGCCGGTCACGGCAGCACATTCACGGTAGTGCTGATGGCCGAAGAACGTCGTCGGGCCACTCCGTGACTCGCGACGAGTGATGCGATCTTCGTCCCCACGCCGGCCTCATACGACGGCCGGCTAACCAGTCTGCGAGGGTGCGCCGTCGAGGTCGTATTTCTCAAGCAACCGGTAGAGCGACCGGCGTGAGATGCCCAGCACTTGAGCCGCGCGGCTTTTGTTGTATTTTTGTTTCTGCATGACCTCGACGACGCGAGCTTTCTCGATTGCGGACAGCGTTCCGTCGTCGGCTAATGCGGCCAGGATTGTTGTCACAGCGACCGCTGCTCCGGCCGTTGTCGTTGGATGCAGCACGATGGCCGGCAGTTCGTCGGTTGTGATGAAGTGGTCTTCCGCGAGGATCTTCGCCCGCTCGATGACATTGATGAGCTGCCGAATATTGCCCGGCCAGTTGTACGCTTCCAAGGCTCGCAGCGCGTCGGGAGCAATCTGCCAATCACTTCCCAGGAAGTGATTCACGAGAAGAGCAATATCGCCTGCTCGAACTCGCAGCGGCGGCAGGTCGAGCGACATGACGTTGATGCGGTAGTACAAGTCTTCGCGGAAACGATGATCGGCGACTTCGGTGGCGAGGTCGCGGTTCGTCGCAGTGATGACTCGCACGTTGACGCGACGCTCTTGCAGCGAGCCGACGCGGCGCATCGAACCGTCTTGCAGCACTCGCAACAGTTTCGCCTGCATGACACCGGGCATCTCGCCGATTTCGTCGATGAACAGCGTGCCGCCATTGGCGATTTCAAACAGACCGGGCTTGGCGGCGACGGCACCCGTGAACGCGCCCTTTTCGTGGCCGAAGAGTTCACTTTCGAGCAGCGTCTCGGTCAGTGCGGTGCAGTTGATTGAGATCAGCGGCTTAGCGGCTCGCGAGCTGTGCTCGTGCAATGAGCGGGCGACTAACTCTTTGCCGGTGCCGCTTTCGCCTTGGATCAAGATCGCTTTGTCGCTGGGGCCGGCTTTCGCAATCAGCTTGAAAACCTCCTGCATCGCGGGCGATTCGCCAATCATCCGCACCTTCGGCTGATTTCGTTCGAGCACCGCCTTGAGCTGCACATTTTCTTGGCTGATCTGCCGTCGCTCGTATGCCTTTTGGATCAGCGTTTCGAGTTCCGCGAGCGAGAACGGTTTCGAGAGGAAGTCATACGCCCCGAGTTTCATGGCTTGCACGGCCGTCTCGACCGTCCCTTGGCCAGTCAGCAGGATGACTTCGCATTCCGGCGACAGTTCTTTGACACGTTGCAGCAAGTCAATGCCCGTTAGTCCCGGCATCGACATGTCGGACACGACGACATCGAACTGGCGATCTTGCAACAGCCGCAGCGCATCATTGACTCCGGGAGCTTGTTGCACTTGAAACCCACGGCGAACGAAGCGCCGCGCGGCGGTGTCACGAAACTCATCGTCGTCATCGACGAACAGGAGTTCGACTTGGCTGGGATCGAAGGCGCTTTTCAAAGAGTCATCACTCATGACGGGTCTTTCCCAATTTGGAGTGCGGCGACCGGAGTCGCCGCTTTTCTATTCGCGTCGTTCGCTCAAATCGTCACCGAGAATGTCTTCAACACGTTTTGAAAAGCGACGGCTTGGGCCGTCGCACTCCAAGACTTCGATTAGTCTGATCGTTTCAGAACCAGAACTTCGCACGGCGAGTGTCGCAAAACCGATTCAGTGACGGAACCTAGCAGAAAACGTTTAACGCCGTGGTAGCCATGCGAGGGCATGACAATCAAGTCTGCATGAGCCTCGGCCGCGAATTCGGCAATACGAGCCCCAGCATTCCCTTCCAAGACTTTTGAGCACACACCCGCGAACTGCGGACGTGAATTCAGGTAATCAGCCAGATGCGTATTGGCGAGTTGCAGCCAACGCTCCGGCTCGACCGCGGCAATCACTTCTCCCGCGTAGGGGACGAAGTTGGGAACCAGAGCCACATGAACCACATGGACCTCTCCCGGTTGTCGAGTCATTTCCAAGGCCGTCTGAATGGCTTCGTCCGATGCGGAGGAGAAGTCGATCGGCACGATCACTCGTTTCTTGGGGAACCAAGACATGATGATTGCTCCTATTTTTTTTGATGCGACGAAATGGATGAGCCGCCCACCGTCTTAGGCAAAGGCCGTGCCGACGTTTATTGGGGCGCAGAGTGATGTTTGCGCCTTCTCTGCGCTCTTTGCTTCTCCGCGGTGAAAGAAAACACACGATTCACCGCGGAGAAGTGAAGAGCACAGAGAACACTGTGTCTCCATCAGCGCAAAGATCAATCTGTGCGCCAATAACCGCCTCGCCATCGGCGTGCGCGCCCACGCGGGTGGCGTTGGGGTCAAGCAATTCACGCGACCTTCGCGCGATGAGTGTGCGGCTGAGTGGGTCAATGTGCGGAGCTGTCACAAATAGTGCGTGCGAATCCGCTCAAAGCGGCCGTGGTTCTGCGACTGGAGCGCACGTGGCTCGCGTGCGATGGCTTGTCGTTTGTGCGTTCGCGAACCGCACTCGGCCGCACTCGGCCGCACTCGGCCGCACTCGGCCGCACTCGGCCGCACGCGAGCCGCGTGCACCGCGCCTTTGGCATCGCGCTTGCAAGGTCATTGGCCAAGACCCACTCACTTCGTTTAGGAAAGGACGGCTATCATGCTCACGCTCAAGAGGATTCTGTGCCCGGTCGATTTCAGCGAACTCAGCTTGAACGCACTGACGTTCGCGGTCGATCTGGCATCCAAGTTTCAAGCGGAACTGCATCTGCTGCATGTCTTCGAGGGCTACGATGCGATCTCGTTGAACCCAGAGACGGCGATGATTCCGATGCCGCAGTGGCTCACTGAACTGCGGAAGGTTTGTCACGAAAAGCTCGCGGCTCTGCCGAATGCAGACCTCGCCGCACGTTGTCCCTCGATCGTGCGAGCACATCGCGAAGGCCCGGCCATCCACGAAATTCTCGAATACGCGGCGCACCAAAAGATCGACCTGATCGTGTTGGCGACTCACGGCCGCACCGGGATCAAGCATCTCTTGATGGGCAGCGTCGCAGAGAACGTCGTCCGCAGCGCCAGTTGTCCGGTCCTCACCATTCGAGGGACCGGCTCGTAGCGCTGTCCCCTGACCGTTTGGTGAATTGGAACCAGAACATGGGCGTGCGGAACCTCGACGCAATCTTCCGACCAAGCAGCGTGGCCGTGATCGGCGCGAGCAACTCCGTTGGTTCCGTCGGAGCTACGCTCTGGCAAAACTTGGCGAGCAGCGGATTCACCGGCGACGTCTTTCCGATCAATCCCAAACATGACTGTGTGCAAGGCACACGAGCGTTCGCTTCCACCAAGCAGGTTCCGCAAGCGATCGACTTGGCGGTGATCTGTGTGCCGGCTCCGGCGGTTCCGAGTGTCGTGCGCGAATGCGGCGAAGCGGGCGTGCGTGGCGTGATCATCATCTCCGCCGGGTTTCGTGAAGTGGGCACGGCCGGTCGCGAGTTGGAAGAGGCCGTGCAGCGTGAAGCCGTTCGGTTTGACGGACTGCGCATCGTCGGACCAAATTGCTTGGGAGTGATCGTCCCCGAACTGCGGCTCAGCGCCAGTTTCGCGGCGGGAATGCCGCAGCCGGGGCGAGTCGCGCTGCTGTCGCAATCGGGAGCGTTGTGTACCGCGATCCTCGATTGGGCCATTGAGCAACAGATCGGGTTCTCGGCGTTCGTGTCGGCAGGCAACATGCTGGACGTCAGCATGGCCGACCTCATCGACTACTTCGCGGCCGACCCGCAGACCGAGTCGCTGATTCTCTACATCGAATCGCTCAATCACTCGCGAGATTTTCTGTCCGCCGCGCGAGCCTTCGCTCGGCACAAGCCGATCGTGGCCTACAAGGCGGGGCGGTTCGCCGAGTCCGCTCAGGCTGCGGCCTCGCACACCGGAGCGCTCGCGGGCGTCGATGCTGTTTACGAAGCGGCCTTCCGTCGAGCAGGCATCGAGCGCGTGTTTTCCGTGGACGACCTGTTCGACTGCGCCGAACTGCTGGCTCGACAAAGTCCGCCGCGAGGGCCACGGCTGGCCATCGTCACGAACGCCGGCGGCCCCGGCGTGATGGCGATCGATGTGCTCATGGAGCAACGCGGGCAACTCGCAAAGTTGTCTGCTGTGACGATGGAACGGCTCAATCGGGCACTGCCGCCGCACTGG
Organism: Planctomyces sp.; assembly: GCA_005798445.1. GTDB lineage: Bacteria > Planctomycetota > Planctomycetia > Planctomycetales > Planctomycetaceae > SXKJ01. Next base: position 29,440 of record SYJG01000526.1, read on the forward strand.
TCGCACAACAATCCGGTCGATGTGCTCGGCGACGCGACGCCGGAACGATACGCGACCGCGCTTGAGGCGGTCCTCGCCGACGAGGGAGTGGATGCCGCGCTAATTGTCCTCACCCCGCAGGCGATGACCGAACCGACACGCATCGCTCAGCTCGTCGCTGCCACTGCGAACCGGCATCGCAAACCGCTGCTCGCGGCTTGGATGGGCGGGGCGATGGTCCGTGAAGGCCATCAAGTCCTGCACGAGTCCGCGATCCCGACTTACACCTCGCCCGAACAGGCCGTGCGAGCCTTCATGCACTTGGTCTCGTATGCGGCCCGGCGCGAGCTACTGCATGAGATGCCTCGCGATATGCGGATCACCTGGCCTCGCGATCGAACGGCGATTCGGCAGGAGTTCCTGACGCGGTTCAAAGGGCAGGCTCCGTCAACATTCTTTTCGGAAGACGACTCGAAAGCACTGCTCGCGGAATACGGTATTCCCGTCAGCCAGCCGATCGCTGCCACGACAGCCGATGAAGCGGTTGAGGTCGCGCGGCGAATCGGCTTCCCGGTCGTGATGAAGATTCGTTCGCCCGACATCACGCACAAGACGGACGTCGGCGGTGTGGCATTGAACCTGACAATCGAATCCGAAGTGCGAAGCGCCTTCAACCAGATGCTCGCTTCGGTGAAATCCAAACGCCCTGACGCGGTGATCGACGGCGTGACGTTGCAGCCGATGATCACCGCCGCTCGTGGTGTCGAGTTGCTTGTCGGAGCCAAGCGCGATCCGGTGTTCGGTTCCGTGCTGCTCGTCGGAGCGGGCGGCGTCATGGCTGAACTGCTGCAAGACCGAACATTGGAACTGCCACCACTCGATGAGCGGTTAGCTCGGCGGATGTTGGAGAGCCTGCGCGTGTGGCCGCTGCTGCAAGGCTATCGCGGCCGGCCGGGCGTGGACGTCGAGCGGCTGATCGAGGTCTTGATTCGATTCTCGTTTCTCGTGACCGATTGGCCGGAACTCAGCGAGATCGACATCAACCCGCTACTGGTCACCGCCGATCGGCTGATCGCGTTGGACGCGCGCATGCGCTGGCTTTCGGTGCCGTAGCCGAGTCATTGGTTTCGCACGGTGAGCACCGGACATGTGGCATAGCGGACGATGTTCTCGGCCACGCTTCCAAGCAACATGTGCTTGACGCCCCGTCGGCCGTAAGTCCCTTGGACAATGAGGTCGATGTTGCTGGCATAGCGAATCGCGTTCTCGCTGAATTCACAGAAATCAGTCGGACAGAGAATGCTGTGCAGTTTGACCATGATGGGTTCCTTTCAACAAATGGAATCCGAATTCGCGCAGGCGAGCCGGGCGGCGTTCGCCCCCGGACAGCGATGGTGTGGTCCGGGGGCTAACGCCGCCCGGCTCGCCTCGGTCACACACGCACCGGACCACTAACGACCCGGACGATCGGCGATTAAGTTGGCTCTGGTCCATTTGTGACACTCGATGCACTGCATGGTCGCCTCCAACCACGTCAGTGCGGACGCTTCGAGCTTTCCGTCCTTGGCGTTCTTGGAGAGCCGCTTGGTGATTTTCAGGAAGTCATTGCTGTGCTCACGAAAGAAAGGATCGTTTGTGACGCGCCACTTCTCAGCAGCGCTCATGTCTTCCAGCCTGGCGGCTCCCTCTTGGATCAACTCGAAGTCCTCCAGAGCCAACCCCGCCAGGATTTTCTGCGAGGCATCCAGCTTCCTCCGCATGAAGATTGAGATTCCCTTTCGAACGGGAGTGGCCTTCTCGTCGTCCTTCTGCGGAGCCTTCGCGGCATCCTTCTTCTGAATCGGCTCGGCCTTCTTTGGCGGCTGAGTCTCCTGCGTTGCGGCGAACTGTGTCATTGTCAGACCCCCAGCGCCAATCAACGCGACGGCCAATGCGCTCCAACCCCATCGAGCCGCCTTCATCACAAGTCTCCTTTGGAAGAGTGAGACACCGAACACGCTGAGTCTGTTTGGCAAACGGTGTTCCATGCGCGGCCAAGTCACAAATTCGCCCGTGGAAGATCCGCGTTGTTGAATTCGCCCGACCTGTCTGAGCGGTGCCGCACAATTCAGACGCGGCACCGCACAGTGCGCGGTCGCTCACGGGTGAGTCAGCCGATCAGACTGTGAGTCCGCAAGGCAGCGCAGGCGGCTTCGATCATCGCAGCGCCGGGATCGCCGGTTTCGATGGTGAAATGAAACCGCCCGCTGAATTCCGAGGCGGGTTCCCAGTGGTCTCGCACAAGCTGGTAGACCGACCAATCGGCATCGGAAGGATCGCCATGACGCGACAGCAATCGCTGCTGCACGACGTCGTCGGGAGCGATGCATTCCAGCCAGATGGCTCGCACGCCGCAGTCGAGCGCCAGTTGCAAGAATCTGTGACGGAGCGATTCTCGCTGAAATGTGGCATCGACGATGACTCGGCCGCCGGCCAGCAATCGCTTGCGAGCGCGGCACCAGCATTCGTCGTAGGTTCGCTCGGTACGGTCGGCTGAGTACAAGTCCGCGGAACTGCCAGACGCTGCGGATTTGGCACCGAGGTCTTTGCGGACGACATCGGTGCGCAGCACCTCGTCGAAGTGAACCGCATTGCCCAATGCCCGCGACAGTGTTGATTTGCCGGTGCCGGGCAGACCGCTGACCAGGACCAAGGCCGGGCAGCGGCTGGGTTCATCCAACTCCGACAAACACCACAGCCAGTGTGCTCGCGAACGTGCCAGCGCTTCGTCGCGATCGGGATGCGGGATCTCCGATTCGCCGCCGAGAATGGCCGCCACTTTGGCTCGCACTGCCGAGCGATACGCGGCGAACAACGGCAACAAACTGCGGCCGGTGTCGTCATTCGTTTCCGAGAAGTAAACCTCGGCGACGATTCGCGCCAGATCGTGGCGGCCGGCGAAGGACAGCTCCATCACCAGAAAGGCGATGTCGGCGACCACGTCGATGCGCCGCAAGCCGGGATCGAATTCAATGCCGTCGAGGATCACGACGTCATTGGGCGGTGCTCGGTCGGGAAATAGAAAGACGTGCTCCAGCCTTAAGTCGCCGTGCAGATCGCGAACTCGCCCGTCGTTTGCTCGCCGCCGCAACGTGTCGTCGTGACGTTGCAGCCACTCGTCCGACAATGTCTCCAATCGTCGCAGCACCTGCGGTTCGATGACGTGCGGCTTCAGGCCGCGAGCGAGCTCCCAGTTCTCTCGCAGCTTGCGACGGAACTCTGCTTCAGCCTCGGTTGCTTGCTCGCCGACGCAACAACATGCCTGCCGATGAATCGCCGCGATCCGCTGAGCCGCTCGCACCAGATCGCGCGGTTCAAGCAATCCATGCTGCAACCGCGATCGCATGACCTCTTCCGTTGAGAGTTCCGGCGACGAATACAGAGAGACCGCTTGCGGAGAGTCCATGACACAGCCTCTTGAAAGACGATCGAGAGCACAGTCCTCGAAGTCTGATCGCAAACACCGGTCCACGAACAATGGTTTTCTCTGAATGCCACCGGCACGCCGTTCGCAAACCGTCATCCTTCACGCGTTATGCGTCAAAGCTCCATGAATGAGGAACTTGCCAAAAGAACGTCTGGCTCTCCGGGTGGTGACGCCCCTGCTTGGCATGCATTGAAAAGAGGGACACCATGACTCCTCCCGTCGATCATCAGTCCGTTGAACAACTGAGATCGCAGGTTCAACAACTCCAAGGAGAGTTGAACCACGTCGCCGAGGAACTTCGATGGCCGCCCAGTCGTTTGTCCTGGACGGAGCACGCGATCTACGGAGCGGCGCTCGGTGCCTGCGGAGCGGCAGTCGCCTTGCTCGCCAACGTTTTGCTCGCGCCGCTGGCGGGCACGCATCCGCTGGAATTGATTCGCGCGTATCTGACGTTTCCGTTGGGGTCCGAAGCTCTCGCACTGACTGAGGCCGCGCCGCACGTTGTCGTGGGACACGGTGGCCGAGATGGACCAGCGACGGCTGAAGCGGCTCGGCAAGCCGGAGCTTCAGAACTTGAAGCGGCTGGCGATTGATGAAGTGCCTGTCGGCAAGCTCCATCGGTTTCTCACGTTGGTCTATGATTTGGACCGCGGCACGATCGTGTCGGTCTCGAAGGGCCGCGGCCAAAAGGCGTTGACGG
>SYJG01000527.1 GCA_005798445.1 Planctomyces sp.
AAGGCTTGAACAACCAAGCCAAACTGGTGTCGAGAAAATCCCACGGCTTCCGCACCTCGCGAGTCGCCGAACTCGCACTCCTCCACCAACTTGGAAACCTCCCTGAAAAACAAATCACTCACAGATTCTGCTGAGGAACCGAAATTTTCGAGGCATGTTTCGCCGAAATCGCGCATGATGTGCGGGGTACTCTCGGAGTGAACGACGATGGACAACCTTTCGGCTCATCTTCCAGACCGACAATTGTCGGACTATTTGCTGGGTCAACTGCCGGACGACGCGCAGCAGGCGGTCGAGGACCATTTGGCCGAATGTCCTGAGTGCGAAGCACGCGCGGCCGAGGCCACGCCCAGCGATGCGCTCGTCGATCTGCTGCATCGAGCCGCCGTGAATTCGCCATCGGCCACGGTTTTCAGCGCGTTCGGCAATACGCTGAGTTCGCGGTTGGATTCGACGCCCGGCGATCATCCGAACACGGTCTTTTCCGACGGGTTCTTGGCCGGCGCGAATGTAGGTCCGCCGGCTGCGCTCACCGGTCACAGCCGGTATCGAGTCTTACGATTGTTGGGCTACGGAGGCATGGGGAGCGTCTGGCTGGCCGAGCATCTGGTGATGGGCCGGCCAGTCGCACTCAAAATCATTCGTCCGGAACTGCTCGCGAAGAATGGGACGTTGGAGCGTTTCCGGCGCGAGGTGCAGGCGGCGGCGAAACTGAATCATCCGCACATCGCTCACGCTTACGATGCCGAACAAATCGGCGACTCCCATTTTCTGGTGATGGAGTATGTCCCAGGCCACACGCTGTCCGAACGAGTGAAGGCCGGACCATTGCCGATCACCGCCGCTTGCCAAGCGATTCGCGATGCCGCGCTCGGATTGGCTCACGCGCACGCGGCAGGGTTGGTGCATCGCGACGTCAAGCCGGGCAATCTGATTCAGACCGAAGACGGCATGGTAAAAGTGCTCGACTTTGGGCTGGCGATCTCCGCCGAGGCGGACTCGTCGATCACCGGTGAGAATCTCGTCATGGGCACGCCCGACTATGTCGCTCCTGAACAGGCGGAGGATCCGCACGCTGCGGACGCGCGGTCGGACATCTACAGCCTGGGTTGCACGCTGTACCACTTACTCTCCGGTCGAGTCCCGTTCACCGAAGATTCGATGGTCAAGAAGATCGACTCTCAACGCTTCCGCGATCCCGAACCGATCGCCGATCTGCCGCAGAGTCTGTGGCTGATCGTTGCCAAGATGATGGCCAAGCAACCTGCGCAGCGCTTTCAAACCGCACTCGAAGTCGCCGAAACGCTGGAACCATTCTGTGACAACGTAGCCCTGTCGCTCCGTGACAGGGATGCCGAGTGTCGCGCGACATCCGATGAACTCGCGGCTTCCGAACGTCGAAACACGCTCGGCTTTCCTATCGCGGAGCGACAGGGCTACAAACGAACGTCCATCGTCGTGCTCGGCATCTTCGCACTGCTGCTGGGCGTCGTGGTCTATCGCATTCAAACGGACAAGGGCGAGATTGTCATCACGGCGGATGAAGACGCCGAGATTAGCGTCAAACAAGGAGGAAAAGAGATCACGGTCTACGACACCAAGACCAAGCAGAAGCTGATCCTCAATTCCGGGACGTACGAACTGGAGCTGAGGGGAAAACCGACTGGCCTGAAGCTCGACATCGAGAAGGCGACGATCAAACGTGGTGACACATTCTTGGCGAAAGTCGAGCGTTTTACCAAGCCAGCGGCGGAAGCTCCTCAGGACACTGCGAAGACCTCAACTGCGGTCGAGAACAGCGGTGAAGCGCGGTTGATGCTCGATCCACACGCTCCGAAACTCAAGCTCGTGCGCACTCATCACTGGCCAGAGAGGCACATCTATGCGAGCCGAGTCTCACCCAAAGGAAAGTACTATGCGGCTGGCGGAGATGTGAGCGTGGGTCAAGGCATCCAAGTTTGGGAGACCGCGACAGGTCAAGTCGTCGCTCACTTCCCTGGTTCCGTGGCGATGGAATTCTCACACGACGAGAAAGTGTTTTTCACGTCTCCCGACGGCTTGGTGATTCGAGGCTGGGATCTTTCTTCCAAGGCACAGATTCATGAATTCCTGGGGCACACGAAAGAAGTCGTCAGCGACCTCGTTTTGACGCATGACAGTCAAATACTGGTGAGCACCGGTAAGGATCAGATCGTTCGATTCTGGGACATGAAATCGGATCAGCAGATCGGCATGATCGAGGCTCCCGAGAACCACTATCCAAATCTCTCGCCCACGCCAGACGGCAAACGTTTGATGGTTTATGACGTCTACGGCATTGATCCGGAGTTTCGCCTGATGGACATCGCCAGCCGAAACGTCATTCGTCGTTGGAAGAACTCCGAAGAATCCTACGTTGATGTCTTGAAAATCTCGGGGGACGGACAACGATTCCTCACGGTCCAAGGCCAATATCGCACGTTGTATCTCTGGAGCATGGAATCGGATGTCCCGACTCGACAGTGGCGTCTGCCTTCGAATTGCAGTGGAGCCGCCGTCTCTAACGACCTGCAATGGTTGCTCTTGGGAACCAACGGAAACACCGTGAATTCCGCCGTTTATTTGTTCAACCTCGCAACTGACAAGGTCCGCGGACGGCACGAGATCGCTCACGGTGCCATGGGCGAGTACGCATTCACTCCCGATGGCCGATTTGCGGTCTTTGCCACGACCGGTCCTAGCACGGTCTATGTTTTTGAGATGCCCCAAGAGGTGTGGAAGAAGTAGTCGTATCACAATGGAAACCTCACTCACCTGGCTGGGCCGGCTAGTCGAGTCACCTTCCGGCGCGGATTGGCAGCGTCTGGTCGAGGTGTATTCGCCGTTGTTGTCCGGCTGGCTGGTCCGCGCCGGTGTGGTCGAGACGGATCGAGACGACCTCGTGCAAGAAGTGCTCGTGGTTGTCGTGCGCCGAGTCAGCGAATTCGAGCACGAACATCCGGGTGCATTTCGCGGGTGGTTGCGGGCGATCCTGGCCAATCACCTCAAGAAGTACTATCGCGAGCGTGCCACACGCTTGTGTGAGTTTCCACTTGACGACCTCACCGATCCTCAAAGCGTGCTCGCCCAATTGCTCGACCGCGAGCATGACGAACACTTGGCCCGCCGGATGATGCAAGCTGTGGCGCAGGACTTCACCGCAGAAACTTGGTCCGCCTTCCGCCGCCAAGCTCTGGAAGGCCAGCGACCCAAGGACGTGGCTCACGAATTGGGCCTGTCGCTCAACGCCGTCATCAAAGCCAAGAGCCGAGTGCTCAAACGCCTACGGCAGGAGTTGAAACGACTAATCGACTAGCCCGACGCGCCAGCAAGGGGTTTCTTCAAACATCCCTCGCTGGCGCTTCGGGCAAGGATCAGATGCCAATTTGCGTGAGACATGGCCTCGTCCCAAATCGTCGGCAGAGTCATTCGAGTATGGCGGGGGAAATGGTCGCCAAAGCCAGCGTGGCGGCTTCGCGAACTTTGGCGTACTTGTCTTCGTCCGCGAGAGCCTTGATGGCGGCGACTGCGTCATTCGCGCCTGGTCCGATGGCACCGAGCGCTTCAATCGCGGCGAGTCGTACGCTGCCTCGGTCGTCTTGCAGCAGCTTCATCAATCCGCGCACGGCGGGCGCGCTGGCGGGACCGATGCCGGCGAGAGCTTTGGCGACATGCTCGCGCACGCCGTAATCTTTGTCGTTGAACAGTTCGATCAGTTGCGGGACGGCCGCAGCGGCATTCGGCCCGATTTGACCAATCGCTTTCGCGCACGCCGTTCGCACGGCGCGATCGACATCGCTGAGTTGCTGGATCAGCGCGGGGACTGCGGCCTTCGCATCAGGACCGATCCCGCCAATCGCTCGCGCGATGGTTTCACGCACATCGGAATCGACGTGATTGAGCTGCGCCGCGAGTTTCGGAACGAAGATGCGCGACAACGAACCGATCTTGCCGATCGCTTCAGCGACCGCCTCGCGAGCAGCTTCGTCGCGATGCGCGACCTGTTCGACAAGCGCGGACAAAGCCTCTTTCGCGAGCGGGCCGATGCCGCCGAGCGCTCGCGCGGCGACTTCCACGAGGCGCGGCTCGCGGTCGGTTAACCAGCTCATGAATTCTGGCACCGCCTCGACGGCCGCCGGACCGATGCGACCGAGCGCTTCCGCCGCACGAACTCGGACCAACGTCTGTGGATCGCCCAACCGAATTCTCAAGGCCGCGACGGCGGGCTTTGCATCCTTGCCCAACCAGCCAAGCGCCTCGGCCACGTTCGCCCGCTCATTGGGGTCGGTGTGCGTCAGTCGTTTGAGCAACGGCTCGACAGCCACCGAGCCGATTTGTCGCATTGCCGCGACGGCGGCCTCGGCAATTGTGGAGTTCTTGTCGTGACGCGCTCGCATGAGCGCTGGCACGGCATTGGGGCTCTTGGCGTCCCCTAACTTCGCCGCAGCCTTCGCACGCATCTCGGCCGGCAGGGCATCGAGAGTCAGTATCAGTCGCCAGAACCAAACCATAAGCCGAGAATGCTCCTGAAATCGGAAGGTGCCCCACGATGGCCGCTCTGCGGAAGTTCGTCAACCGAGATCGACGAGGCAGGCCAATGATTCAAACAGGGCGGTTGGTATCAACGCACTCGCACGAAGCGCAAGCGAGTGGTTTGCCGAGATTCACCACTCGCTTGCACATCGTGCTAGTTTTTGTCGCGTCGTCACAACCGACACAGAACGGCAAACGAGCCTGCCATGCCGAGATCGATTCGCGTTTGGCTTCAGGCTGGCCGTGAATTCGAGGGGAACTGCCGTTAGATTGTGACACTTGTTTGGCCGTTTTCGATTCGCTCGTGCGAACGGAGAAATTGCGATGCCGGTGAAGGTGCGTTGTCAAAGTTGTGAAAAAGTGTTCGCGGCCCCCGATGCGGCACGAGGCAAACTGGTGAAGTGCCCCGGCTGCGAGGGCAAAGTCAAAGTGCCGGCGGGTGACGGAGCCAAGTCGGCCGCGGGGACAAAAGCTCCGGCCAAGAAGCCCGCCAAAAAGGACGATCACGACGATCACGAGCACGCGCTGAAGAGCCTCGACCTGGACAAGGCTGAAGATGAAAACGCTCGCGTCTGCCCCAAATGCGGACAAGAAATCTACGAAGAGGAAACCATCGAGTGCCCAGCCTGCGGCCTGAATTTTGAAACGGGCTTGACCAAGGCCAAGCAAAAGGGAATTGACCCCAAGGGCTTCTACCGAGTCGTGTTGAAAGACTCCAAGCAGTTCTTGTTGGACAACAAACCGTTCGCCATTCGCACGGGCATTTACACGCTGGTTTTCACGCTGCTGAATTTCGTCTGCTTGTTCTTTGTGACGTGGTGCGTGAGTCCGCCACCCCGCATGTTTTGGATGGGACTGGCGGTCGTCACGTTCATGGTCCCCTTCGGTTGGGTGTGGTTCCTGAATAGCGAGATCATCAAGGCCACGATGGACAAGCGCGAGACACTGCCGCGCATCAACTTTGACATGTTCACGTGCGTGGCACTGGGGATCAAATTTTTCGTCTGGCAGATCTTGATGGGTGCTCAGCTTCTGCTGCCCGTGGCCGCGGTATTTCTGATTCGCCAGGGATTGCTCATTCCCGGAATTGCCTTGATCGCAGTGACCGAATTGGTTTTGTTCCTGATGCTTCCGCAGGTGATGATCCACATGGTGATGCCCGTCACCACGCGCGGTTGGCTGATGCCCATTCAATTCAAGGCGTGGGCCAAGTCGTTTGGGGTTTGCATGTATTGGTGCGGCCTCACGACAGTCGTGCTGTTACCGACGCTGGTGCCACTGGGTCTGGCTGGAGCGATCGGCTATTCGGGATTCAAACAATTCTCCGAAGACATGACTCACAATTTCAAAGCGAACGCCGCGCTGGGTGAGGACTTGGAAGTCTTCTACGCCGCCCGGAACAACCCCAAAAAAAATGAGGCACCACCAGTCGAGCCTAAGGCGGACGACCTGAAGTACAAGAACAATCCGATTTCTTGGAAAGGAATCATTGCTCCCATCATCGGGCTCATTCTTTCAGAGATGATGTTTGGTTTTAGTGCGGTCCTGGCGATGCGAGCCAATGGCCTGTTGGGGTTGTATTTCAAGAAGCATTTGAAGCTGGAGACGATGGCCAAAGAGGTCAAGTGGGTTGCGAAAGGTGTGCAAGCCGACGACGACCCAGCCGTCGTGAAGGCAAAGAAAAAGAAAGAACTCATTAAAAACATTGTGGTCTCCGTCGTGTTTCTGGCTTTGATGGGTGGCCTGGGGTGGTGGTTCTTCTTGCGCAAGGATAGTGATCAGGCACCCGCTGCCCCCGCCGCTGATCCGGCCGCTCAGCCGGCAGGCCAAGGCGCTCCCGCTGGCGGAATGGCTCCTGCTGGCGGAATGGCACCGGGTGGCGCTCCACCAGCGAATCCGGCGGGAGCGGCGGCGTTGGCTCCACCGATGTAGGGCTGGCGTGTCGCGTGCAGGTCGATGTTTTTGCAGTCCGTTGTTTCCATCTGTCGGGATGTCGGTTTAGAATCCTTGGCCGTCGGCCGCTCCCAGTTCCTGCTCCCGTCAGCGGGGGAAGCGAGTGGACCCTCCGATGTCATCCGGCTGAGCTTTCCCGCAGGGAATTTGGCTCGGCCTTGCGGTTCATCGGGTCATACCGCGAGCTGGCAAGTTGAGCGACGATTCGCCAAGCGGCTGGGCCGATTCGCGAACGAATTCCTCAAGGCATCGGTCCCGCCGTTGTCTGCCGGCTCGCGCCACCACCCGTGATTTCTGGGTCTCGCGCGGAGAGTCTGCCATGTCACGAAAACACTCGAAAGATTTGTTCGACGACACCACGATGACCTTCGGGGAACACCTCGAAGAGTTGCGTCTCCGGTTGTGGCGTGCCATCGTCGGCTTGGTGCTCGTCACCGGCATCACGATGTTTTTCGGCGACCAGGTGATGGGCATCGTTCGCAAGCCGATCGAAGACGCTCTGCGGTCACGCCAAGACAAGCTGCACGACGACGATGCAAAGCCTTTCGATGCGGCAAAGACCTGGAATGATTTCTGGGATTGGGCGCGTGGCAAATCGAAGCCGGCACCCGGACCGGAACACGAGCCGTTGATCGATCCCAAATCGATGCGCGTTCAAATTGATCCATTCGACTTGTTGACGGCGTTGCACGAAGCGGCTCCGGAGCGTTTTCCCGCTCCCACCCCGAAACCGACAGCGGTCGAGATCAATGCACCTGACTCGAATGGGAGTGAGCCGTCCGCCGAACCGAAAGAGAAGTCGATCTCGTTGACGATCACGGCACCGGAGATCGCCCAATGGCGACATCTCCACGAGCTCGAGCAGCTTCCGAAAGTTCTCACGGTGCAAGAAGCCTTCATGACCTGGCTCAAGGTCTCTTTCGTGGCTGGCTTGGTGCTCTCCAGCCCGTGGGTCTTTTACCAAATGTGGCTGTTCGTCGCGGCCGGGCTGTATCCACACGAGCGGAAGTACATTCACATCTATTTGCCGATGAGTTCGGGATTGTTTCTCGGCGGGGCGGCCTTCTGTTTCTACTGCGTGTTCCCGTTTGTGCTCGGCTTCCTGCTGCAATTCACGGCCGATTTGAAGTTTCACCAGCAAGTTCGCGTCACGGACTGGATCGACTTCGCGATCATGTTGCCGGTCATGTTCGGCATCAGCTTTCAGTTACCGCTCGTGATGCTGTTCCTCGAACGGCTGTCGATCTTCGAGGTCAAGGACTACCGAGAGAAACGCCGCATTGCGATTTTCGTCATCACGGTGATCTCCATGGTCCTGACTCCGGCCGAGCCCTACAGCATGTTGATGATGATGATTCCGATGATCATTTTGTACGAGTTCGGCATCCTGATCTGCCGCTGGTTTCCCAAGCCAAAGCCGTTCGACGACGAGGAAGAGGAACAAAAAAAAACGATGGTCGCGACGACCTGAGTCCCGTTGCGTCGCCGGCTCGTGTCGAGCCAAACAACATCTCCGCCCCGCCAACAGGTGGAGCAGAAATCGTAGCAGGCACACTCCGTGTGCCGTCTGACGAACGCGAAGGCGCGAGCATGGATGAAGCAACCACAGAAGCCGACGGCACACGGAATGTGCCTGCTACGATTGTCTCTGCGGCCTCATCGCCAGCGAACACAAACGCGCCGGTCATTGAATGGGTCGGCGAATCAGACGGCTGGCTGCGGTTGCTGGATCAGACGTTGTTGCCCTGCGAAACGAAGACGATTGACTGCCGCTCGGTCGAGCAAGTCGTCGAGGCGATCCGCTCGTTGCGAGTCCGCGGCGCACCGGCGATCGGAGTGGCGGCGGCCTACGGCGTTGTGGTCGGCCTGCGCGAGTCGGCGAGTGCGGATCGCGCACAGTTCGACGAACAAATGCGAGTGATCACGCAGCAACTTGCCGAGAGTCGGCCAACAGCGGTGAATCTCTTCTGGGCGTTGGATCGTCAGAGAAGAGTCGCCGAGCGATCGGCAACCGCGCTGCCGACTGACGTTCTGAAGGCGTTGTTGGCCGAAGCTCGCGCGATTGAGCTCGACGATCGAGCGATGTGTGCCGCGATCGGCCAGTACGGCACGGAGTTGCTCAACGACGGCAACACGGTGTTGACACACTGTAACGCCGGTGCGTTGGCGACGGCTGGGGACGGAACGGCGCTTGCCGTGATTTACGCGGCGGTTGCCGCAGGCAAGATGATTCGAGTGTTCGCCGACGAGACTCGACCACTGCTGCAAGGTTCGCGACTCACCGCGTGGGAACTTTCGCGGCGTGGCATACCGGTCACGGTGATCTGCGATTCGATGGCCGCAACCGTGATGCGGCAACGAAAAGTTCAAGCCGTGATCGTCGGAGCGGATCGCATCGCGGCGAACGGTGACACGGCTAACAAGATCGGCACTTACTCGGTCGCCTGTCTCGCGAAAACACACGGCCTGCCGTTCTACGTCGCCGCTCCATCCAGCACGTTCGACTTGTCGTTGGCCAACGGTGAACAAATCCCGATCGAAGAACGTTCGCCCACCGAGATCACTCACGGTTTCGGACGTCAGACGGCTCCCGACGGCATCGACGTCTACAATCCGGCGTTCGATGTGACGCCCGCCGAGCTGATCACGGCAATCATCACCGAGCGCGGTCTCATTCGGCCGGTGACGGCGGAGGCGATTCGTACGCTGTTGACCAGCGGTTCGTAGGTTGGGCACTCTTGCCCGACTCCGGACGGGCAAGAGTGCCCATCCTACATCAGCCGAGACAACACTCGCTGCGAGACGGGGCCGCTGGCGGTGATCCGAAATCGTCGAGCGGTCGGCGCGAGTACGGTCACTTCGATCCGCAGGACGTCGCGCGGTAACTCCGAGGCGACTCGGTCGGCCCATTCCACGAAGCAGACGCCGTCGCCGCCGAAGTACTCCTCCGCACCAAGATCGGCAAAGGCTCGCACGTCGCGAAGTCGGTAGGTGTCGAAGTGATAGACCGGCAATCGTCCGAAGTACTCCTGAATCAACACGAACGTCGGACTGCTGACGCTGCTGGGATCTGCTCCTAAAGCAGTCGCCGTCGCGCGAACCAATCGCGTCTTGCCGGCTCCCAGCGGTCCGATCAAACCGACGACCAAACCCGGCTCGGCGGCATCTGCGATCATCGCACCCAGCGCATCGGTGTCGTGCTCGTTGAGAGCCTCGTACTCGAAGGGAGGTTGTGTTGGCTCTGCGAGGGAACTCATGCGTCCTCCAACACCGACCGGAGTCGTTCCGCCAAATCGGCGAGTGAGATTCCACAAACCAAGACTCGCTTCTGCGGCGAGGTGGCTCCCGACAACAGCGACACTTGCGAATGTTTCAAGCGCAGCGCATCGACAATCGTTTCGAGGACCGCGTCGGTCGCCTTGCCACGTTCCGGCGCTTGCGTGACTTGCACCTTTAACGCTCCGGCATGTTCACCCGCCAATCTGTTGCGACGCGCTCCCGGCTGAGCCTTCACCGGCACGATGACTCCCTGCGGATGTTCTTCCAACGCGATCACGATCAAGTCTTCGTAGTCTTCGTAGGGTGGGTCGAGTCATCGAGACCCACCAGCAGGAACCGTGAATGGTGGGTCTCGATGACTCGACCTACCCTACAACTACAACTACAGCAGCACTCCGGCGACACATGCCGTCATGAAGCAGGCCAGAGTGCCGCCGAGCATGGCTCGCAGACCCAACCGAGCCAAGTCGCCCCGACGCTCCGGGGCCATCGCGCCGATGCCGCCAATCTGAATGCCGATCGAACCGAAATTCGCGAAGCCACACAAGGCATACGTCAGAATCACTCGCGAACGATCCATCAGCACGACGCCTAAATCCGGCTTGTTAGTCCAATCGGACATGCGTTGGTAGGCGACCAACTCGTTGGTCACCATCCGCAATCCCAGCAGTTCGCCGGCGCGAGAGCAGTCCTGGGACGGAATCCCCATAACCCACGCGATCGGCCAAAACAGGTGCGCAAAGACCGCCGAAAGTGACCAGGTCTTTTGACCAAAATAGAACTCGCCGATCGATGCCAGCATCCAATCCAACAGCGCCATCAATCCCAGGAACGCGATCAGCATCGCAGCGACGTTGAGCGCCAACTTCAGCCCTTCCGAGGCACCTTCCGCTGCGGCGTCGATGAGGTTGACGTTCGTCAGCGGCAACGAACTGGCGGAGACGCCCGCCGTTTCTGGTTGATCGACTTCCGGCTGCATGATCTTGGCGATGACCAGAGTTGCCGGAGCGGCGATCACCGACGCGGTCATCAAGTGTCCGGCGTCGATCCCCATGCCAACGTACAACGCCAAGACGCCGCCCGCGATCGTCGCGAATCCGCCGATCATGATCGCCATCAACTCAGAGTTCGTCATCGTCGCGACATACGGCTTGACCACCAGCGGAGCTTCCGTCTGGCCAACGACGATGTTCGCGGCGGTCGAAAGGCTCTCGGCTCCGGAGGTCTTCATCGTTCGCTGCATGACCCACGCCATCGCTTGCACGATTCGTTGCATGACTCCCAAGTAGTACAGCACCGACATCAGCGACGAGAAAAAGATGATCGTCGGCAGCACTCGAAACGCGAAGTAGTGGTGCTTGTACTCTTTGTCGAATACGAATTTCGAGCCGACATCGACGAAGTCGAGAACTTTTGTGAACAGCTCGCCGAGCGCGTCGAACAGGAGCCGGCCGGGGACCGTCCGCAGCGTCAACCAGGCGAATACGAATTGCAGAACCATGCCGATCAGTACCACGCGCCACGGAAACCGCCGTCGATGAGTGCTCATCAGCCACGCGAGTCCGATCATCACGAACAATCCGAACGCACTGATAACGCGATCCATGAGTGACCTTTCCTCGTCGTGGAGGACTCGCTGTGGTCGGCCAGTGTCCGCAACGCGCAGCATTCGACCCGTCGCGTCCGACACTCGCAAGGGACGGCGATTTCTGATTTTTGATTTTTGATTGTCGATTTTTGATTGAGAATGCAGACTGCGATTCAATCAAAAATCGGCAATCGACAATCCTCCACCATCATTCGCAATTCACACAAGGAACCATTCATGGCAATGCGACGCGAGACTCTGGGCGGCTTGACATGCCGCATCATTAGCCGGCTCCCAGAGGGTGTGCCCCCCAAATTGGTGGTCGTGCTGTGCCACGGTTTCGGTGCGCCAGGACACGACTTAGTGCCGATTGCCGACGAGTTGTTCGAGCTGTGTCCCGCTTTGGCGGATTCGGTCGAGGTGATCTTTCCCGCCGCACCGCTGAGCCTCGATCACCTCGGCATGCTCGGCGGCCGAGCGTGGTGGCACATCGACATGAACGAGCTGATCGGAGCGATCGAGCACGGCAACCTCCGCATCTTGCGAGACCGTCGTCCCGAGGGAATCGACGACGCTCGTGAGTTGCTGCTCGGAGTGCTGAACGACGTACAGCAAAAAACAAATCTGCCGCGAGGCCGTTTCGTGCTCGGAGGTTTCTCGCAAGGCTCGATGCTCGCTGTCGAGGCCGCGCTCCACTGGTCTGAGCCTCCCGGTGGACTGTGCCTGTGGTCGAGTACGCTGGTCAGCGAGGCTCAGTGGCGTGCAAATGTGACTCGCTTGAGAAACATCCCCGTCGTGCAAAGCCACGGACGTCAAGACCCGATCTTGCCATTCGCCACCGCAGTCGCACTGCGCGACCTACTGATCGAAGCCGACGCGAAAATGAACTTCATCGAGTTCGACGGCCCACACACGATCACGCTCGCTGGCTTGCAAGCGCTGGTGGAGATGCTTGAGCGAATGGGTTCGTAGGGTGGGATCAGCGCAGCGCCGGCCCACCAAAGCAAGATTCGACCCGCATCAATGGTGGGCCGGCGCTGCGCTGGTCCCACCCTACGTCGCGATCTCGCGCAGCGGGAAGATGTCCACGCTCACGCCGGGACTGAAAAGGACGTGGGCCGGTGGAGGCACGACGTTGATCCCGGCCGTTGAGAGCAATGATTGCTCGCAGCGCTGCAGCGTCGCGGTCTGGAGCGGATACGGCCGATGATGCACCTGTCCGCGAGCAATCCGTCCCGGTGCCAGCTCGGTAAAGAGCAGATACCGCTCGGTCAAGAAGAACTCCAGAGTTCCCGGCTGCGCTTCTCCCTGCGGACCTCCGTGCGGCCACCAGTCGCCGATCTCGGCGGCGACATCAATGTGTCCGGGCAACGGCGGAGGCCACAAGCGCCGACTGCGATATTCGATCCACGAGTCGTGTCGCGCGATCGACATCTCCGCGAAGAAATATCTCAGCCGCCAACGCCAGCGAGCGACTCGCACGGCGAGCGAGTTCGCCGCATCGAGACTGAAAAACCACACGCCTGGCTCGCCACGACAAGTGACGTAGGTGCGGACGTTCGTCTCGTGAAACTCCGAGACGCCTGGCAGAGCGGGGAACCACCACGGTCGCACTCCCGACATGTGAAACAGAACCAAGCCGACCCAAGCCGAACCGTCGAACTCGTCGATTTCAACTTCCTGTGGCAACAGCGGACGAAGCTCGGCAGCGGGAACTCGCCAATGCACGAACAGCAGATCTGACCAAGTCTGATAGCCAGCGACGGAACCGGGAGGTCGAATCCGTGGGGCGAGACGATCAATTTCCGGTGGGGAAGTCATGGCGAGCGATCCGCAATTTCCGATTTGTGATGCACAACCGAGTTCAACACCGCATTCGGAGAGCGAACGTAACCAGTTACTCAAACTGAGCGGTTTTGTAATTTGCCCACGGAGCACACGGAAAAACACGGAAGACAATCGACGAGGATCGTCGTGATGAGTGGATTAACGATCGTCACATTGAGCATCGCAACTCTCGAAGTTTTCCGTGTCCTTTCGTGTGTTCCGTGGGCCGTAACCGCTCAGTTTGAGGAGTGATTGATCGGCGCAAAAGAAAACACACCGGCGAGTAGCCGGTGTGTCGTGACTTTCGGGTGCTGTCCGCGGTGCTCGGTCCGGCGAAGAAAATCGTCGCCGTCACACGCTCACAGTTGCCGAGGCACCCAGTGAATCTTTTGGATTTGCTCGGCAGAGCCTGCTGCGTTGTTGCCAGGGACCGCTTCAGGCATCGGAGCCGGAACGGATTCTGCGGGCGGAGCAGGGGCTGGGCTTTGATGGTTCGGACCCATCGGGTTGTAGAACGAGTCGGTCGTCGCGCCCGCGCCGCAGCTCGCACAGCCGCCACCGGCCGGAGGAACCGACGGAACCGTTGCGGGTGTCGGATGATTTCCGCCACAACCGGCACAGGTCCCCGGAGCCATTTGCGGAACACTGCCCGTTCCTCCGCACGAAGCACAGCCGCCTCCGCTGGGAGTCGGAGCGATGCCACTGCCGCCGCATCCCGCGCAGCCGGTCGAGGGCATCGACATCATCGGAGCACCGCCGGCACAGCCAGCGCATCCGCTGGCCATCGGCATCATGCCCATGGCTGGTTGTGGAATCCCTTGCCAATCTTCGCCGGTGTAGACGACCGAGCCATCGTAGCCGTACATCGCGGCCTCGGCCGGCATTCCGTATTTGTTCTTGGACTTCTTGCGGCCGTGATGATGCCCGCAAGCACAAGCGGCTTCGTGTTCACATCCGCCACATTCCGATTGGCATCCGCGGTTGCCACCGCGAAATTTGTCGGTGATTTTTTGCAGGCACGATCGTTGGCCGCAGCCAGAGTCACAGCTTGACTGGCAACTTGTCTGACATGTGTGACAGCCGACGGCGCTGACAGTCAGAAGCAGTCCCAGGCAAATTCGCAAAGCGGTCTTCATGGCGTTCCTCAGGCGAGGGAGTGAACAGTTCCGTGTGATCCAACATGGACTCGCAGAACATTCACGGAGTCTCCGCCAAACAAAATCTTCGGCGGCTACCTCCTTCCATCGGCCTTGTGGCTTGGCAAACTTTACGGATTGTCCGGGTTGTGCCGGCGGGTGCAGGCAGAAGGCAGAAGGTGGTGGGCACAGAATGGCTGACGCCGTCTGCCTTCTGCCCATTGCTCCCGGAGGCTTCCGGCAGAATCGGCAGGCTCGCTGTGGAGCAGTCGCCATTGCGGGCGAAAATCCTTTCGGCTTCAGAATTTCAAGGCTATCTTCACGGTCGCGTCCCACCGTCCCGAAGCGTTCCGCGCGGGAAGTCATCATGGCAAGTTTGGTCGAACCACCTCCCTTTCAATCGTCAGGCGAACTGCCGGTCATCAGCCCCGAGCGGGCCAATGACATTGACCAAAAACACGAGCGGGTTGCTCAATTCCTGAAGGAAAACCGGTTCGCCGCTCTGTTGTTGCAGCGGCCGGCCAATTTGGTCTGGTTCACCAGCGGGTCGGACTTCACGCGTAACGGTTCATCGGACACGACCGCTTCGCTGTTCTTGCTGCCGGAGGCTCGCGTCGTTTTGACGAGCAACGTCGATTCGGCGCAGTTTTTCGAGGGGTCGTTGGCTGGTCTCGGATTTCAGCTCAAAGAGCGACCGTGGCATGAGCCGCCATCTGTTTTGGTGGCAGATGTTTGCCGCGGCCGACACGTCGCCTGCGACACAGGTTTCGGTCGAACGACCGATGTCTCGGCGAAACTGCTCGATCTGCGACTGCCATTGAATTCGCTGGAGTGCGAGCGACTGCGCGAACTGGGTCTGCACGTCGCGCACGCGGTCGAGGCGACCGCTCGCAATTTTGAGCACGGCATCTCCGAGGCGGAGATCGCGGCTCAGTTGGCGCATCGACTGCTCAAACACAAAGTGGTGCCGGAGCGCATCCAAGTCTGCGCCGATGGAATCTCGAACCGATTCCGGCATTGGACTCCCAGCAGCGAACCGGTCGAACGATTCTGCTCCTTGACCGCGATCGGTCGCCGCGACGGCTTGTGCGCGGGAGTGACTCGCACCGTCTGCTTCGGAGAAGTTCCGGACGAGTTGCGTGCGTCGTATCTCATCGCGCTGATGACGCAGGCAACTGGGATGTATTTCTCGCAAGCCACCTGGGCGATTCGCGAAACTTGGAAGCGCGTGGCTCGCATCTACGAAAAGTTCGGCCATGCGGAGGAATGGGAATTCGCCGACCAGGCGGAAATCATTGGCTACGAACCGTGCGAAGTTCGCGTGACTCCGAACAGCGATTTCGTGCTGCGAGCGGGCATGCCGATGTACTGGCATCCGTCGGTTGGCTCCGCCAACATCGGCGACACGATGTTGATTGGTCCCAACGGCCTCGAAGTGCTGACTCCCACCGAGCAATGGCCGATGTCCAAAGTCGATGTCAAAGGCGCACCAATCCTGCGACCTGACATCTTGCAACGCACGGTTTGACCAAAGGCTCTGCTTGAGACCCCCGATGGAGGCCGGTATAAACGCCCCCCTTCTCGGCTTCGATTCTGAACGATTGCGGACATGCTCTTCACAGACGGTCAGTGGACCGGTGCGGTTTGATGGCATGTCCTCACAGGGGGCAGGGCATGTGCTGTTACGACTTCACGCCGGTTTCGGCAAGCGTCTATGACCAAGCGTGGCGAGAAGCGTTTCGCCACAAGTGGATCGAGAGTCAAAAACGGGGCTTCGATTTGGGACGTGCCGCGATCAAGGATTGGGACGAGCGGCACTTCAAGAAGTTCTATCGCTGGTGCCATTGGCAACACCTGACGGGCCGGCAGTTCTTCAAGGAGTTTCCTGAGGAGCACTTCGACCGTGTGATGGACCCACGCGATGAGATTGAGCAGCTCGTCATTGGCCAGTTCTGGGATGGACTGGAAAACTTGGAGATTTTTAATTGTGCGCTCGGATGCGGCTGGCCGACGGATCAAGTGCGAGTGGTGCTCTCAAGGTTGCAGATCAACGAAGCCCGGCTCAGCCCGCTCGTTTCCTGAGCGGAGTGCTCCAGCATGACGGATCGTGACGAGTCGGCCGACGACGTGGGGCACGTTTCCAACGTGCCCTTTCCCAACGAGACGAGCGGGCACGTTGAAAACGTGCCCCACGAGGCGGGCCTCTTCTCCGGTCTGCGAATTGTCAGCCTCTGCACGCTACTCAGCCGAGTGCTCGGCTTCATCCGTGAAATGGCGATCGCGGGCTTGTGGGGACTCAGCCCGGTGTCGGATGCGTTCGTGGGAGCGTTCCGCATTCCGAATCTCGCGCGGGCGTTGTTCGGCGAAGGAGCATTGAGTGCCGCGTTCACGCCGCTCTTCGTGCGTGAGCAAGAACAACACGGCAAAGATGCGGCCATGCAGTTGGCGAGTTCGGTCTTCGTCTGGCTGGGACTGTGGCTGACGGCTCTGGTTGCCGTCACCGAGTTGGCGCTCGCCGCGACGATCTGGCTCGCGCCGCTGAGTGCCGAGCTGCGGCTGTGGCTGGTGCTCACGGCGTTGATGCTTCCGTACTTGCCGTTGATCTGCCTGACCGCGCAGATGGGAGCCGTGTTGAACGCGCTCGGCCGCTTCGCGTGGCCCGCGCTGTTGCCGGTGTTGTTCAACGTCAGTTCGCTCGCAGCGATTTGGGTGCTGCAGCGATTTGATCTGACGGCGGAAGAGCAAGCGCATTGGTTGGCGGGTTTCGTGGTGCTGACCGGCTTCTTGCAATTGGCCGCACCGTGGCCGCAGTTGTGGCGGTTGGGCTTTCGGCCACGCGGCAACTGGCTTGCGATGCGGGATCGAATTCGGGAGCTGCTGCGGCTGATGGCTCCGGTGGTCGTCGGCTTGTCGATCACTCAGGTCAACACGTTCTGCGACACACTCATCGCGCTCGTGATGTCTCGACCGTTGGATGTCGTGTTGCCCGACTGGCGGCCACTCGAATTCGGAACGGCCTCGGCCTTGAACCTCGGACAGCGGCTGTATCAGTTTCCGCTCGGCATCCTGGGAGTCGCATTGGGAACGGTGATCTTTCCTGTGCTGACCCGTCACGCCGAGCGTGGCGATTGGCAACGCTTGCGCGACGATCTGTCGCTCGGCCTGCGACTGGTTTTCGTGATCGGACTTCCGGCGAGCGCGGGGTTATGGCTGCTGGCCGAGCCGCTGGCAGTCGTGCTCTTTCAACGCGGGCATGTCACCGGTGTGAATGCTCGGCAGATCGCCGAGATGATCGCCGCTTACGGCCTTGGCGTCTGGGCTTTCTGCGGCCTGTTGATCGTGCAGCGCGGTTACTACGCGATCGGCGATCGCATCACTCCGCTGAAGATTGGTCTGTCGGTCGTCTTGGTGAACGTGGGGCTGAACTTCGGTTTGATTTTCGTGATCGGTGGCCGAGGTCTCGCCTTGAGCACGTCGCTGTGCGGCATCTTGCAATTCGGGCTGTGCTTGCTGTTCATCCAAGACCGAGTCGGCCGGCTACCGTGGTGGCCGCTGGCGAGCAACGCGGGGCGAGCGGTTCTGGCTGCACTCGGCATGACGGCGGTGGCATCGTGGGTCTTGCAACAGTTGGCGGCGGGAGCGGTGAATTCATCGGGCCGCTTGCTGCAACTCGGCGTCACGATCCTGACGGCGGTCGTCAGCTACGCGGTGCTCGCGGCGATTTTGCGGCTCGACGAGTTTTGGATGCTGCTTCGGCCGCACCGGAGGATGGAGTAATTCCCGCGTCGATCGGGAACTCGCTACACGTTGCCGGATCGCCTCGATAGATTGCTGCGGTCGCCGACCTCGTAGGTCAGGCTGTCCAGCCTGACCCGAACGGCAACGACCACTTCTCAACTTGATCGAGTCCGCCTGGAAAGGCTGACCTACTTCACTTCTGGAAGACCGAATTCATGAGCACCGACAACCCCGCGAATCCCTCAGCTCCGAATCCTGCTCCGCCGCCAGTCATCGTCAGCACGACTCCGCCGGTGGTTGCGACAGCGCCGCCCAACAGCGACCAGGAAGAAGCACCGAGTTCGATTTATCTCGTCGCGTATCCCAAGATCGTGTTTCTGTACCCGACCTACATCGTCTCGATCATCGCGTGGCTCGTCATGTTGTTGCTGGGGGACGCGGCGATGCCTGACGGTACCCGCCATCGCGTTGCGGAACTCATCACACTGTTCTTTCTGATGTTGACGGCGGTGAACTTGGTCGTGATCTCGTTCGATTTCCCGCGGACGACGTCGCTGACTCTGTTCTTCGGATTCTCGGCAGTGATGATGGGGGCCGTGCTGCTGTTCACGAATCAGCCTGAGCTCATCAAACCAGTGTCGAAGTTCCTCGAATCCTTGAAGCCTTGGGCCAACGCGCAGTTTTATGGGCTGTTCGCGCTGCTGCTGAGTGTGCTGTACCTCATCGTGTGGATGATGGCTCGCTTCGATTATTGGGAAGTCCGCCCGAACGAGCTGATGCATCATCACGGGTTCCTCAGCGATCTCGAACGCTTCTCCGCTCCGAATCTGCGGATCAGCAAAGAAATCAACGACGTGTTCGAGTACATGCTGCTGCGTTCCGGCCGGTTGATTCTGCATCCGACCAACGAGCCCCGCGCGTTCGTGTTGGATAACGTGCTCAACATCAATCGAAAGGAAGCACAGATCACCAAGATGCTCGGTGCGCTGCAGGTCGAGTTTCGCACGGAAGGCCCGCGTACTCCTCAAGCGTGAGAACCGCGAAGCAGGACTGCTCAAGTCACCGGAACGGCTCGCCGCTTTTCACGCGAGCGGTGCAGCGCCGTATCGCGTTCGGCTTGCGTGAGTTTGAAGACGTGTCGCAGCAGCCGCTCTTGAGCCGGTGTGAATTCTTGCTTGCGGCGTTCGAGGACGGCGCGGGCAGTTTCGATGCCGGTGGCGAGGTCGATTTGGTCGTCGAGTTGGCCGTGCCAGATGCGGCAGAACGACGGAACATGCTTCGGCAAGAGTTCGCCGGCCGGCAGCAACATGCTCATCACGCCGATGGAACTGCCGGTGTTGAACAGTGTCGCCAGCGCGGCCTTCGCGTGGTCGCCGATGAAGCTGCCGACCTTTGTGCTACCGGTGTTGATCGAAAATCCTTCGAGCGGCACGCTGACGTTCGAGTAGTCGTTCTTCAGATCGCTGTTGGTCGTCAGTGCTCCGAGATTCACCCAGGGGCAGACGTAGCTGTGGCCGAGAAAGCCGTCGTGGTACTTGTTGACGAAGCCGTGCAGGATCGAGGCTTCCACTTCGCCGCCGACTCGGCAATCGCGGCCGATGGTGGTCCCTTCCCGGACGTTGGCTCGGAAGAGTTGCGAGCCGGCTCCGATGTGACACGGTCCTTCGAGTCGCGTGAAGGGCTGAATCACCGCGCCGGCGTCGATCGTGATCGGTCCCTGCCGAGCGTCGAGCACGACAAACGGATCGATTCGCGCGGTCGGATCGACTTCGACCTGCGACAGATCGCCGACGACCGCCACGCTGGCACCGAGCGTGTGTGCTCCGCGAAGTCGCGATGAGCGCAGCGTGAGGGAGCGTCTCAATTGAAAGTCGATGCGCAACTGTTCGGCGTTGTGCAGCACCAAGTCCCACGGCCGCGAGGCCAGCCGTCCGGGAGCCTCGGTCAGTCGGCGCGTTTGAGCGAGTGACAGCAGAGCGTCGTCCCAATTCTCCAGCGACAGCAGCGGCACTTCGTCGGGGTGCAGTCGCAGCCAGACCAACGTCTGGTCGATCACGCCCGCCTCTTCGAGCCGCGCGTGATCGAGGCTTTGCAATCCGATGGCGTCCGGCAACCAACGTGCATTGACCAGCAACGTCGGTTCGTGCGCGAGCCAGTCCAAGTTGTTGACCGCCGCCTGCGGCTGAGCTTCGCGGTATGTCTCGGCCAGGAATGGCCGAACGAACGCCCCCCATTCCGTGACCGGCAGGTATTTCAACAAACGCTCTCGCAACGAGGTCTGCCCGCAGAGCAGCTCGCACACTGGACGCATCCAAGCGATCGGAGCAAAACCGCTCGCCGCCTGATCCTCGAAAAACGCGAGTCGCATGGAATTGAGACGTTAAGGGAACGATTCGGAAGGGGCGGGCTTTTATCTGAGCGAACGGAACGCGCGAAGAGCGATTCGGCTGACGGCATGTGGGGTTTGCTGCCACTGTTCTGACGGATTTAATGCAAAGTGGAGCTTGACGAGCGCTAAGTGAAAAATGTCAGACACAGTCTGATTCGGCCGTCGCGACTTCGCACGTTGCAGTTTGCACTTGTCTAATTGCGATGATTTGCAGCCTTGTCTCGCTAAACGGTCATCGCTGGAGTCCGGAAACCTAGATCAATAAGACCCGCCCTTTATCCCTTCCCTTCCTGCTTTATTCCTCCCTGAGCGACTCACCGTTTTGTCATGACAGGTCTGCTAAGGCTTCCGAACCTTTCTCGTTTTGGCTGGCGGTGCTGACGGCCTTAATGAGGAGTGATGTTCGACGATCACCCAGTCGATCCCGGCCCATTGGTAGGTGAAGGTGTAGCGTGCTTCGACGGTCTCGCGGCCGCCTCCCTTTTTGTCGATTTCGAATTTGTAGATGCCGGAGTTCACGGCGACTCCACCCAACAAACGCGTGTGCGGTTCCACGACGGTGCCGACAGGGCGTTTCGGCAAAAAGTCGTTCTCGAAGTAGCCACGAATCTGCGGGTGTCCCTGCTTGACGTCTCCCTTCAATGTCGAAAGCAGAATCGCATCGGGAGCGTAAAGTCGCGTGACACGATCGGCGTCGCCGGTCTGCAATGCCTTGAACCAACGGTCGAGTTGTTTTTCAACGTCTTTGACAATATCGGACATCTGACCTCCAATGGAGTTGAATTAAGTGGTGATGAGTTGGGTGAGAAATTGGTGTTCGTCTCGGCCGAGCCGGTTCACGTCTTGCTCCCTTCGGCCATCGAAGTCGCGTAGCTGACTGGCTGAAGTTGTTCGGCCGAGTCGTGCCGCAGCAGAGACGTTTCCGCTCCGAGTTCAGATGCTTCCGAGGCTCGTTCAAAGAACGGTTTCAGCACGAAGTAGATGATCAACGCCGACAGGACGCCGGTGAGGAAGTCGGTCAGCGGGACCATCACAGCGGTGAAGATCATCAAGGCCGTGTGGAAGTGGCCTTGCTTGACGATCGCGGTGATTTCCTTTGGCTTGATCATGTTGCTCGCCACCCAGAACAGGATGCCGGCGATGCAGGCCATCGGGACGTAGTTCAGGCAACCGGCCAGGAAGACCGCGAGCGTCAGCTTGAGGACTCCCTTGAAGTAGCCCGCCAACGGCGTGACGGCTCCCGCCTTGATGCTGGTCGCGGTTCGAGCGAGTGCTCCCGTGCAAGGGAAGCCGTTGATCAGCGGCGTGATGACCTGGACCAAGCCTTGACCCCAGAACTCCTTGTCGGGGTTGAAGGGGGTCTTCTTGTTCTCGGCCAGACGATCGGCCATCGACGAACAAAGAACGCTTTCCACCGCCGACACAAACACGATCGCGAAGACGTAGTACGCGATGTCCGCAAAGACCGACGCGTTCCATGCGGGCATGTGCGGGCCAGTCAGCACGAAGAAGTTTGTCGGGATCTCTCCGAAGCGGTCCTTGATCAGCATGACTCCTTTGCCGGGGAAGGCCCACACGGCCAGGCCGGTCCCGACCGCCAGCGCGATCAATGGAGCGGGGATGAAGATCGAAATCTTCAGCAACCCGCGCGTCGTCACGAGCGTCAGCAACGCCAACCCGAACGCGTACCAGTTGGCCACGCCGATCTGCGAAATCATCTCGCCCAGCTTCGTCAGCAAGCCCGCTTTGATACTGAGCTTCAAGCCGAGGGCTTCGCCAGCGTTCGACATGGCGATCACGATGGCGATGCCGACCGTGAACCCAACGATGATCGATTCAGGAACGAGCTTGGCATACTTGCCCATACCAAACAGTCCCATGCCCATCAGGATGATGCCCGAAATCAGCGACACCAGCACGAGGAAGCCGTGCCCTTGATCGAACGTGCCCCCACCAGCCTCGCCATATTTTGCCATGAGGCCGGCGACGACCGGGATGAATGCCGCCGTCGGGCCGTAAACCTGATACTTCGATCCGCCGAACGTCCGGCCGATCAAGCATGCCAGAGCCCCGGCGATAATCCCTTGTTCCGGCCGCAAGCCCATTGCGATCGCGAACCCCATTGCCATCGGGATCGCCGTCATCGCCACGATCAGCCCCGCGCTGAAATCGCGGTACACGACCGATTTCCAATTCTCTTTCGTCAGGTCTTCAAATCGGTCATCAAAGACGTGCATAAAACGGTGAAGTCGTTGCCAGATCATGATTCAGTCACCTTGTGAAAGTGTTGGTTGTTGAATGCTTTGTTTGAGTTTGATTCGTTATTGACGGCAGACCCGATGGGTCATGCGCGCGTCCCGTTTTTGTTCCGGTGAGGTGCTTGCTGTGCAAAGACGACCGGTTGTGAGCATTGCCGGACGATCTGTTGTGACAGGCTGGGGAAGAACGGCAGCCGCCACATGGAGAGGCGATCGCACAGGACGACCAAGTCCACGTTCTGCGAGTTGACGAAGTTCGCGATCTCGGTGGCGACGGCGCCGATTCGGCACTCCACGTCGATGTCGAGCGAGTCACGCAAGTCGGCGGGGACTTCGCGCTGCAAGTAGCTGGTTAAGTTGGCACGAACGTTGTTCACCACGGACAGCTCGGCACAACGTTGGTGCGACAGCGCGTGATGCAGGCGGTCGATTCCGTCGAGCCAATGAAACGATCGCGATTCCACCGGTTCGGCGACGTGCAGCAAGGTGACTCGCGCCCGATGTCCGGCCGCCAGGTTGAGAGCAAACGTCACGGCGTCGCGATCGCGTGGATCAAGCCGCGTCGCAACCAGCACATGCCCGATCGTGCTGTGAGGCAACCATTGTCGGTGCGAGAACGCAACCGCCGGCGGCTTCGTGACAACGCTCGTCGACCCACCGGCACCATGAAATTGGTCGTGTTCAAAATGAGGAGGTTCGTGAATCTGCATGTCCGATTTCCTTTCAACAAAAAAGGCCGGGAAGTCGCGCAGTGGCGACTTTCCGGCCTTATTCGCCAGGGCGTGATCATCCCCAGCAACGTGATGGCGTTTGAAAATGTGGCTGCGATCAACCAGCCTCCGGCCCGTCGATCGCCTCCACGTTAGTTCGGTTTCTCTGTCATCCGGCGATCGCCGGTTTGCGTTCCAAGGTCAACACGATGATTCGTTCGCCAGTCTTGGTGCTGATGTCGGTGTGCAAACTGCGAACTCCGACGCCGAGCACTTCGCGAACGATTCCTTCCAGTGCCGGACGACCGTGATCGAGCAGCTCCTGGCGTACCTGCTTGAGCAAATAGCGCCCGCGCTGCCGATCGTTGGTTTCGGCCAGCTTCAATTCCGATTGCGTGAGAACTCCCTTCAGCCGGATCAGTACCATGTCATCGAGCAGATACGTTTTGGTCTCCAACGGGCCGCGGCCCATGAATTCCTTTTCGAATCGGACGATACCCTGAGTGATCTCAGCCTCCAGTTCTCCCTGACTTTTGGGGGTCGGCATTTTCGAGGCGCGCTCCGTGAGGTTGTTACAAATGGGAAGCAATCACAGCGGCGACACCTCCCGCTCGATGCACAACAACGACGAACCAGCCAGGCCGGAACCTCGATCAAGCGCACGTCAGATGGCTGGGAAGGCCGCATGCGGGCAGTTGCGATATCCGTAGTTCGGACGCCCAAGTCCAAACGAACTCTGGACCGGTCAAAGGCGTCCGGTCCAAAAGTTTCGAAGCAACTGCCTCGGCGCGCATCAACAGCGCAACGGCGAATGCCAAGCCGGATCCGCCTCAACCACATCCAGTCGGGCCAAATGTGCGCGACTCGCCCCGCGTGAAGCGGTTCGAGCCACTGGCGACCGAACCTGCAACGGAGCCAACTTTCGCGACCGGTTCCGCACACCACTCGTCAATTGCACGATGCAATCGACTTCTTCTGTCTCGCAACGGCTCTCCGATTCCGTCTCGCGATAGGCGTCGGACCAGACGCACATCGGCTGCAACAACAGCAACTGGAACAGCCCCAACGCGACACACAAGAATCCGGCAAACGCCTTTCCTTGCTTGAACAAATCCCGCATTGAAAACCGATCCAACATCATCGATCACACCAACAAAAAAAGCTGAAAAGTGACACGTCATGCCACCCTTCAGCCATATTTCCACGGGCTGGAACAATCCCTCCCGCCGAACATCAGCCTCACTCCATTGACCCCAACGGCAACCCGTCTCCGAATGGCCGTTTGTGTCAAACCGGCAAAAACCTACCGCCCTTGCCGCAATCTGTCCAGAGAAGGTATCGGCCATTCAAGTACCAAAGATCGACCGAGTTCCAGGGACGAGGCAATTGGACACATCGAGACGAACATCGCGACGGCTAAACAGACGGCGCGCGGGACATCGAGTTCGGAATACGACACGATGGCTCAAGAGACAGCGGACACTCGTCACAATGGGTCGGCGGCTCAAGCGAGGTTGCTGACTTAAACAGTCACTGGTGTCCGTCGTGGCAACGCGGGTTGGTTCGGTTGCAGGTACTCGGAGTAGTCGTCGGAGTACGCCGAGTATCCTCCAGCTTCGTTTTGGACCGCATTCACGACGACGCCGAGCAAACTGATACCGTGCTGACGGATGAGCTGGTTCGCCTGTCGGAGTGCCACGCGAGAGTTCTTGTTCGTCCGGACGACCAACAGCAGTCCATCGGTTCGCGGCGAGACGATGCACGGGTCGCTGACGACCAGCAGCGGCGGAGTATCGATCAGAATGAAATCGAACTCGCCGCGCGCCGCCGCCAGCAGTTGCTCGAAGCGGGTCGAGGACAGCGTCTCGGCGGGATTCGGCGGCGGATTTCCCGCGGTCAGCAGCCAGAGATTTGCCACGGGACTCGCCTGCACAGCGTTCTCGATGCGGATTTCTCCGGAGAGGACGTCCGCCGTTCCGATCTCTTGCCGGGCGTGGAACAGATGGTGAATGGTCGGCCGGCGAAGATCCGCATCGAGCAGCAGCACACGCTTGCCCGATTGAGCCAATGCGATTGCGAGGTTCGCGATGCAAGTGGACTTGCCGTCCCCCGGTTCGGGGCTGCTGACTTGAATGACTTTTTGGCGCGGATCGAGCCCCGCGAACAGCGCGGTGCGGATCGCACGATACGATTCCGCCTCGGCCGAGCCGGGGCGATGGAAATAGCACAACGCTGGTTCCAGTGGCACCTCCGGATCGAAGTCGCCGAACGGAACATCGAACTCCGGAACGCTGCCGAGCACTTGCGCCCCGTCAATCAGCAGGTGAACGTCGGACACCGTCTTAACGGTCGTGTCACGCCACTCGCGCAGGAAGACGATGCCCAGGCACAGTCCCAACATGCACGCCGTCACCGCACCCACGATCTTGAGATACCGCTTCAAGCTCCATTCTTCCCGCACGGGAGCCAACAGTTTCATCGAGTAGTCCTGGCTGTCGCGCGTCAGGTCGAGATGGCTGACGTTGTTGACGATGGCATTCCATTGAGCCTTCACTCGGTCAAGTTCTTCGCTGCGGGCTTGGTCTTCGACCATGAATTTGACGACGTCTTTGACCTCTTGGCTTTCCAATTCGTAGATCCGGGTCAGTTCTGTGTCCTTGTAGTCGATCTCCTCCAATTGTTGTTTGAGGAATCGCATGTACCCGGCGACGACATCGATTTTCTGGCCTCGGCCATCGCGACCGGCCAGTTCTGTCAACGACACGCCGCGAGCTTCGTAAAACTCTTTGAGCTTGGCGATGCTGCGTCGCACGTTGATGACGTCGGGATGATCGTCGGCGTAATCGCGGAGCAGCTTCTGCTCATCGATCAGCAGTGGCAGTAGTTGGTTGCTGGCAAGCTCGGCGGGATTCGGACCCAACAGCGGGTTCGCTCCGTTGGCACCGGCCTGAGCCCCGCTGGCCGCTTGCGAAGTGGCGATCAGCAATCGCACGACGCTTTCGAGTTCCTCGCGCGACGGGTTCAGGTCGATGGCGTCTTGCAGTGCTCGAATCTTGCCGTTGATCTCGGCCTTACGGAGCAAGTTGAGCCGACGGTCCCGTTCGATTTCGACGACTCGTTCCTGATGCACGTTGGTGACGTCGCCCGGTTGCCGCTGTTCGCCCGGCGCGGATCGCCACAACAGCGGAGCGTCCTTGCGGAATTCGAGCAGCTCTTTCTGCTTTTGTTCGATCTGTCTGGCCAGTTCACCGTCCATTTTTGTGATCTGCTGCGACAGTTCGCTGGTGGCCTCTTGCTTGGTCTCCAGAATGTAGTCTTGATAGGCCGCGATGATGGCGTTGACGACCCCTTTCGCGTCGTCGCGCTGCTTGTTGCGGTACTTGATCTCGAAGACATTCAATGTCGAGGTGTCTTGTCCGGCGGTGCGTTTGACCTCCAAGCCGTCGAGGATGTCTTCGATGGGATCGTCTGACTTTTGTAGCGTCGGGAGAAGATTGAGCTGTCCGCGCTCGATCGCTTTGCCGACGATCATTGGGCTTTTGATGATCGCCACATGCTCGCCGCGGCCTTCGCTGAGAATCGTCTGACTGAACGACTCGCGGGTCGGCACTTGAGCCTGCCGCGTCACCAAGATCCGCGCGACCGCATTGAATTCTGGTCCCAGTTTGACAAACGCCGCGTGTCCCAGGGCGAGTCCGCCCAGCAGTCCGATCAACACGAACCACTTGTGGCGAGTCGCGATCTGCGCCAGATCAAATACGCGCGGCGGGGGTTCATCGATCGCCGGGTTCGGCGTGTTCATGAATTCGAACGGGCGGTCTTCGTTCCGCCGACCGGCCGGACCGCGAACGGGATGATTCGGCTCTTGGCGGCCCGAGTTGATGAACTCGAACGATTTGTCTTCGTTGGTCAGCTTCATGATTTCAAATCTCAAATCTTAAATTTCAGATTAGCCCGACGCGCTAGCGAGGGGTTGCGGTCAAATACCCCTCGCTAGCGCGTCGGGCTAGTGTTTGGTCGAGTACACCTTCGCGTAGTAATCGATGGTTCGTTGCAGGCCGTCGGTCAGGCTGACTTGCGGGCGATAGCCCAGTTCACGTTCCGCGGCGGAAATGTCGGCCCACGAATCCTTGATGTCACCGACTCGCGGTGGAGCGAAGATCGGATCGAACGGGACTTTGAGCCGATCGCAGATCATCCGCAGCAATTCGATGACGCTCAGCGATTGACCGCAGGCGACGTTGAAGACTTTTCCGCTGACGTTCGCCGCGCGTGCCGCCAACAGATTCGCGTGGACCGCGTTGCCGACGTACACGAAGTCGCGAGATTGCGAGCCGTCGCCGAAGATCGTTGGACGTCGGCCTTGCAACAGCGCGGAGACGAACAACGGAATCACCGCCGAGTACGGACTCGCCGGGTCTTGCCGCTCGCCGAAGATGTTGAAGTACCGCAGCCGCACGGTTTCGAGCGGATAGACCGCCGCGAACGATTCGCAGTACAGCTCGCCCGCCAGCTTCGCGGCGGCATACGGCGAGAGCACTTGCGGCAACTGCGATTCCCGTTTGGGCATGACCGGGTCGTTGCCGTACGCGCTGCTCGATCCGGCATAGACGACTCGCCGCACGCCGGCTTGTCTGGCGGCGTCCAGCACGGTGACGGTTCCCGTCACACACGCCGCGTGAACAGCGATCGGGTCTTTGACGCTCAGTGGAACGGACGCCAGTGCCGCTTGATGGAAGATGACCTCGACTCCCTCGGCCGCGCGACGCACAACAACGGGGTCCGCGACATCGCCGTGCAAGAATTCAATGCCGTCTTTCAGATGAGCCAGATTGTCTCGCGAGCCGGCACAGAGGTTGTCGAGCACTCGAACGCGGTGCCCTTCCTCGACCAACCGCGTCGTGATGTGCGAGCCAATGAAACCCGCTCCGCCGGTCACCAAATACTTCGCCACGAAACAGACTCCCCGACCCTGTGCCCTGAAAACACGTCGGGAAACTTTAGCACCTGAATCGGGTACAACGGCAAAACGGGGCTGAAGAGCGACTGCTTGCAAGCCGGCATAATCGGCACAGTTCACTCGATCAGGTCATTCGGCGGTGATCATGCTTCTCACGTTGCTTGAGATTCCGACCGGCTTGCTTCTTTTCGAGTTCCTTTCGCAAGCGGTTCAGCCAACGGGCGGTCCACTTTTTGTCATCGGGATCGTTTGGGTTGGCTAACTTGCCTTCGAACTCGTTAATCCGAAACTCCAGATCGGCTGAGTCTACTGAGTGGATACTACCGGCATGAAAATAAGGGTGTCCGTTGAACCGATATGTGTCAGCTTTCTTGCGGTTCTTCTTCATGGCATGGACTCCTCACGAGATGATTGAATTACTTGCCGTCGGTTCGGAACGGCGAGGCCGGTAGACCTGCTCCGTTGACGAGATTCGCGTCCGGGTTGTCGGCCCAGGCGTACCGAACAGCCTTCGGCAGCTTGATGTCAGGATGCCAGACAATGACTTCTTCGCCGTCGATACGAGCTTTCGCCGCCAGCCACTTCAGGTCGGCTCCAGCAATGGCAAAGCCCTTGAGTTCTTCACCGTTTGCTTTCAAACCCACTGAGTAGCGAAACGAGAGGACGACTTCTTCGCCGACGATCTCGTAGCCATCGGGGAGCGGACCGGATGCGACCACCCCCTTTTGGTTGTAGACCTTGGCGAGTGCCCACAATGCCAATCGCTTGCCGACCCCTTGTTTGTCTTTCGGATGAATGTCGTTCGCCTCACCAAGGTCGAGCGTGATCGCCATGCCGGTGTTGGGAACTTTCAGTGTCTTGAGCATCTGCTCGCGAACGGTCGTCCAACCGGTCTCTTCGACAGGTTCGGATTGAGCTTTGTGAAACAGCGGCAATTGCACCCAGGCGACGGGGAAGTCTCCTTGTCCCCAGCGGCTGCGCCAGTCGGCGATCATCGTTCGCAATTGCAGGCCGTAGTTGTCCGCACCAGCCCCTTGCCGAACGGAATTTGCATTCGATTCCCCTTGGTACCAGATCGCTCCGCGAATCGCGTAGGGCACCAGCGGGGCAATCTTGCCGTTGAACAGCACGGCCGGGTGATGAGTATTTCTGCGCGGGTTGACTGGCTGTTGCGGCGGACGCGGCGGCGGCTTGCCCTCATCGCGAGCTTTCTTGGCGACCGTTCGCCATTCGGCAAATTGTTTTTCGAACTGAACCTTCGCCTTGTCAGGATCGTAGCTTGCGGTGTCGTTGTCCCAGCGAGTGAACAGCGGCTTGAGTTCCGCGAGGTCTTTCTGAGCAGGCATGCTCGTCCAGGACTCAATGGGCGTGCCGCCGACCGACGAATTGATCAATCCGACCGGCAGCTTCAACGTCTTGTGGAGTTCACGTCCGAAAAAGAACGCCGTGGCCGAGAAACTACCGACGGTCTCCGGGCTGCACACTTCCCATTTGCCGCTGCCTGCTTCTTGAGGTTCCGTCGCCGCTGCCGAGTTCTCGCGGAACATGCGGATGTTCGGCAGAATTGCGGCCGCTTGCTCGACCTCGAAGTCCTTCGACCTCGAGACGGTCATCGCCATATTCGACTGCCCGGAACCGAGCCATACCTCGCCGATCAGCACGTCAGCGATCTTGAGCGTGTTCTTGCCTTTCACAATCAGCTCGTGCGGTCCACCCGTCGTCAGTTTGTCGAGCTTGATCACCCACTTGCTGTCAGCTCCAGCCTTTGCCGATTTCGATTGTCCGGCGACCGAGACCGTCACTTCTTCGCCGTTGTCCGCCCAGCCCCAGATCGGAGCCGCAATGTCTTGTTGCAGCACCATGTGGTCCGAGATCACCGCTGGCAGTCGGACGTCAGCTCGCACTGCCTGCGACATGAACGAAAACAGGACGACGATCAAAACCCAACTCGACCAACGTGAGACGAGAATCATGATGAGTGTCCTGTGAAAACGGTCGAACGACGAGCGAAGGGTGACAACAAGATATCCATGACGTCGCACAGTGCCACCTTGACACTGAAATTCGACAGTCCTAGAACCCCGCCCCGACAAGGACGTCAAACGATGCTCAAGGACGAGCTTTCTTCATTTGCTGACGCTGACACCGCCGATGAGCGGATTGCGACCGGCCAATTGCCGACTCGATTGCGTCTGTTGTGCGTCGGTCCTCGCGAACCTTCGTGGGTTGGGCTGACTTTGCAGTTGGACGCGGAAGGAGGCATCGAGCCGCAGTTCCGTTGGGTCTCGAATGCCGCCGAGGCACTGACTCTCCTGCGCGACGACACCTTCGACGCCGTGCTGATTGCCGCAGTTTCGACCGACGAAGATCAGCCGCAGGGCGCTTGCCCCGGTTCGGATCACACAAACCGGACGCTAGCGCGTTCCGGCTCATCTGAAAAATTTCATCCCGACGCCTTCGCCGAGGCTGCATCGCTGGTCAGGGCGATTCGCGCCAGCGGCTGCGAGGATCCGCTCGTGCTGCTGGCACCGCGCATCTCGGATGCTGATTGGCTCGATCTGTCGCGAGAGGAGTGCGAGCTGTTGCAGTCGGCTCGTCTGTGGGATTCGCCGGCGCTGGCCTCGGTGATCAAACGGGCGATCTTCCGCAGTGAGCAGACTCGACAAAGCCGTCGGCTCGAAATCGCACAATCCAAACGGATGGCTCGCGAGCGCGACGAGGCGGAGCATCTGCTCAACCAACAGCGCCGCATCATTGATGACCTTGATGCCACGAACGTCACGCGGCAGGCGATGCTCGATTGCTTCGGCCGAGTGACTCCGTGTCGAACCGCGTTGCCGCCGGAGATCAACAGCTACTACCAGGAACTGCTGCGGACGTACGTCATCATGGGTTCGGGCAACCTTGGCGGCGAAATCACGAAGCTCGCCGATCTGCTGGCTGTCGCCGGCTGCGGCCCGCGCGAAGCGTTGTCGCTGCACCTCGAACGAGTCGAGTCGCTCGTCGGTGGCTTGGGCAATCGCAGCACACGACACATCCTGGCCCGCGCGGATTTGCTCGCGCTGGAGCTGATGATCCACCTCGGCGAGTCGTACCGCCGCCGCGTATCGATTTGACATTCCGCTGGCTCGCGCGAACGTAGTCGCCTCGCTCCCGCGAGGCGAAGCTGCGGCCATCGACTCACGATGACCAGAGTCTGCAAAATATGAGCATGCAATGCTCAGTATCGAGCGTCTTTTCTTGGTTGCTCCGCCTCGCGGGAGCGAGGCGGCTACGTTCACTCGATCACCGGCATCTCTTTTCAATCGCCCACTGACAGGAATTCGTGTGACGCTTGCGATGTCAGCGATCAAGCCCACAATGCGGGACATCATGGCGACACGCTTCACGACCGGACAATTCCTGCGACGCAGCCTACGGCACCATGCGCGCTCGCACATCGCCGTCGCGATTGGAGTCGTCGTGGCGGCGATGGTGATTGGCGGAGCGTTGATCGTCGGCGATTCGGTGCGCGACAGCTTGAAATCGCTGAGCCTCGCTCGGCTTGGCAAAGTCGATCACTCACTGGTCAGTCATCGGTTCTTTCGCGAGGCGTCGGTCGTCGCGATGAACCAGCAGCCGGAGTTTGCGAAGCGGTTCGCGGTCGCGGCTCCCGGCCTGGTGTTTCCCGCGAGTCTTGAACGCCGCGCGGCCGATTCGGCCAGCCAAACACGCTCGGCCGGAGTGACCATCTACGGCACCGACGAGCGCTTGTGGTCGTTGCTGGCAACTGAGAAGGTCGCGCCGCCAACTGCGGGCGGAGTCGTGTTGAACGCCATGCTGGCCGAGCAACTGCGTGCTCGTGTCGGCGACGAGGTCACGGTCTGGGTCGAAATCCCCGCGACGATCCCGCGCGACAGTCTGCTCGGCGGCCAGGAGGAGCAGTCGTCGCAGGAGGTTCGGCTGAAAGTCGAATCAGTGCTGCCGGCGTCGGCCGGAGCCGGGCGGTTGGAATTGCAGCCGAGCCAGCAGGTGCCGAAGGTCGCGTTTGTCAATCTGCTAGCCTTGCAGAAGGAGCTGAGCCTCGAAGAGGCTGGACCAACGAAACGCAAGCCACAGCAGCACAACCCGGCACGGGTCAACGCACTGTTCGTGTCCGCTCGCGATCCGCGCGACGGACAAAGTGAGGCAGCGGTCGAAGCCGCGAAGAGTCTCACGCGCGCGCTGCGCGACTCTGTGACGTTGGACGATTTGCATTTGCGGCTCGTGCCCAATTCGTCGGGCCGGTACACGTCGCTCGAAAGCGAGCGGATGATTTTGGAAGACTCGCTGGCCAAAACGGGAGAGCAGGTCGCCTCCAAATTGAAGATGCCGACCTCACCCGTGCTGGCGTATCTCACCAATGAGATCAGCCGAGTTGGCGATGACACGGGGAAGAAGTTCTCGATGTACTCGATCGTTGCCGCGGTGCCCGAACCGTCGAAGTTGGCGGCACCGTTTGGTCCGATCGATCCGCAGTCTCCGCCTCTCGGAAAGGACGGAGTGTTGCTCTGCGATTGGCTTGCGCAGGATTTGGGAATCTCGGCCGATGATCGCCAGGCGAAGATCCGCGTGAAGTACCACAAAGTCGGCTCGAAGGGGGAACTGCCGGAAGAGGAATTGACGTTTGAGGTGCGCGGCATTTTACCAATCGACGGCATGCTGGCCGGTGATCGAGGATTGATTCCGACCGTGCCAGGGATCACCGATGCGAAGACCTTCAACGATTGGAAGCAGCCGTTTCCGATGGACATCCGCCGAATTCCGAAACGGGATGACTACTACTGGAACAAGTACGGCCCGACTCCCAAAGCGTTCTTCGATCTCGACGCCGCGCGCGAGTGGTGGTCCAGCCGCTACGGCTCGGCCACGTCGCTGCGGGTGGGCACGGCCGACGGTCAATCGTTGGAGCAATCCGCGAAATTGTTCGAGTCCGACTTCTTGAAGGCGCTGCCGATGGACTCGATCGGACTGGCGATCCAGCCGGTGAAGTTTCTCGGACTGCGAGCGGCGAGCGGGACGACCGATTTCTCCGGTCTGTTCATCGGCTTCAGCTTTTTCATGATCCTGTCCGGCTTGATGCTCATCAGCCTGCTGGTTCGGCTGGGGATCGAACGCCGAGCCAGCGAGATCGGTTTGCTGTCGGCGATCGGCTTCTCACCGAGCCGCGTCGGTCGCGTGCTGTTGCTCGAACAGTTTTCAGTCGTGCTGTTCGGAGCGGTCATCGGCATCATCGCCGCCGTCGGCTACGCGGGCCTGCTGATCTACGGCTTGCGAACGCTGTGGGTCGGAGCGGTCGGAACGACGGAGCTGCGACTGTCTGCACAACCCGGCTCGCTGGTGATCGGCTTCTTGGGGACGATGCTCGCCGCCGGAGCCTCGGCATGGTGGGGATTGCGCGGGCTGCGAAAGCTCTCGCCGCGCGAACTCTTGGCTGGTCAAACCGAACTGGCTGAGCGTGACTCGGTGCGAGCGGCACGGCGTGGTCGGTTGCTGCGGATCGCTCGTTGGTTGATCCTGCTCTCGATGGCGATCTCAGTCGCCGTGGTCGTCACCGGCCGCAGAGCGGACGAAGCGTTTGCGGGGTTGTCGATTTCGACAGTGCTGTTCTTCGTGATCGGCATGTGTACGTTGGCGGCGGCAACGTGTCGCTTCGCCGCGTGGCTCGACGGAGACCGCTTCGCGACGATCCTTGGTTCGGGACAAGTCGCTCTGCTGCGGTTGAGCCTGCGAAACGCGACTCGGCAACGGCGACGAAGTTTGTTGTCGCTGGCGTTGATTTCCACGGCCACGTTTCTGCTCGTCGCAGTCGCGGCCGGGCGACGCAATCCAGCAGTGGAAACTCCCGTTCGAGACTCCGGCAATGGCGGCTTTTTGTTCGTCGCTGAGTCTGCGACGCCGCTCATTCACGACCTGAGCACGACCGAGGGGCGGACCAAACTCGATCTGCGTCCGAGATCCGATTCCAACGATGCCAAGCTGCTGGATGAGCTGTCCGCAATTCCTTTCCGCGTGCGGCCGGGCGAAAACGCGAGTTGCTTGAACCTGTACCAGACCCGGTTGCCGACGATTTTGGGCGTGCCGAAAACGATGCTCGACGGCCGGTTCAAGTTCATCGGCGAGCAGCATCACAAGGGTTTCACTCCGTGGGAGCTTCTCGAAAAGCCGTCGGCGGATGGAACGATTCCGGTTTTCGGAGACATGAACACGCTGATGTACTCGCTGCACAAAGGGGTCGGCGACACGATCAAAGTCCCCGATGACACGAACCCGAAAGGGACTCTGCGGATCGCAGGGACGCTCGACGGCAGCGTCTTCCAAGGGGTGCTGCTGATGTCCGAGACGAACTTCAAGCAACTGTTCCCAGAGCACGCCGGATTCCGGTACGTCCTGATCGGCGACCGACGCTTCGATGGCGGTCAAGCGCTGTCGAAGGCGGAAGCTCGCGAGTTGTCCGACGTGCTGGAGACGGGCCTCGCGCCGTACGGCTTCGACGTCGAGCCGATCGGCGATCGATTGGCGAGTTTCCTGGCGGTGCAGAACACCTACTTGAGCACCTTTCAAACGCTCGGCGGTCTGGGATTGCTGCTGGGGACATTCGGACTCGGCACAGTCATGCTGCGGAACGTGATCGAGCGACGCGCGGAGTTGGCCCTGCTCCGCGCGGTTGGATTCAAGCCGTCGGCGATTCGTCGGCTGGTGCTGTTTGAGAACGCGTTCTTGCTGGCGTGCGGATTGGTCGTTGGGACTGGCTCAGCGCTGCTGGCGATGCTGCCGCATTTGCTGAGCACCGGAGCCGACGTGCCGTGGCTGTCAGGTGCGGGGCTGCTCGTCGGCATCTTCGGCGTGGGGTTGCTGGCCGCGACCGGCGCGACGGCTGAGGCAGTGCGGACGCCGATCGTCGCGTCGCTGCGCGGCGAGTGACGCCCGTAGGTCAGCCTTTCCAGGCTGACCCGAACGGCGATCGGCGCTGTGTTGCCAATTCGGGTCAGGCTGGAAAGCCTGACCTACACGCTCGCACCCAACTCTCGGCGCAGTGCCTCGAAGCGCTCGGAAAGCTGCGACAGTTGAGCAGTGAGATCAGCCACTGATTGCTCTAGCGCGGCGATGCGCGATTCAGAGGCCGACGTGGTCGGTGTGCTGCGCGGCGATGGTTCGGCCTCTTCGCGAGCGGACGAAAAATCGCCAGCGGTCAGCGTCTTCCCTTCGTCGGGTTTGTAGAAGTTGTGGTCGACCTCGATGCCACGGACCTCAAGCGGGCCGTTGGATTGGATGAAACCGGCGGCTTGCAGTGTCTTCAACTCGTCGCGCAGTTGTTCGAGCGTTGGGATGTCGTGCATCCGGCTGGCTCGCGTGCGGAGGTCGCCGACCGATTGCCGGCCGCGCAGCCACAGTTCGGTCATGATCGCCAACTGAGCCTCGCTGAACGGGAACCGCTTGCGGGCGTAATGGCGGTATCGCTCGGACCGCCCCGATTCCGTGTGGACGACGGCGGCAAGCCCCATCTCGCGAAGTTGATCGACCGCTCGCAGCACGTCATCTTCAGAGTACTCCGACAGTGGCGAGCGGTTGTTCTTCTGATTGCAACCAGTCGTGAGCGCCTTCAGCGTCAGTGGGTAGTACTCCGGCGTGGTGATCCCTTTTTCAATCAACACACCCAACACGCGCCGCTGCGACTTGCTGAGGATTTTGATGGGCGGGAACTGGTCATCAGAGGGGAGGTTGACGTCAGACATGAGCTTCCTGTTGTCAGACAGAGTTTCGTGTCGCACTTTTGTGCTTCGGCAAACACTAACCCGAAGTGTCAGCGAGGGCGAGCGTTTCGAGACGTTCACAATTCCAAGTCGTTGGAGCGCTCGCCCTCGCTGACGCTTCGGGTTAGTCTGTGCGTAAACTCCAACGTCGAGTCGTTGCTCATTGTCCCGGAGTGCTGGCCATGTTTGCTCGTCATGTCGGATTGCTGATTGCGCTGCTGTCGCTGCCGTTGGGCCTGTGTGCTGATGAGCCAGCGAAGCCGGGGGACTCGCGTTACGAGATTCGGGCGGACCACGACCCGAATGGGATCGGCAAGTTTTACATGGGGCGTGAGATCGCGCATGTGATGGGCTTCGGCCCCGGTGGTCAGGGAGCGGAATGGCTCGAACGAGCGGTCCGTGAGAAGGAAGAAAAACTCACGCTGCTGATCAAGTCGCTCGACCTGAAGCCGGGCATGGTGGTCGCGGACATCGGTGCCGGCAGTGGTGTCATCAGTGTGCTGATGGCAGAGAAGATTCTGCCCGGCGGCAAAGTCCTGGCGGTGGACGTCCAGCAAGAGATGCTCGACCGCCTGCGAGAGAACACCAAGAAGCTGAAGATCACGAACGTCGAGCCGATCAAAGGGACGCAGAAGACGACCGCTTTGAAGCCGCAGTCGGTGGACCTCGCGATCATGGTCGATGTCTACCACGAGTTGGAATTTCCCTACGAGATGATGCTGGATATCTCGAAGTCGCTGAAGCCTGGCGGCCGCATTGCGTTCGTGGAATACCGTAAGGAAGACCCGGATGTGCCCATCAAGCTGGTCCACAAGATGACTGAGGAGCAGGTCAAAAAAGAGGCCTCACTCCCCGAATTCAGCCTCAAGTGGACGAAGACCATCGGCGTTCTGCCGTGGCAGCACATCGTGCTGTTTCAGAAACTCGACCGTGAATTGATTCCGCGGGCTGCGGCCGACATCGAAACGATTCTTGAAACGGATGATGAACTCACCAAACTCCTGAAGTTGCGTGTGAATGCCGCAGCCTCCGAGACCCAACTCCTTGAACCTGAGATGGTCGTGGGGCGGCGAAGCATTGAGGAGGTTCGTGTAGCGTACGCACGATTAGCCACCGCACGGCTCGACCTCGCGCAGGGGCGAGATCAGCGCGTCCGATTACTGGAGGAGCATCTTCGTCAGGCAAAACGACTCGAAGAGTTGGTTCGTGTCGGAATTGACGTCGATGCTTTCCTGCCCAGTACGATGTCTCAAGCCACATACTTTCGGCTCGACGCGGAAATCTGGCTGCTTCGTGAGCGACGTGCCGCAAAGTAACCCTAATTTGGCAGGCTTGGATGCCCACGATCCTCGGCGGCTGTGGGATCTGAAGACTAAGACCCCGCGCTTGCTTCACTGGTTTGGGACCGTCAGAATGCCCGCCTCATTTCGGTCGGTGGAGCGGGTTCGCCGCTTCGGCCACTGCTGTTCCAACGCACGTTGAAGTTCACACACACTTTGAGACAACTTCTAGGGACACAACTATGTCATTGAAACTGATGCCGGGAGCGACTGTCGGAATCGACTTAGGAACGACTTATTCCACGTTGGCTCAAATCGACAAGGACGGACATCCGGTCGCGCTGAACAACGCGGACGGCAAAACGATCACGCCATCGGTTGTGTTGCTGGGCGAGGATGGCAAGGTCATCGTTGGCCCCTCCTTTGAACGCATCGCCGTCGAAGACCCGTCGCACGTCATCGAAGCCATCAAACGTGAGATGGGCAACAAGTCCTACTTCGTCGTCTATCAAGGCAAGAAGCTGACCCCGGAGTTCATCTCCGCGTTGATCCTCAAAAAATTGAAACAGGACGCCGAAACACAGATTGGCCCGATCGCCAACGCCGTCATCACCGTGCCCTACTATTTCAATGACGTGCGCCGCAAAGCGTCGCAAGATGCCGGCCGCATCGCCGGGCTGAACGTGATCGACATCATCAACGAGCCGACCGCCGCGACGTTGGCCTACGCTTGGACGAAAGGCGAATTAGGACGCACGGATCTGCAACAAAAAGAGCGCACCGTCATCGTTTACGACTTGGGCGGTGGAACGTTCGACGTGACCGTCGTGCGATACACGCCGACGCACTTTAAGGTGCTCGCGACCGACGGTGACGTGATGCTGGGTGGTCTCGACTGGACACGCCGCATCGTCGATCACGTCTCAATGCAGTTCAAAAGCAAATTCGGGGTTGATCCTCGTGAGGATCCGGAAACTTTGCAGTCGCTCGCTCAGGACTGTGAATTGGTGAAGCGCGAGCTGTCGCAAAAGGCTCAGACGCAGATTGCCGTGTACTGCAAAGGCAATTCGCTGACCGTCGCACTCACACGCGGCGACTTCGAGCGGATGACCGCCGATCTGTTGCAGCGAACGCGCGACACCACCGAACTGGTGCTGCAACAATCAGGAGTCAGCACAAAAAACCTGGATGACCTGATCCTGGTCGGCGGTTCGACGTACATGCCCATCGTCGAAAAAATGCTGACCGAAGTCGCCGGCCGTTCGCCTTCTCGCGACGTTCAGCCAGAAGAAGCGGTCGCTCAGGGAGCCGCCATTCACGCGGCCATTCTCGAAGCGAAGGCCACTGGCGGCGAAAGCCGCATGGGAAAAATGGTCATCAACCGGCTCCGTTCGGTGCAGACCAGCGACGTTAATTCGCACTCGCTAGGGGTCAAAATCACCGACCCGCAAAATCGCAGCCGCAAGATCAACCATATCATGATTCCCAAGAACACTTCGATTCCTTTCAGCGTCAAGCAGAAGTTCGTGACCACCACGGCCAATCAACAGCGGATTCACGTCAGCGTGCTGGAAGGAGACGCGATGGACCCGGATGCCTGCGAACAGATCGGCGACTTCTACATCACGGGCTTACCGTCGAACCTGCCTGCCGGATCGCCGGTCGAGGTCACCTATTCCTACGATTCGAATGGCCGCATCAATTGCACCGGCATGGAATTGACCAGCCGACAAGCCGCCTCCACCGAAATCGTTCGTGGCGGCTTGCAGAATACCGACGTGGATATCTTCGAAAATCTCGCACGGGACTATCACGTTGAGTAATCCGGAATTAGGAATTCGGAGATACAAGTCCAGCACGACGCGCCAGCGAGTGGCCGGGATCTCAGAAAAACGACCACTCGCTGGCGCGTCGTGCTGGTTTTGAAACTGCCTCAGGTGAATTCTGAACTCCGCCTTCAAAGGAACCGCCCGTGGCATTGGACGTCTACAAGGATTGGCTCGGCATTCCCGATGGACCGCGTCCGCCGGACCACTACACGCTGTTGCGGTTGGTGCAGTTCGAGGACAACACCGAGAAAATCCGCGCGAACTACCGAAAGCTCAACGCGCACGTCCGCAAGTACGCGACCGGGCAATATTCAATTCCATCGCAGGAACTGCTCAATGAGCTGGCCAAGGCGATGCTGCTGCTGACCGACCCGGAGCGCAAGCGGGAATACGACGAAAGCCAGGGTCGAGAATTCCCGGAAGAACTGTCGCGCAGCGGCAACCGTCTGACGGAAAATGTGCTCGCCGAACAGGGCACGATTACCAAACAGCAGATCAATGAGCTCAAAGAATTCGCCGACAAGCGTGGACTGACCGTGCGTGACGCCGTCGTGCAAATGAAGCTGACGGACGTCGACACCGCCACACGAGCGTTCGCCGTCGAACTCGGTCTGTCGTACGTCGATCTTTCGGAAACGATCCCCGACGACACAGTGCTCGATCGTGTCGCGCGAGCCACCGTGCGCCGCAATTCGATCATTCCGCTGTTCGTCGACGACGACTGCATCCTGGTCGCCTGCACGGACGAAATCTCCGATGAGCTGGAGCAAGAACTCCGGCTCACCTTCGACCTTCCCGTGCGTCCCGTGCTCGCCGCCCCGCCGGCGATCAATCAGGCCATCTCGAAGTATTACCCGCCAGGGACGCGAGAAACTCCGGTCGTCGTCAAGAAGGAAACTCCAGCCGCGCCGGAACCGAAGAAGACCAAAAAGGCCGACAAGGCCGCGAATCAACCGGCCGCCGCACCCGTGCCGAAAGCGGTGGCCGCCGGTCCACGCCGCTATTGGTCGCAGCTCACCCCGGACGAGCAAGCCAGCCGCAAACAGATGGGCTACCTCATCATGTGCTGGGGGACGATCGGCTCGGTCATTCTCGACCAGTTGGTCATCTTCAAGTTCGTCTGGCCGACGTTTCCGTTCTTCTTTCTGCTGCCGATCTTTGTCGTCCCTGCTGTCGTGTGGTACGTCAAGAAGGTCTACTGGAAGTGACCGCCGGTTTGCGCAATTTCATACGATGTCAGTAGAGTCGAGAAGTGGCGCGGTGGCGTGTGAGGCTCCGGTTCCACTTCCCGCTCGTCGAACCGGACGTGCGGGTCTCCCGCATCCGGCTCTCCGACCAGATTAGCGTGGTGTCGCCCAC
The DNA here is from genome assembly GCA_005798445.1 of Planctomyces sp. Taxonomy (GTDB): domain Bacteria; phylum Planctomycetota; class Planctomycetia; order Planctomycetales; family Planctomycetaceae; genus SXKJ01. The sequence goes on from SYJG01000527.1 coordinate 40,630, forward strand.
AGAGGTTTGCGACGGATCGAACTCGCGAGATTGAGCA
>SYJG01000045.1 GCA_005798445.1 Planctomyces sp.
CCAGGCCAAGCTGCTGCGCGTGCTCGAACAAAAAGTCATCACGCGCGTCGGCGGTTCACAGACAATCCCGATCAACGTGCGCGTCGTCGCCGCGACGAACGCAAAGCTCGCACAGCTCGTTCGCGAGAAACGCTTCCGCGAAGACCTGTATTACCGGCTGAGCGTCGTCACGATGGAGCTTCCTTCGCTCCGAGACCGCTCAGACGACGTGATCCCACTCGCCGAATTCTTCCTCGAAAAATTCAGCCAGCAAGCCAAGCGACCAGCACTCAGCCTTTCGGCCGAGGCGAAGAAACGGATGCAGGCTCACGGCTGGCCCGGTAACGTCCGCGAGCTTCGCAACCTGATGGAACGTGTCGCGTTCCTCGCCGCTGGCCCGACGGTCCAGGCCGAGGACATCGCCTTCATTCTGACCCCAGAAAAGGATACGTTCCTCGATACCGCTTCCGACTTCGGCTTGGCCGACGCGACCAACAAGTTCCAACAGGAATACATCCGCCGCGCGATCAAGCGAGTCAAAGGCAACATGTCCGAGGCGGCTCGCCTGCTCGGCCTGCACCGCACCAACTTGTACCGCAAGATGAGCCAACTCGGCATGCAGGAAGGCCGGATGGATATCTTGAGTGACACACACAAGTGAGTCTGGCGAGCCGAACGGCGTCAGCCCTCGGACCTGCGCTGGCAAAACATTGTCCGGGGGCTGACGCCACCCGGCTCACCAGTTCCGATCGTTTAGGAGATTTTGAAATGGACCCCGTTGATCTGCTCAAAGATTTAGTCGCCATTCCCAGCGTGAACCCGATGGGCCGAGATTTGTCCGGCCCGGAATTTCTGGAAGGCCGCGTCAGCGATTACCTCGAAGGAGTCTTTCGGCAACTCGGCGTGCGGTATCAACGTATCGAAGTCGCTCCGGGCCGAGCGAACGTCATCGCGCGGTTCGATTCGCCGAACGCGAAAACGACCGTGCTACTGGATGCTCACCAAGACACTGTCCCAACCGACGGCTTCCCCGATCCGTTCAACCCGGTCGTCCGCGACGGCAAGCTCTTCGGCCGAGGAAGTTGCGATGTGAAAGGGGGCATGGCCGCGATGCTCTCAGCATTCGCTCGTCTGGTGAGCGAGAAGCCAGCCGGCGCACCGAACGTCATCCTGTCTTGCACCTGCGACGAAGAATCGACGTCACTGGGAGTGAACGATCTGACGACGCTCTGGACCGATCCCAAAAGAGCGGGTTCGATCATCGACCGGCAACCGGACATCGCGATCATCGCAGAGCCGACTCAACTCGACGTCGTGGTTGCGCATCGCGGGGCGACTCGTTGGAAGATTCGGACGACCGGCCGAGCCTGTCACAGTTCCGCGCCACACGAAGGAGTCAACGCGATCTACAAAATGGGTCGAGTCCTGACCGCTCTGGATGAATTCGCCGCGAAGCTGCCGACGATGATCCCCGCACATCCGCTCTGCGGTTCGGCAACGCTGAGCGTCGGCCGCATCACCGGTGGCATCAGCGTCAACACAGTGCCCGACAGTTGCGAGATCGAAATCGACCGCCGAGTCATCCCCGGTGAAGACGGCTGGGACGCCATCAAGCAGGTGCAGCAGCACTTCGCCGCGCGATTGGATTTCGAGGTCGAACACCTGCCACCGTGGCTGGTCGGAGTCTCGCTGTCCGATGAGCACAACGGCCCGCTCGGAGACCGGCTCATCGACTGCATCTCAAAGATCGCCGGACCACGCAAAAAAGTGGGCGTCCCGTATGGCACTCACGCCTCGCGCATCGCCTCTGCCGGAGTCCCCTCCGTCGTCTTCGGCCCCGGCGACATCGCTCAAGCCCACACGGTCAACGAGTGGATCGACATCGGCCAACTCCGCCAAGCGGCGGAGGTCTATTTCGCGTTCTGCAAGAACGTGTAGGTCAGCCTTTCCAGACTGACCCGATCAAGAGTTGACGCCGCTTGTCCATTCGAGTCAGGCTGAAAAGCCAGACCTACGAATGCCCCGGCTATTCGTTCAGCCGCGATTGACGGTCGCGCCACTCGTAGACCGGCCCCTTGAGAGATTTCACATGGTCTTCGAGGAAGCCGATCATCGCCTCTTCGATCTTGAGGCCCTTGCCGAGTAAGTCCGTACCACGCAGCTTCACCCCCTTTAGCTCGCCGTAAAAGAATCGCTCCTCGTTCTTTTTGTCCGCACCCTTTTCGGCTTCTTTCTCCTTAGCCGCTTTCTTCGGTTCCGGTTTCGTCTCGGCTTTCTTCTTGGGAGTCTCGGTTTTTGCCGGGTCGCCGCCGAGGAGTTGGAACAGCTTCTTGGCTTGGTCTTTGTCCTGCGTGTCGCTTCCGCCGACCACAACGAATGCGGCCATTGGCGTGGACTTCAATTGCCCCGCGATTTGGTGAGCCGGCACCTGTGGCAGCGTGGTTTCCGGGGACAGAAAAATCATCGCCTGAATGTCCTGGCCACGCGGCGTTTTCGCAGCCAGATTTGGTGCATCGTCGTAGGGTGCCTTCGCCCAATCCGCTGCCGCGAACGTGATGGCGATGGCCGCACTCATTGTCGGCGCGATGATTGCCATCTTGCGCATGTTGAGATTTCCCTTCTGATGCTCCTCGAAGATGAATTTTTTGACAGCATCCATGTCGCGAACCATCAGCGGATAGTCCGTCGGTTTGAGATCGCTGCCGCCGGCCGCCTTCTTCGCCTTGTCTTTGTCCGGAGCAGCCGCTTTCTTCGGATCATCGTCTTCCGCGCCCGGCTTACTCTGCCCGTGCTTGCGAAGGTCCACGGCGATGACAGCGAAGCCCCTCGCGTTCAATTGCTCAGCGAAGCCTTTCGGAGCGGTCCAAGTCAAACGGCTCTCGCCTTTCATGTGGAGCAACACGACAACCGCCGCTTCTTTTCCTTCCGAAGATCTGTAATACGTCAGCCGGAGCGGCCAGCCATCGGCGGGCGACTGAATCGTCTTGCCTTCAACCTTCTCTTCTTTCTTCTTGTCCTGAGCCACCGCCGCCGAACCGAAAAAGAAGGCACCCAGAGCCAGCAGTCCCCACCAGCAAGTCGTCAGAGTCGCCTTTCCGGCGTTCAAGCTTCCATGTGTTGGTCGAATAACAATCATGTTGTCGAGACCTTTCAATGCGGAAGGCCATTGCCGCTCAAGACATGGCCAGACAATTCGTCAACGGCAGCCAGTTTAGAACTGAGTCCGAACCCTTTCAATTCGCTTCTGAAACCGCGATGTTTTCGCGGCTGAATGGCGAGGGACGCTGCGGCGGACAACGACGTTCGCAAAGCACCGCGACAAAATCCACATCCGTGATTGGGTTGCCAAGAAAGGTTGACGCTCATGTCTTTGAAAGTAGTCGTGACTTCATTGCTCGGCGATGCCGGGCCGCACTTTGAACTCTTGAGTAACGCCGGTTTTGAAACGGTCGTCGTGGACCGTAAGCTTGATTTGAATATCGAAGACAACATGATCACCGCGTTACGAGACGCCGACGCCTGCATCGCCGGCTCCGAACCAATCACGGCGCGAGTCATCTCGTCGTGCCAAAAACTGCGAGTCATTGCTCGCACCGGTGTCGGCTTCGATGCCGTCCACCTCCCCACCTGCGATCAAAAAAGGATCGTCGTCGCGACCACGCCCGGAGTGAACCATCACGCTGTCGCCGAACACACGATCGCAATGCTGATGTCGCTGGCTCGCAACCTGCCACAGCGCGACCGCGAAGTTCGCCGAGGCATCTGGGAGAAAATCCCCACCCCGCGAGTCATGGGCCGCACACTGGGTCTGGTCGGCCTTGGTCGCATCGGCCGTGCTGTCGCAACTCGCGCACGCGGATTGGGACTCAATGTGCTGGCATTCGATCCGTTTCCCAATCGCGAGTTCGCTGAGCAATGGCAGGTCGAATTTACTTCTCTGGACGACCTCTTATCTCGATCGGACTTCGTGTCGCTGCACCTTCCAATGGATCAATCGTCGCGGCACCTCATCAACGCCGACTCGCTACGGCGAATGAAGAGAGGTGCCATCCTCATCAACACCGCTCGCGGCCCGTTGATCGATGAGGTCGCTCTGTACGACGCTCTCAAGTCCGGCCACCTGCGAGCCGCCGGACTCGACGTCTTTCAGAAAGAACCGCTGCCGCTCGATAGCCCGCTGCTAACGCTCGACAATGTTTTGACCTGTGGCCATCTTGGCGGACTGGACCACGAATCCCAACAGGGAACGCTCAGCATGGCCGCTCAGGTCATCATCGACCTGAAAGAGGGCCGCTGGCCAACCGAGTGCATCCGCAATCTACCGGGCGTCAAAGACTGGCGCTGGTGACGACAGACGGACAATCGTCATCACCAAGAAAGGTCTTGTCCAAATTGTTTGCGCAAAGTAGAAGGCACACCTCGCCCGGAGGTGGTGGATATGTTGCGTGAAGGACTCATTCTCGCAGGAAACGTTGGGGTACTGTCAATTGCTTTGGCAATCTTGAAGTACCACTGGAATCGAAGGCGGCTCCAACGATTTCGTGGGATCCTGCATATCATTGGCCGGGATTTATTCGTGCCAGAGGATCTCTCTGAAGATGAGTGGAAGGCACTGGCTGCGACTTACATGCACGATTCGGGATTTGCGGTCGAGGAAATTGAAAAATGGCTGATGATTGGTGTGCTCATCGCCAAGGCCGAGATCGCGCAAGCACTCCGAAAAGTTCAGGAGCAGTATCATGGAAGAAACCTGGAAACGGGCAAAGGAATTGCTTGACTCGGAAGTCAACGACGCACAGCTTCGCCGACGTAGATATTCAAGACGCGCAACTTACTTCCTTGTGCTCTTTACGCTGAGTGTTGTGGGGGCGATCTGGTGGCAACAATTCGATCTCATTTTCGTTTCCACGATTTTCTTGGGAATCAGCGCGATCCTTGCTCTCATGGCAAGTGACGCCAACGGCTTGTCACACGAAATTGCTGGTCGTAGTTGGAGTACTCCGATCCCACGATTTCCCAAACGCCCAGTGTCTTCTTCGGAAACAGACGGCAACTCAGTTCCCTCCGGAAAACTTCAGCCTACACCTGGAGGACTTGGAGCAGCCCGGTCAATGCACGAGGACGAACTCGCTGGAGTTTAGATACGCCCACAAGGCGTCTTGCCAGCCGGCCGAGTTCGTGCGTGACGTCGTTCCCTCGTGGACCAACCGTCGCAGGGCTTGTAGCTCTTTCGGAGTCGGATACCGAGTCAGCGTGGCGAGGCACAAACGTCGGATCTTCTCAGCCTCGGGGTCGCGACTGCTGATGAGCTTTTCGAGCAGCGTGCCGCGGTCCATGCTGAGAGCCTGCTGCGTGAGTTCGCTGTTCATCATCAGTAACGCCTGAGTGATGCTGCTCTCAAACGTGATCGACTCGTCGTTTTCATCCGTTTGAAAAGCGTGGACGAATTGTTGCAGCCACTCGTGGCGGCGGCGGTCATGATCGCCGGTGGCCAGCGGTGTCTTGTCCGCTCCGGTCGCCAGCAACAGCGAGTCGTACAACTGCTCGGCGGTCATGCTTTTGACGTAGACGCGGCTGAACAGCGGAGACGCACCGGTCTCAGGGTTGTCTTGCTCGTTCGATTTCCCAAAGCGACTGCTGCGTTGGTACGAATCGCTGAGACAAATCCAGCGGATCAGTTGCTTGCAGTCGTAGCCGCTGGCGACGAACTCGCGGGCGAGATGATCCAAGAGTTCCGGATGGCTCGCTGGGTTGTGCGGTCCCATGTCATCGACCGGACGAGTAAATCCGCAGCCGAAGAAGTGATCCCACATGCGGTTCACGAACGCTTCGGCCACCTGTGGCTTGTCACCTGCGGTCATCAACTTCGCCAGCTCATGACGGCGGTTCGTGTCGGCGTCTTCATTGATGGCGTTGCCCTCAAACCTCGGATACGCAACCAGTGCTACTCCTCGCCGATTCTCAAAGTGCGTCGGGCCGCCAACGTGTTTCGTCTCCAGCGCGGAGGCTTGCGACTTCATCTTGCCTGCGGCATCGCTGCGATCCACGCGGGCCACCTTCGTCTGCTGGAAGAAACTGTTGAATGACCAAAAGGCGTCTTGCTTCCAATCGTTGAATGGGTGGTCGTGACACTGCGTGCAACCGATCTGCCGGCCCAGGAAAATCTTCGCCGTGATCGCCGTGGCCGGAACCGCTTGGTTATTCAAGTGGGCCAACAAGAAATTTGTGGCACCGTTCTGATCGAACGAACCTTCGGCCGAGATGAATTCACCGACCATCTCGTTCCACGGACGGTTCCTCGCGAAGCTTTCTCGCAAGTACTTCTGAAGCGCGGGACGATTGACGTCACGCGAGTCCGATCGGCCGATCAAAAGGTTGGTCCACACAACCGTCCAATTGCGGACGTAGGCCGGATCGTCGAGCAGCGTGTCGAGCAGCTTCTCTCGTTTGCGGAGATCGCGATCGGCCAGAAATTTCTCAGCGACATCGACCGGAGGAATGTGTCCCACCACGTCGAGATAAACTCGCCGCAGCCACTCGGCGTCGTCGGCCAATGGTGACGGCTCGACCCCTTGCACCTTCCAACCGGCAGCGAGGTGCTCATTGATGACGGCAACGATGCTCTGCACCGAACCATCGGCTTTGCCCACCGCATTGCTGTTGGCTGGCCGTTGTGGGGGTGCATCACTCGCGACGACGTTCGGCTTGTCCGTGGCGTTCAGATCGCGCGGACCGTCTGTTGTCCCAGCCGTCGAATTCTCCGATTTCGGACGCTCGGTCAGCATGACCGGTTGGCTCGGTGATGGTTCTTCCTGGTTTCGCGCAACGGCCTCAGATTCGACGTTGTTCGTGCGATGTGGTTGAATCGCGTTTCGTTCACCGTCTTTGGCAAGCTGAGGCTGGTCATTGTTCGGTACGAACCAACGGCCAGCGGAAAACGAGAACGCGGCAATCACGGCGACACAGGCGGCCAACACCAGTAAGCGTCGATGACCACGTTTTGCGGCTGGCTGGACGGCGTCTGAATCCGACGCAAGTCGCGGCGAAACCGCCGGCTCGAAATTGGCCCCGTCAGTTCCGAACGCCGTATTCCAGTGCAGCGTGCCGTGCAGGTCCAAGTAGGCCAGGTAGGCTCGCCGAGCATTCGAGTCGCGCAGCACGAACTGCTCAAGCCGTTGCGCACCGGCTTGGTCGAGCCGGTCTTCGCACAACGCTTCGAGCAGCTCGAAGAATTCTGGCGACAAGTTGGAGATGTCTCGCGGTGTCATGTGGTTCTCGTCGCGGCGGTCAGCCGGCGCGTGACGCAATCAAACAGAACTTTACGGATGCGGCCGATCGACTGATAAACCGAGTTGGCCGGCCGGCCCAAGTGCTCGGCAACTTTCAAACCGTTCTCGCCCGGAGCGTAGCGAGCTTGAATCAATTCCCGGTCGTCCGCTTTCAGGCGGCGAAGACATTCGGACAACGCCTCGCGACGTTGTTCAAGCTCATCGCTCAACTCGATCGCCTCGGCGGCGACTCGTGAGATGAACTCGTCGCTGAATTGCAGACGGCCGGCTCGTTTCTTCTCCCGGTATTTGAGGATCTCGTAGGTCGCGATCTTTCCGGCCCAAGCGAAGAAGCTTGTGCCGAGCTGAAACTGATGGAACTTGCTCCAGATGATGACGTTCGTATCCTGCAAAATTTCTTCGGCGTCGGTCAGATGACTGACTTGAGACAGGATGAACAAGAACAGTCGTCGTTGGGATTTCGTGAAGAGCTGCACGAACTCCGCATTCGGCACCTGCTCCAAGGAGCCGGCATCTTCAGCAGGTTCTGGTGGGTGCGGCTCGGTCATGTCTTCAAAAGTTCGAGAATCGAAAACCGGTTACGAAAACGGGGGCCAAGCGGCCCCCGTCTTGAGTCCGTTCAGAGACCACTTGATTAGCCGATGAGTTCCGGAATCGGAGTGCCGCCGTTGGCAATCTTCATCGGACGGCCACGCTTCGAGGTGTGAACCGTCGTCGTCGGAATGCCCAGGGCATGACATGCCGTGGCCCAGATGTCTCCGGGGAGATACGGCTTGGTCTCGCAGGTCAGTCCGTCCGCGTCGGTTGCTCCGACATGCGTACCACCCTTGAGGTTGCCGCCGCCGATCATCACCGACCAGCTTGCCGCCCAGTGATCACGTCCGACGTCTTGGTTGATGCGCGGGGTGCGTCCGAACTCGCCCATCCACACCACGACGACGTCCTTGATCATGCTGCGTTCCTTCAGGTCGGTGATCAACGCGGAAATCGCGGTGTCCATCGACGGCAGATTGCGGTCCTTGAGCGTGTTGAACACGTTCGCGTGCAAGTCCCAACCACCCATGCCGACTTCGACGAACGGCACACCGGCTTCGACCAAGCGGCGAGCCATCAACAGGCCGCGACCGAACTCACCGCCAGCCCGCATCATTCCGCCTGTCGGAGCACCCGCGTTCGTGTAGCGGTCGATCGTCTTCGGGTCTTCCTTGTCGACCTTGAAGGCTTCCATCTGCTTCGAGGTCATCAGGTCGATGGCCTTCTTGTAGACGTCCTTGTGGGCCTGCGGGGCTTCACCGCGCTTCGACGCGATGAAGTTGTCTTCAATCGTGCCGAGCATCGCGAGTCGCTGTCGGAATCGTCCCGCGTCCATGCCGTCCGTATCGGCATTTTGGATGCGGCCTTGTGTGTTCACGACGAACGCGGCATTCGACATGCCCAGGAAACCCGGGCTGCCGGGATCGCCACCGATCGAGACGAACGACGGGATTTCCAGTTCCTTTCGCTTCGATCCGAGCTCATGGCTGACCACCGAGCCAAACGTCGGATGCACGACGGTCGGGTTCGGCACATAACCGGTGTGCATGAAATAGCGGCCGCGGCCGTGATCAGCTTCACGAGTGCTCATCGAACGCACGACGTTGAGCACGTCGAACTGAGCCGCCGTCTTCGGCATGTGCTCGCTGATTTGCGTACCGGCAGCCGTGATCGGCTTGAATTCGCCGCCGTTCTTGCTGCCCGGCTTCAGATCCCAAATGTCGATGGTCGGAGGTCCGCCCCCCATCCACATCAGGATGCAAGCTTTTTGATTCTTCTTGACGGTCTCCGCGTGAACTTGCAGGTGCTGCATGAACTGAATGGCGGGGATCGTGGCCGCGCTGGCGGCCATGTGACGCATGAAGTGTCGGCGAGTCATGCCGGCGGGAATGAAGCTCATGGAATTTCCTTTCGAAAGGTTGGGTGATTCAAAGATTGCAGACTTCAAATCTGCGATTTCAGTGGATGAAAATGAACTCGTTGGAGTTCAACAGTGCCCAGAACATGTCTTGGTACGCAGCCAATTTGTCCGAGTTCGCTCGGAGCAAGTCTTGCGCACCTTTGGCTTCCCTTGGATTCGGAGTACGACCGAGTGCCGTCAAATAGAGGCGACGAATTCGATCGGTGTCCTTCGGAGTCTCGGCCAGGATCGTGTTCAGGAAGCTTCCCTTCTGCGCGCTGATCGCGTCCTTCACGAGATCGCCGTTCATCATCATCAGGGCTTGCGGGATCGACCCGTTGAAGGTCGTCGATTCGTCCCCTTCATCGGTGCCGAACGCGACCACGAACTGCCGCAGCCAGACTCGCTTCTTGTCTTCAGCTTGCTCCCAACTAGAGCGGCCGGACTTGTGAGCGTTCGTCGCCACGATCAGCGAATCGTAAAGTTGTTCGGCCGACATCGACTTCAAGTAGACGTGACTGAACATGGCCGAGGTGCCGGCCGCCGGGTTGTCCTTCTCCTCGTTGGCTTTCGAGGCTTGACTGGTGAGGTTGTACGCCTCGGAGTTGCAAATCCAACGGACGAGTTGCTTGACGTCGTATCGCGACTTCACGAACTCACTCCCCAAGCGATCGAGCAAATCCGGATGCGATGGCGGATTGTGCGGCCCCATGTCATCGACCGGCTTGGTGATGCCGTAGCCGAAGAACTGACTCCACATGCGATTGACCATCGCCAAAGAGACCAACGACTTCTCGCCGTCGATCATCAACTTTCCGAGCACTTCGCGGCGATTGACGTCCCAGCCGTCTTTGTCTTTTTGGGCCACGTCGTCCACGACATCCTTGCCGAAGTACCGCGGATATGCGGCTTCAATCAGGCCATTTCGCTTCTCGTAGGTGACGTGGTCAGCGACGCCGTCGCGACGCTTCAATTCGGAGTAGTCATCGACCATGCGGCCCGCTTTCGCGTCGTACTTCCGATGGTCTTCCTTCTGCAACTGGCGGAAGAAGTTATTGAACTCCCAAAACTGCCGCTGCTGCCAATCGTTGAACGGGTGGTTGTGACACTGCGTGCATTGCACCTGCATACCCATGAAGAGCCGCGTGGTCTTGGCCGTCGCGAGCACTCCGTCGTCCGGCATCACCATTTGAGCCAGCAGAAAATTGACCGCACCGTTTTCCTCGAAGTGCCCTTCGGCGGAGACGATATCCAGCACCACGTCATTCCAGGGACGGTTCTTGGTGAACGCTTCGCGGAGAAATTTCTCCATCCCTTTGCGGCTGACTCGCTGGGGAGTGTCTTGGCCGATCATCAGGTTGGTCCAGACGTTCGTCCAATGGCGGACATAGCCGGGATCGTCGAGCAGTTTGTCGATCAGCTTCGATCGCTTGGCCTTGTCTTTGTCGGCCAGGAACTTTTCGATTTCTTCCATCGGCGGCACATGGCCGACGATGTCGAGGTACACGCGGCGAATCCACTCGCCATCGCCGGCAACTTCTGATGCTTCAATTTCGTTGTCGGTCCAGCCTTGGCGGATTTGCTCGTTAATGAACGAGATGAGCACGTCGGACGAGCCAGTCGTGAATTCTTCACGCTTTTTGCCGACTGGCTTGGCGTCCGCGGCCGAAGCTTTGGACTTCGCGTCTTTCGATCCCGATTCCTCCGCCGTGATCGCGACGGAGGCACTGATCGCGAGGGCCAGACTGGCCGCGCCCCAGCACACAAACCGACTTCCGCTCCACGTTCGCATCATTCGAGTTTCCCCCATCAAGAGCTATTCGCGCCGTTTGCTTGCGATGAAAGCCGACGTTAACTTCAAGTCGTTCTGGCTGTCTCTCGAGTCTACGGCAGGAAAATACCTGAGTCACCACCACGAAGTTCGCGACAATCTGTCTCGTTTTGAAATTCACCCACCCAACGGGACGCCAATTTACCGGCCTAACCCTCGTCCTGGAAGCCAGTTGAGCCACTTTCTACGGGCTGCCGAAGGAGCCTGCGATGACCTCCCCTGCGATCCTTTCTGGCCGAGTCGCCGTCATCACCGGTGGAGCCAGCGGAATCGGACGAGCCACCGCACTCCTCTTGGCTCAGCACGGTGCCCGAGTTTTCGTGGGGGATTATCGCATCAGTCGAGAAGCCGAACAGTCCCTGGCGACGCTGGGCATCCAGTCCTCGGCCTGTGACGTCCGCAATGTTGCTGATTTACAACGCTTGATTGATCAGGCCGCGACGATCGCCGGCCGACTGGACATCCTGGTCAACAACGCCGGCATCGGCATGGTCAAGCAAATCCACGACGTCTCCGAGTCCGACTGGGACAACTGCCTCGACACGAATTTCAAAGCCGCGTTTTTTGGAGCCAAGTTTGCCATCCCGCACATGACCCGCTCCGGCGGTGGGAGCATTGTGAACACCGCCAGCAACGCTGGATTGCTGCCACGAGCTCACGACCCCGTCTACTCGATCAGCAAAATGGCTCTGATTGGCCTGACTAAAAGCTTGGCTCTGTGTCACGCGAAGGACCGCATCCGAGTCAACGCCGTCTGCCCCGGCCCAGTTTGCGACACCGGCATGATGAACGCCGATTTAGAAGCCGCCGTTGATCGCGCTGCGACCGAGCGTCGGATGATCGCCGCTAGCCCGCTGGCGCAAGCCTTCGGCCGCATGAGCCATCCCGAAGAGATCGCCGCCTCGATTCTGTACCTCGCCAGCGATGCCGCCTGCATGGTGACTGGCACTGCCCTCGCGATCGATGGGGGCAAGTCGTTGGGCGTGCCGCCAACTTGTTGATCGACTGCATTTCAAGAGCGTCGAAACCGTCATGCACGTTCGACCAAAACCGCGACGGCGTTTCCGCCACCCAAACACAGAGCGGCGATCCCGATGCGGAGTTGTTTTTGTTCCAGCGAGAACAAAAGCGTCGTCAGCACGCGAGCACCACTGGCACCGATAGGATGACCGAGGGCAATCGCACCACCATGCACGTTGACCCGATCCGGCGGCAGATCAAGTTGCTGAACACAGGCTAGCATTTGGACGGCAAACGCCTCATTGATTTCGAACAGATCGACATCCGCCAGCGATCGTCCGGCGCGTGCGAGCACTCGTCGAATCGCCGCGACTGGAGCCGTGAAGAGATCTTCTGGCGGACCTCCGGCCGTTGTCGAGGCGACGATCCGTGCTAGTGGCTGACGGCCGATTCGCTCGGCGACCGCAACCGACGCCACGACAGCGGCAGACGCTCCATCGCTGATCGTCGAGGCGTTGCCGGCCGTCACGCTGCCATCGCTGGCAAACGCCGGGCGCAACGTCGACAGCCGAGCCAAATCGCAATCCGCTCGCGGGCCTTCGTCCACGGAAACAATCGTCGATCCACTGCGAACAGCCACTGACACGTCAACGATCTCTTTGCGGAACGCACCCGCGTTGATCGCCGCCATCGCGCGGCGATGACTTTCGACCGCGAACTGATCTTGAGCCTCTCGCGAGATGCCCGCTCGCTGAGCCAAGTGGTCCGCAATGTGTCCCATCGACTGGCGGCTGAAGGCGCATTCGAGTCCGTCGTGCAGCATCGAATCGATCAGCGGCCGGTCGCCGAGGGCCGGCCCTTCGCGTCGCAGCAGCCACGGAGCTTGGCTCATGTTCTCCATGCCGCCAGCGACGACGACCTCTGCATCCCCGCTGCGAATCGCTTGTGCCGCCAGCATCACCGCTTTCAATCCCGATCCGCAGACCTTGTTGATCGTCAGCGCGCCGACTGTCGCGGGGAGACCACCCTTCAGTGCCGCTTGTCGAGCCGGGGCTTGTCCTGCTCCCGCCGGCAACACCATGCCGAGAATCACCTCATCGACATCCGCCGGTGCAACCCCCGCGCGAGCGACCGCTTCGCGCACGACGCATGCTCCCAAGTCGGTCGCTGGCACGGACGACAAACTGCCTCGGAACTTACCGACCGGCGTGCGGCAGGCGGAAAGAATGACGGCCTCGGACATAATCGGACTCCTCAGACGACCTCTCGCTCAAGCGATGATTTCAGGCCTCACCGAGCTTGTCTCGGTGGACTTAGGCTTTTGCACTACGCAGCGACTCAGGTCAAAGTCGTGGTGCAAAAGCCCGTAACCACCGAGACAATCTCGGTGGGGTTGCTTGCCTGAGGACGACGTCGCGAGTTCATTCTAAAGACCCGACTTAGAGAGGCGAGTCGTGCGGGTTCCGTTAGAATGCTCGCGAGACATCATTCTCGGAGGACGGTCATGAGCGACACAGCAGTCCCGTGGGTGAAAGGTTTGACGATCGGAGCGGCTCTGCGCGAGACCGCTCGGCGGCTTCCGGATCAGGATGCCATTGTTTTTTGCACGACTGGCGTCCGCTGTTCGTGGGCCGACTTCGACCGGCGAGTCGATGAGGCCGCACGAGCCTTGCTGGCACTCGGTTTCCAAAAAGGGGACCACTTCGGCGTGTGGTCCGGCAACTGCCTGGAGTGGGTGATCCTGCAATTCGCGACCGCTCGAATCGGCGTCGTGCTGGTGACGATCAATCCCAGCTACCGAGCCTCGGAATTGAAATACGCGCTCGCTCAATCCGAGGTGCGCGGACTCGCGCTCAGCGACCGCTTCAAGTCGGCGGACTATCGAGCGATCCTCGAAGAAGCTTGTCCGGAGTTCGCAACGGCGTCTCACGGAGAGATTGGCAGCCAGCAATTCCCGAAGCTGCAATGGCTGATCTCGCTGCGAGGCGAACTCCCAGGCACGCTCCCTTGGGACGAGCTGCTTGCTCGTGCTTCGACTGTGACGGTGGATGAATTGACTCGCCGTGAAGCGACACTTTCCGCTGTCGACCCGATCAACATTCAATACACCTCCGGCACGACTGGTTTCCCGAAGGGGGCGATGCTGTCGCACGCGAACATTCTCGTGAACGGCTACTACGCCGGCGAGAATCAGCGGTTCACGCCGAGCGATCGGCTCTGCATTCCGGTGCCGCTGTATCACTGCTTCGGTTGTGTGTTGGGAACGCTCTGCTGTGTCGCACTCGGCAGCACGATGGTCTTTCCGGCCGAGACGTTCGACGCTGGCGCGACGCTGGCAGCGATCGAGTCGGAACGCTGCACGGCAATCTACGGCGTGCCGACGATGTTTATCGCGATGCTCGAACATCCCGACTACCCGCAGCGGAGTCTGAAGTCGCTCCGCACCGGCATCATGGCCGGCAGTCCCTGCCCGATCGAGCTGATGAAGCGAGTCACTCACGAAATGGGAGCCAGCGAAATCACGATCGGCTACGGCCAGACGGAAGCCTCGCCGCTGGTCACTCAGACGGTCACCGACGACCCCATCGATTTGCGAGTCGGGACCGTCGGCCGTGCTCTGCCTGACGTCGAAGTGAAAATCATCGATCCCGAAACCGGCCGCGAACTCGCAGACGGCCAATCAGGCGAGCTGTGCAGTCGCGGACACGTCGTCATGCTGGGCTACTTCAACATGCCTCAGAAGACCGCCGAGACGATCGATGCTGACGGTTGGCTGCATTCTGGAGACCTCGCACTGCGAACTCCCGAAGGGTACTTCCGCATCACCGGCCGACTGAAAGACCTCATCATTCGCGGCGGCGAGAACATCTACCCTCGAGAAATCGAAGAGCGGCTGTACCAGCACCCGGCCGTTCAAGACGTGCAAATCGTCGGCATCCCCGATCGGAAGTACGGCGAGGAAGTCCTCGCCTGGATCAAGCTCCGCCCAGGCAGCCAAGTCACCGAGCAAGAGATCCGCGACTTCTGCCGCGCGAGTTTGGCTCACTTCAAAACGCCGCGATACATCAAGTTCGTGGACAGCTTCCCGACGACCGTCACCGGCAAAATCCAGAAGTTCAAAATCCGCGAGTTGGCGATCCAAGAACTCGGCCTGCAAGACGCCGCGCAGATTGAGACGGCCTGAAGTAGGTCAGCCTTTCCAGTCTGACCCGAATGGGGATCGACGCCGTTTTGCCAATTCGGGTCAGGCTAGAAAGCCTGACCTACGAGCGGCGCGACCGTGATTGCGACGTCGGCTTCCTCGGACTCAGCCGCGCGATGCGTGCTTCGTGGCGGCGAATCTTGAGCGTGAGGCGGTCGAGTTCTTCAGCGATCTCGGCCGGAGTTTGCGGACGGTCGTTGGGATTCGTGCGCAGCATGTTGGCGACCAACTCGTCGAGGTCGGAGTGTGCTTCGGCTCGCAGCGCGCTCACCGACGGCGGGACCGTCGTGATGCGGCCCATCAGCTTTTGCATCACGTTGTCGCCGGGGAACGGAACTTCGCCGGTCAGCATTTGGAACAGCGTGCAGCCGAGACTGAAAATGTCGGAGCGGATGTCGGCGTGCGTCGCGCTCATCGCCTGTTCGGGGGAGATGTAATCGGGAGTCCCCAAGACCGCTCCGGTTTGCGTCACAGGATTCAGCGACAGCGATTCGGTGGCGATGTGTGCCAAACCGAAATCGAGGATGCGGGCGTGAGGTGTCGCGAAGTCCGGGTTCGGCGAAACGAAGATGTTTGACGGCTTGATGTCACGATGGACGAGCCCCTGCTCGTGAGCGTGTTGCAGTCCGAGCGCCACTTGCCGGACGACCTCGCACGACCAACTGACCGAGAGCGGTGACTGCGTCCGCATCGTTTCCCACAGGTCGAGTCCGTGCAGAAACTCCATCACCAGAAAGTGGCAGCCGTCGGCGACGCCCGACTCCAGCGTCTGAACAATGTGCGGATGAGCCAGTGCCGATGCCGCCCGCACCTCTTGCAGATACCGCTTCATCCCTTTCGGATTGCCGAGCTGCGTCATGACTT
This sequence comes from Planctomyces sp., assembly GCA_005798445.1. Classification (GTDB taxonomy): domain Bacteria; phylum Planctomycetota; class Planctomycetia; order Planctomycetales; family Planctomycetaceae; genus SXKJ01. Next base: position 16,059 of record SYJG01000045.1, read on the forward strand.
TCAACGCGACGGTTTGGCGAGTGGCCGAATGCTCGGCGAGGAAGACCAGCCCCATGCCACCTCGGCCAAGCAGGTCGAGCAGCCGGTACTTGCCGACATGCAGTTGCTCGTGTCCCTCCTGCAACTGTGTCGCTTGCCAGCGAGTCAGCCATCGCTGTTGCACGAGCCACTTCGCCAGCTCGCGCGGCGTGCTGCGAGCGTGCGAGGCGTCGCACAAGTCCGCCATCTGCTCCCGCGACAGCAGCTTGCTGCGGTTCAGACGGGACAGGAAGGTCTCCAAAGATTCCGCTGGCGGCATTCGTCGAACCTCGGCCCGTGGTCGCATTCCAACTGATGCGGTAGCGTACTACCGATGTGATCGATTCCTAGCTCGGCTATTTGAAAGCGCAGGTTCGACAGGAAGATCGGGGACAGGAAGATGCGGCAGCAAACGTGGGACGACGATGAAGACGATGAATGGAGCGATGACGAATCGGACAACGAGAATCTCGACGGCGAGTCCACCATCACCTGCCCCCACTGTGGCACCGAAGTCTACGAGGACTCACCGCGCTGTCCGTCGTGCGAAAACTATCTGTCGCTGGAGGACGCACCGCCGACTGCGACGAACAAGCCGTGGTGGGTGCTGCTCGGAGCGGGACTCGGCCTGCTGGCGTTTCTGCGTTGGTTGTTCGTGTGAGCTGGCCACGATAAACCGTGCAAGCACACTAACCCGAAGCGTCAGCGAGGGCGAACGCTTCACTCGGCTGGAAAACGGAGTTGCTTGAAGCGCTCGCCCTCGAGGCCGCTTCGGGTGACTGGGAGAGAAACATGCACCAGCGATTCGCGACTTTCTGCGTGGCTTCCGTTCTGACGTGTTCGCTGGCCTTCGCCGCTGACGCCGATCCGCGAAAGCCGGCTGCGATTCAGACGCAGGATGTTCCAGTCGTCTCGGCCGAGGTCGTCGCGAAGCTGTCGCAGTATCAGAACACGCGCACGGCGGCATTTCGTGGCTGGGCACCGGACGGCAACGGGATGCTGATTTCGACTCGGTTTGGAAACGCCGCGCAGTTGCATCTCGTCACGCAGCCGGGTGGGCGGCGCGAGCAGCTCACGTTCTTCGACGAGCCGGTCAGCGGGCGATTTATCCCTGGCGTGAGCGACGGGGCTTTGCTGTTGTCGGTGGACAGCGGCGGCAACGAGAACGCTCAGTTGTGGCGGCGGGATCGCCGGAACTTTCAGACGCAGTTGCTGAGCGACGGGAAGTCTCGCAACCTCGTGCAGGCGTGGAAGCGGGATGGATCGGCGGTGGTCGTGGCGAACAATCGCCGCAACGGGAAGGACATGGACTTGTACCGCGTCGATCCGCGCAAGCCCGACTCGTACGAATTGCTGATGGAGGTCAACGGGCAATCCTGGGAGGCGGATGATTGGTCGGCCGACGGCAAATGGCTGGTGCTGCGCCGATACGTCTCGATCAACGAATCGCACGCCGCGCTGTTCAATATCGAGAAGAAGGAACGGACCGATTTGCCGCTGCCGACCGAGGGCAAAGTGGCGATCGGTCAATTGGCATTCGCGCCGGATGGCCGAACGGTTTATCTCACGACCGACGCCGGTTCGGAGTTCTTGCGGCTGGCGCGGCTGGACCTCGCGACGCAGAAGTGGACGTGGGTTTCCGACGGACTCGATTGGGATGTCGATGAGCTGACCGTGCATCGGGAAACGGGGACGGTCGCGTTCCTCATCAATGACGACGGCATGAGCCGCCTGTTCCTGTGGAACCCGGCGACCGGCCAACGCCGCAGCGAATTTCGAGTGCCGCTGAGTGTGATCAGCGGCTTGGAGTTCTCACCGAGCGGCACCTCACTCGGCTTCACGTTGTCACGGCCAGAGGCACCGGCCGAAGCGTACTCGCTGCGGTTCTCGGACGGCGAACTCACCCGCTGGACGTTCAGCGAAGTCGGCGGACTTGATCCGGCCTCGTTCGTCGCGCCGACACGGATTCAGTTCAAGTCGTTCGATGAGCGGCCGATTCCGGCGTACCTCTACAAGCCGCGTGCGGCGGGGTCGGGAGACCCGCGCCGATCGCTC
>SYJG01000528.1 GCA_005798445.1 Planctomyces sp.
CCGTTCATCGGCGTGCGAATTTCGTGAGACATGTTGGCCAGGAATTCGCTCTTTGCGCGGTTGGCCGCTTCGGCGGAGCTCTTGGCTTTTTGCAGATCGACGCGAGCCTTGACCATGTCGCTGATGTCCCGCGAGATGCCAAACGTCCCGATGATCTGGCCGCGAGTGTTCCGAAGCGGCATCTTGGTGGTCGAGACCCAGCTCTTTGAACCGTCCGGCCACGTTGCCTGCTCCTCGATACTGAGATTGGGTTGGCCAGTGCGCATGATTTCCAGCTCGTCGCGAAAAGCGTGACGCGCATAGTCGTCCGGAAAGAAATCCTGGTCGGTCTTGCCGATCGCCTCCGCTGGTTCTTTCACGCCCAGCTTCTTCGCGAGCGCGGAGTTGACTCGCAGGAAGCGGCTCTGTTCGTCCTTGAAGTAGATGTAGATCGACTCGGTCAGATTGAGCATCAGCTCTTGAATGACCGATCGCTCTTGTTCCAGCGCTGCTTCAATTCGCTTTTGATTCGTGAGTTCGCGGACGATGCAGGTGAAGCGGACTTGCTCGCCCCAACGGACGACTCCGACGGAAAGCGACATTGGAAACTTCGTGCCGTCCTTGCGTCGACCCTCCACTTCGCAGGCCAATGATTTCGTGCTGATGCGGACATCTGAGGAGGCTCGGATGCCACTACTGCTGTCGTCGTCGTTGATGACTTTGTGATAGACGAAGTCTCGCAGCCGACGATCGGAATCGACGATCCAATCCATCGCCGCTTGATTGGCGACGACGGATTCGCTCACACCAAACATCGCTTCGGCGGCGTCATTAAATTCTTCGATCCGCAGATGCTGGTCGAACGTAATGATTCCGTCCGCCGCGTTGCTGACGATCGCCCGCGTACGAGCCTCCGTCTGACGCAGTTGTTGCGACGTGCGATGCATCCGCTGCAACAGCAGCAACATGCCCAGCAATCCGAAACCATAGACGAAGACCGCTCCGTTGATCGTGTAGAGCAGCGCCGAATGCGTGGCGGCGACCTTCTGATCAAGCGGCCGGATCACCTCCAGCACGCCACGCACGTCGTTGAGCTGCCAATCTCGCTTGGGGCTGTCGGGGTGCGAGTTGTGGCAGTCGACGCAACTCTGTTTCTTCAAGCGGTCGGCCAACGCCAGACGAATGGACGGGCGACCTTCAAACTTCTCAATTCGCCAAAAGATCTCGTCGTTATAGGCACGCATGTGCGTGATCGCATTCTTCTCGAAGTCGTCGAGCATTCGCTCTCGCCGATGCGGAAATGGGTACTCGCTGAAGAGTCGGATGTGAGCCCCGTCGCGGTTTTTGTTGAGCCGGTCGCCAATTTCCATCGTGAGCGTCGCCGGCAACGGCACGCTGCGTTCTTGCGAGGCGTAATCGTGCGTGGCGTGAATGTCGAATGGCTTCAGCCGATCGACCACCTCGCTCGTGTAAACCTGCCGGACTTCCCCAATGGTTTGAGCTTGCAGTGACGCACCTTGCAACGCCATTTCCTGGTACAGCGCATCGAACTGATGACTCAAGAGCCACAACAACGCTCCCGAACCAACGACCAACACCGGCAGCAACCACAGCACCAGCCGCTCGTTGAGATTCCGCGAGAAATTTCGCCAGCGACGCCTCCAGGACCGTGCCGATCGTCGCGGTGTGGAATCAGTCATGGGAGTTCCGTGTTTGATGGGGACCAACACTCAGAGAAAGTAATCGAGTGGATCAGGCTTCGGATTTGCGACGCTTGGCCATCCGCACTTCGTTGCCTTTCTCGTTGTAGGCCACTTCGCTCATGAACGTGCGCATGAGCATCAGTCCCCGGCCATGCGGCCGCTCGAGGTATTCGGGTTCGGTGGGATCGGGCAGCTTGGACGGATCAAACCCGGGACCGTCGTCACGGATGGTCCACCTGGCCTCATCGCGTGTCAGGCTGACCGTGACATAGATCCGTCGTTCTTTATACGGCGACTCGCCGCAACGTTGAGTCGCGAGGTCGGCATAGGCTTGGCAGTTGTCGTCACGCAACTTCGACGAGCATTCCAAATTGCCGTGATAAAAAGCGTTCAGCAGCGCTTCCTCCAAAGCGATCCCGATGCGCAAGCCGTCCGTGTCCGAACAGATCTTCATCGCGTTGAATTGCTGCTGGAGTTGGGACGACAACGACAACACTAATTCGCGATCGTTTTCGACCTCGTATTCTGTGGTTGAACGGGGCACCCGGTTTTGCAATCGCGTCTGCGACCGCTGCGCCCGAGACATGATCAGCACACGTTCCGTCACATCGGCCAGGTCATCCGCCAGAGCGGTCTTGGGGACATAGCTGGCTGCTCCCACTTGCAAGGCTTTGACGGCAACGACCTCACTGCCAGCGGCCGTCATCAAGATCACGGGGATCAACGGATACTGCGTCTTCAAGGCTTCAACCAGTCCAAAGCCGTCGAGATTCGGCATCTGCATATCGGTGACAACGATGTCGGGCAAATGTGCTTCGACTTGCTCGATTGCCGCGATTCCATCCACGGCGTAGAAGACTTCCATGTCTCCCAGCTTCTCGATCAGCCGCCCGGCCAGACGGCGGTCGACGGGAGAATCATCCACAACCAGAACTCTGGACATCATTCACCGACTTTCTGAATGCGATCTCGCGGCAAGTCTTGGACGAGTGGCACTTCGATTCGCCGCCGGTTGAAATTGGCTGAAGATTGATGGGACGATTCTATTCAGGTGATGAAACACCTTTCAAACGCCTCGACGCGAGGCTCGACAGCATTGATGGCATTCACAACAAGCCATCAGTAAAACTCCGCCTCGTTTTTGCGAGCCGCAGTCGGCCAGTGAGACCGGCCAGCGCAAATGCCCAGGAGTCATCATGTCCGCGCTGCAGACCACGTTCTCCGAACTTTTTGACGCCATTCAGCACGAACGGACTCGCCAGCTCGATGGGCTCGAACTGATCGCTTCCGAAAACTACACAAGTGCCGCTGTCCTCGAAGCGGCCGGCACGATCCTGACCAACAAGTATGCCGAGGGGTATCCGGGACGCCGCTACTACGGCGGCTGCGAGTTCGTCGATGTCGTTGAAAGTCTGGCCATCGCGCGAGCCAAGCAACTTTTCGGAGCCGAACACGCCAACGTCCAGCCGCACGCCGGTTCGCAAGCCAATATGTCCGTCTCTTTGACAGTCCTCAGGCCGGGAGACACTTACCTCGCCATGACACTCGCGCAGGGCGGACACCTGACGCACGGCTCGCA
>SYJG01000529.1 GCA_005798445.1 Planctomyces sp.
ACGACCGCCCATGCTCTGGCCGTTCAATCCTCTCGCAGGTAAGACCATCAACCGGAGAGCCGGATGCGGGAAACCCGCCCGTCCGGTTCGGAGGGAGGGGCGACTGAACTCAATCAGTCGTTCCTACCCCTATCGTTCGTTCGCTCAACGACTGTGGCTCGCCGGTTGAATCGTGTTGAGCGTTGAGAGGTGCGCGAGGTAGCGGGAATTGACCTCTGGCAGCGTGTCTCGCAAGGCTGTGCTCAGCGGGGCGGGGTGTGGATTGTCGCGCAGCTCTTGCAGGTGGTTCAGCAGCACTTCTCGCGAGTCGTCGGAGTTGTGCAGCAGGAAGTGGACCCAGGCCCAGGACTCTTGGTAGTCGGCTCGCTGCATTTGGATGACATCTTGCAGGGACTCCAAGCGGTCGAGGTCTGGCTCCCAATTGTTGGCGATGGCGATGCCGAGCTTGCGAGCGTACTCGCGATTGACGTTGTTGGGAGTGGATCGCGGCAGCTCGAAGTATTCGGCCAAGCCTTCGTCCAGCCAAAGCGGGACGTCCTTGAGTTGCGCGTGCAGAAGGCCGTGCGTGAACTCGTGCCGCAGGTCTTCTTGGATGCTCTCGCCCCAGAAGGTGTAGACAGCCAATTCGCGCGGCGTGCCGACGAAGTACGCTCGGCGTGGTGGCAGGCCGGGGTAGGTCTTGTCGAGGTATTGCTGGTACTTGGTCTTGTCTCCGAAGACGTAGACGACGACGTCGCGGCCTTCGAGCGGGAGTTGCAGTTCCTGAGCGACGTCTTTGCGGAGTTGGATCAGGTCTTGGATCAGCGGATGGTCGAGCTTCAGCTTCATGTCGCTGATGACCTGCAACTGCTCAGCGCGCACGGAGTGCTCGGCGGGAAGCTGGCCGATGTCGTTTCGTGCGGTGCGGCAGCCGACGGCGAGAGCCGTCACAACGAGGAAAGACAAACCGGGTAACCGGGTAACGGAGAACCGAGAACCGAGAACGGGAAATAAGGAATTGCAGCGGTTGTGTTCTGCGTCACTCATTCCTCATTCCCTATTCTCCGTTACCCGGTTCCCCGGTTTCGTAATGGCTATTTCCGCTCAAAGTCAGGCAATTCGAGCGATGTGTCATCGTCGCGCGGCGGTGCTTCGCCGAATGTCTTGTCCATGAAGCGAGTCGTGATGGCTTTGCGGACGAGATCAGCTCGGCCGGTCAGCACCAGGGCTTTGACCAACTGGGTGTGCTTGGTCCATTCGGCGGTGTCCCATTCGCGGACATCGACGTAGGCATCGACCAACGCGGCACTGGGTTTGGGCACGAAGACCCAATCGTCCTTGGTCCGCACGACATGAAACTTGAAGGCGATGAACATGGCAGCCGCTCCGAGCAGCACACCAAACGCCATGGCAAACAGCCGTCGCATGAGTTCCCTCTCTTCGCTGGCGACCGGAATTCCGTGACACTGGATAAGCACGGCGCGCCAGCAAGTGGCTCCGGCGAGAATCACTCGCTGGCGCGTCGTGCTGGTGTAACGACCGGAATTCCGGGGCGGGGTTGTCCCAAAATCCCCGAATTGCCACAAGATGGACTGGCCGTGAACTTCTTGATGCGTTTGCCGTCTCCAGCTAAGCTCCGACCGACGTTGCCGGAGGTAGGTACTTTGATCGAGGCCAATCCGGCGTTTCTGTTTTTTGAGGCCCCCAGGTTATACCCCACCGGCATGTCCAAGAATTCTGACATCCGCATCAAGGAGGCGGTTTGCTCCTTTGAACCGATCACCTTTCGCGCCCCCGTGAAGTTTGGTGGTCGAGTTGTCACCAAGTCCGTCCTCATCAACGTCGAGGTCGTCGTTGAGACGAAATCGGGCAAACACGCCACCGGGCTGGGGAGCATGCCGGTCGGAAACGTTTGGGCCTGGCCATCGGACAAAGTCAGCCCGGATGATGCCGAGAAGGCGATGATGGACTTCGGCGAGCGCGTCTGCGATCTCGCGACGCTGTTCCCGGATTACTCCGACCCGATCGACATCGTCTACCACATCTCCGGCGAGTACGCGCACCTGGGGAGCAAGATCATCCCGCAGGAGCTGAAGCTTGCCGAGCCGATGCCGGAGTTGGCCGAATTGGTCTCCGCCAGTCCGCTCGACGCTGCGATTCACGACGGCTTCGGCCGAGTCAATCAGATCAACAGCTACAACGCGCTGTCGAAGCAGTACATCCACGAGGACTTGTCGTCGTACCTCGATGAGCAATTCAAAGGTGAGTACCTCGACCAATACACGCTGCGCGAGCCGAAAGCTCGGATGCCGCTGTATCACCTGGTCGGAGCGCTCGACCCGCTGACCGCCGCCGACATCACCAAGCGGATCAACGACAAGCTGCCCGAAACGCTGCCAGAGTGGATCAACTACAACGGGCTGACCCATCTGAAGATCAAGCTCAACGGCGATGATCTCGACTGGGACGTGAATCGCGTGCTGGAGGTCGAGAAAGTTTCGGCGGAAGCTCAGGCCAAGCGGGGCTGCAAAGAGTGGGTCTATTCGACCGACTTCAACGAGAAGTGCCAGGACGCCGCCTACGTTTTGGAATTCCTCGCGCGGATCAAAGCCGGATCGCCTGCCGCCTACGATCGGATTCAGTACATCGAACAGCCGACCAGCCGGCATCTCAAAGCTCACCCGGAGTTGAAACTGCACGAGGTCGCCAAACAAAAGCCTGTCGTGTTGGACGAAGGTTTGGTCGATTACGAATCGCTATTGCTGGCTCGCGATCTTGGCTACACCGGCGTGGCCCTCAAGGCGTGCAAGGGACAGACGGACTCGCTAATCCTCGCGGCGGCGGCTCAAAAGCTGGGTTTGTTTCTGTGCGTTCAAGACCTGTCGTGTCCCGGCTATTCGTTCCTGCACTCGGCCAGCCTGTCGGCTCGCATTCCGGGAGTCGCAGCGATCGAGGGGAACAGCCGCCAGTACTGTCCCGCCAGCAATCGGCCGTTCGCCAGACGCTTCCCGACGATGTTCGAGATCAAGGACGGGACCGTCGGAACCAGCGTGCTCAACGGCGAAGGCTTGGGGTTCTGAGCAGCATGGGCGACGCGTCTCGCGTCGGATGCGAGACGCATCTGCCACGCCAGTGCCCAATTGACTCGTTTTTTTGAACGGGTCTATAACCCATCGCTGGAAGCAACTCGACTTTCCTGTCGCGGAGCGACAGAGCTACGGTCAAGGACGACGACATGAGCATGGCAGCGGTGGCGGGTCGCACGGCCGCGACGTTCTCGCAGTTCGAGCAACTGCGTGAGGGTCGTGCGATCATCAAGCAAGAGGCGGAGACGCTTCTCGAACTGTCCAGTCGGCTGGATACGGATTTCTGCCGCGCAGTCGAACTGATCCTGCAAGCGAATGGCCGAGTCGTCGTCACGGGGATCGGCAAGGCGGGACTGATCGGACAGAAGGTCTCTGCGACGTTGGCCTCGACCGGTACTCGGTCGCAGTTCCTGCATCCGACCGAGGCGTTGCACGGCGATCTCGGATGTCTCGGCAGCGACGACGTGCTGTTGGCGTTGTCGAACAGCGGTGAAACACAAGAAGTGTGTGACGTCGTCGTCGCCGTGCGCAGTCTCGGACTGCCGTGCATCGCGCTCACGGCGAATGAATTCAGCACGCTTGGTTCACAGGCCGAGGTTGTGCTGCGGCTTGGTTCGATTCGGGAGGCGGGGCAGATGAGTCTCGCTCCGACGTGCAGCACGGCGGCGATGCTGGCAGTGGGTGACGCGCTCGCCCTCGTGCTTAGTCGTTCGCGAGGTTTCACACCGCAGCAGTTTGCGGTCTTGCACCCAGGAGGCAGCTTGGGGCGTCGGTTGCGCACCGTCCGCGAAGTCATGCGACGTGGAGCACAACTGCGGATCGCGTCACAGTCGGCGACGATCCGCGAGGTGTTCTCTTCGCAAACCGCTCACGGCCGCCGCACCGGAGCGGTCATGTTAATCGACGGCGACGGACGGCTGAGCGGACTGTTCACGGACAGCGATTTGGCTCGGCTGCTCGAACAGCATCGTGAGGGGCAATTGGATCGACCGATCGGCGAGACGATGACGAGGTCACCGCTGACGATTGATGCGGACTCATTGCTGCACGACGCGGTTGAGGTGTTGTCGAATCGCAAGATCAGCGAACTGCCGGTCGTCGATGACGATGGACAGCCGATTGGCTTGATCGACATCACCGACGTGATCGGACTCCTTCCTGCTGCAGAAGGGGGGATTGAAAATTGAAAGTTGCAAAATGCAAATTGCAAATTGAAAAGCAATCGGGCAGGGATCGTCGTTCGCACGCCATCCCTCAATTCCCAATTTGCAACTTGCAATTTGCAATTCGCAATACCTCCTCGCCTGTGTAGCTCGCGCACCTGGAGTCTTCTGTGCTCAAGCGGTTGTCCTGCACGCTGACCGTCATCGCCAGCCTGACCGGGCTGTACTGGATGTACGCGCTGGTGGTAACTCCGCGTTTGGCACCCAAGCTGCTGACTGCTCTACAACGCCCGAACGAAAATCACGACGAGCTGAAATTCGAACCGCCCCCTGGCAACATCCAAGATGCGGAACGGTTTCTGCCCGATGCTCCGTGGGCGGCTAAAGCGAAGCGTCAGATTGCGATGGCGAATGGCGTGATCTACACGAACAAATGGCAACTGAAAGACAAGTTGCAGAATCTCTATGAGTTTCGTCCGTTCGCGATGATCTGGTTCGACTCTCCTGGTGAGACTGAGGCTGATTCCGATTCCCGTGCGAACAAACAACCAATGACGCTTGTGTCGGATTCCGGGCTCGTGCAGTTCTCTTCGGAGTTCGATCCGATCAAAAATCGCAAGTATGGTCGTGTGATCCGCGGCAAACTCGAGGGCAAAGTCGTTGCCAGCGGTCCGGACGGACTGTCGATTCGTGGCCGTGATTTCTACTTCTATGAAAAGTCGCTTGAGCTGCACAACGAATCGCCAGTGGTGCATAGTGATTCGCCCGTGGAGTTTAGTTATCAACAGCATTGCGGGACCGCCGAGCTTGGCTTCAAGGCGGATCTGCTGCCGTCAGTCGAGTCGCATCGGCCAGACCAACTGTTAGCGGTTGCCGGATTCGGTCGCGTGCAGCTGCGCGGACATGTCGAAATGGATCTCGCCGATCCGGATAACCCGCTGCATGTGACCTGTGACGAAGGCTTTCATTTCAATCCCGAGCAACCAGTCGCCTCATTTCATGGCAACGTCATCGTCCAGCGGTTCATCCCCAACGCCGAGCCAGATCTCTTGAAGGGCGAAGAATTCCGGCTGGAATTCGAGGACGATCCCGATCGAGGCAATGACAGCACGCCGCGATTGCGAGGCGACGCTCCGACGATCGTTCCGATCTTTCGAGGCAATGGCCCCAAAGCCATGTCGGCAGCCGGACCGATCCCGGATGGCCTCGATTCGCAGAACAGACGCAAAACGTCGGGCACCAACCGAGGTCGGTATGAAGTGCGGGAGGCGCGCATGACTGGCCGACGTGTCGTTGCCGAGTCACCGAGTAGAGGCTGGACCGTTCTGACAACCAGTTTGGTTTATGACGTTGTCGCTCGCACCTTGAATCTGGATGTGATTCCAGCGGCGCGGAAATCTGCGGGGCCAGAATTGAAATCGGTTTTCGTGCGACACAAACCCTCCGCCACTGACCTGAATTGTCCCAAACTGCAACTGACTCACGACGAGAACGGACAAGTGGTTTCGGTTCACGGCGACGGACCCGGTCGAATGCGTCGCCGAGTGCCTGGCTCGAACGAAGTGGAGTCTTCGGCGAAGTGGCAGTCGCATTTCGATCTGCAAAGAGTGATCGATACGGAGCTGGACCTGCTCACCCTTGTCGGCAGAGCGATGATCGAACAACCAAATCACAGGACCAGCCTCGAAGCGGAACAAATCCAGCTTTGGTACGACCGCCCGACGAACCTGTCGGACGGAGCCGGCTCCCAAGCCGACGCTGGCAGCACTCGCAAGGCTGCAACCGTCACGGTCAACGACGCGGCCTCACGCTCGGTTCCTGATCTTGCGGCTCGCAGATTTCGGCCGAGACAGCTTCAGGCTCAGGACAAGGTCGTCGTAGTGAGCCCGCAAATGAATGCCGAGTCGAAGCGATTCATCGTGAACTTTGATGACAAACCGCCCGCGCCGAGTGAATCGGTCGGCGGCTCGAAGTCGCGACCGCGCGTACGACAGGTTGCGGTGAGCGACGCTGAGATCGCCGCCAACTCGAAGACCAAGACCTCTGGCACGCCCGAAAGCCAGAACAATCCCCCGGAACCGCTGCAATTCCGTTCCGATTTGATTCGTGCGAATGTGCGACTGCCCAGTGCGTCGCGCCAAGTCACCAACCGTGGCGAACTCCAGGCCGAATTGACCGAAGTCTGGACCGAAGGCCAAGTCGATCTCCAACAACCACGTGAAGGAAACGACGAACCGTTGCGTTTGCTTGGTGACCGGTTGCACCTGCGAAACGCTAGCCGCGAGGGGCAACAGGTGCTGCATGTCTTCGGTCAGCCGGCGATGATTCGGACGCGCGGATTCGACATTGAAGGACCGGAGGTCATCCTCGATCGCCCGAACAATCGCGTTTGGATCGAAGGGGCGGGCGAATTGCGGATGCCGGTCAAGAACGATCCATTCGATGGCCGGGAGCTCGGGAGCCCAGCACTGCTGGCCGTTGTGTGGACGGAGAAGATGCTCTTCGATGGCCAGAACGCGACGTTCTTGGCCAACGTGGAAGCCACGCTCAAAAACAGCCGCTTGCAGTGCGAGGAAATGGAAGTTGTGCTGACCGAACGTCTCTCGTTCCGCGACGAGGTCGGCCCCGCACCGACGGCCGAGGTGCAGCGCGTGATCTGCAAGGACGGTGTTCAGGTCGATCAAAAGTTGTACGTCGATGAAGCTCCGTCTGAGATCCGACACGGCGAATTCGCGAAACTGACGCTTGATCAAACCAGCGGCCGCATGGAAGCGAACGGCCCCGGCAAGATCGACTTGTGGCGTCCCGGCCAAGGCAAGCGGGCGGGACTTGCGCCGCGAGCTGTTGCGCAGGCCAATCGACCGCTCGAATCCGAGGTCGCAAATTGGGATTTCACGTCCGTGACCTTCCAAGGCAAAGCCATCGGCAACATGCGCGATCGGCAGACGAAGTTTCAGGATCGAGTTCACATCGTCTATGGCCCGGTCGTGCATCCGCTCGATCGCATTGATCCCGATCATCTCCCCAAAGATGGGGGCTACACCGAATGCGAGTCGTTGCAGATCGTGCAAATCAAACCGACCGGCACGCAGAAGCCGTACATTGAACTGGAAGCCAAGGGGAACGCGAAGCTCGAAGGCCGATCCTTCAACGCTCGCGCCGACGAGATCACGTTCGACGAATCCAAGAAACTCTACACGCTGCGCGCGACCGGGAATCGGCAAGTCACCATCTGGCGGCAAACGACCCCCGATGGCGAGCCGAGCGAAGCCTCAGCGAAGAGCATGCGATTCATTCCGTCACAGAACTATCTGCGATCCGATCAGACCACTGGCATCCGTAGTGGGCCAAATTGAACCTTTGGACTGCGACGACCTGAGTCGCCGCTTTTCAAGACGCGGCAAGTTCGATTGCCTGTTTTCAATTGGTGGCGAGTTTCTCAATCCAGCCGTTTTGAAAAGCGGCGGTTCGGACCGCCGCACTCCAAAGTTGATTTCCACACGCTACGATGCCCTGCCACCTTGTCGTACGGGAATGCCCATGTCTGAAGCCGCCGATCCGCAAAACGTCCCGGTCGAAGAATCGGAAGCCGCCGCTCGTGAGCGGGAAGCGCAAGCCATTCGCGGACTCGCGATGGCGTACTCGCGAATGCGCGAGGAAATCGGAAAAGTCATCGTCGGACAGCGCGATGTGGTTGATCAATTGCTGATCTCGATGTTCAGCGGCGGACACAGCCTGCTGATTGGAGTGCCCGGTCTCGCCAAAACGCTGCTGGTCAACACGCTGTCACGCATCTTGTCGTTGTCGTTCCGCCGGATTCAGTTCACGCCCGATTTGATGCCCTCGGACATCACCGGCACTGACATCCTTCGCGATGATCCAGAGACCGGACAGCGGAGTTTCCAATTCATGCAGGGTCCGATCTTCACGAACATCCTGCTGGCTGACGAAATCAACCGCACGCCGCCGAAGACGCAGGCCGCGCTGTTGGAGGCGATGCAAGAGCGGCACGTCACGGTTGGCACCAGCAGCTATTTGCTCCCGGCTCCGTTCTTTGTGCTCGCCACACAGAACCCAATTGAGCAGGAGGGAACATATCCACTCCCCGAAGCGCAGCTCGACCGATTCATGTTCAACATCGTCGTCGCGTATCCGAACGCCGCCGAGGAACTGCGCATCCTCAAGCAAACAACCGGTGGCGAGAATCCAACGCTCACGCCGGCTCTCAACGGCCGGCAAATCCTCGCGCTGCAAGAAGTCGTTCGCAAGGTGCCGGTGGCCGAGCACGTCTTCATCTACGCTCGCGATTTGGTCCGAGCCACCCGCCCTAACGAACCGGATGCGGCCGACTTCGTCAAGAAATACATCGGTTGGGGAGCAGGTCCGCGCGCGGGCCAGTATCTGATTCTGGGCGCAAAGGCCCGCGCGATTCTCGAAGGACGATTTCACGTCAGCCCTGAGGACATCAAAGCGGTCGCGCACCCAGTACTGCGGCACCGTATCGTCACGACCTTTCAAGCTCACAGCGACGGAGTCTCGTCCGATCGCGTGGTCGACATGCTGTTGGAAAAGATCCCCGTCGAGGTGCAGCAACGCGCCGCGAAATTGGCTGGCAAGTAGCCGTAGACCAGTCACTCCGTGACTGGAATGCGAGTCGCGGAGCGACTCGCCAACTTTGCTCTGGACGCACGTCTCAAAAGCTGGCACAACCCCGCCCACTTCGGGGGGCACCGGAGCAGGTCATGTTGTGTCGAGTTGGTTGGCTGACGGTCATTGTCGCATTGAGCGTGTGCTTGCCGGGTTGCGGCCTGATGCGATCCACGAAGCAATTCACGGCAGAATCCATGAAGTCTCTGAAACCCCGGCCAACGGATTACCGAGACACGACTGGCGAATCCGAAGACGAATGGACCAGCGTTGGTCGCACGGCCAGCAGCGTCCGCGGCACAGAAAGGGACAAAGATCCGGTTCGCAAGATGATCCTCTCACCCAAGGCGCTCAGCATCGAACGCAATTTGGGGATCGAGTAGGTTGGCGAACGTAGGAGAGTCGCACCCGCGACTCGCATTCCGAACATCGATCGACTCTCGATGGCACGTTTCGCAGTGACGGTGTTCCGAATCCCAATAAAAAACTGCGCCTTTGTTCGGGAGGGCGAGGCTCCCGCCGAGCCGGTGCGTGAATCACGCGTTCTCTCCGACCCGGCTCGGCAGGAGCCTCGCCCTCCCCAAAAATGAGCGCCGCTTTTTCATGGAATCCGGATGACACATCGGGAATCTCAATTGTGAAGCAACTGAGCTACGGCACATCCAGAATCGGCTTGATGACTTGGCAGCCGATCGCACCGAGGTCGCTCTTCAGCCGCTCGAACATCGCCTCGTCGGAATAGGTGCCGACGATCGCTCCGCCGGAACCGGCGAATTTGGCGCTCGCTCCCGCGCGGCGGGCCACCTCGATCATCTCAATGTACTTGGCAGCCAACTGGCAGATGCTGCGGCGCGTGTTGAAGTTCTCGTCCACCAGTGTTGAGAGACGGGCTGTGTCACGCTTCACGATTGCTTCACGAGCCAGTGCGGCCAGCGCGGCGAACTTGAGCATTGCGGCGATGACCGCCTGATCGCCGGCGCGAAATCTCTCTCGCAGCGGATTGTGAAAGACCTCGGTCGGCTCGCTGCCGCCTGCGCTGTAGGCGATATACAGCGGCGGCAACAGCGTTGGGTCGAGCGGTTCGTAGACGCCGCATTGCAGGCCCATCTGCTCGGTCATGTGGTCTTTCGCGAAATCCATGTAGACGAGTCCGCCGTAGACCTGAATGACTCGGTCTTGCAAACCGGCGGCAATGCCCAGTTCGCCGGTTTCGACGCTCAGCACCAGCGACGGCTGAACCTGCTTGGGAATCTCGATGTCGTAGTATTCCATCAGCGCTCGCAACGTCGCCACGATGATTGCACTCGATCCGGCGAGACCGACCTGCCGAGGAATGTTGCTTTGATAGCGCACCGAAAAATTGCGGTCGTGCAGCTGGAAGTGGTTGCGTTCGCAGAACTCGACGAACCGCTTGATCGTGGCTTTGACAAGCCGGATGCCGCCGTAGTAGCCATGCAAGCGAACGTCTTGGGCCAGATCCTTCACGGATCGAAACCGGCTGCGGTCTTCCTGGCTGAGGACGATTTCAACGTCCTCCCATTCGTACAAGACGACTTCGGCCCAGAAGTTCTTCAGGCTGAATGAAATGGTCTTGCCGAAATAGCCATCCGACGGATTGCCGACCAATCCGGCTCGTGCGTACGCGCGTTGTCGCAGCAGGTCCATGAAAAATCCCAATTTCCAAAACCCAATGCCCAAGGAAATCCCAAATCCCAAAGTTCAAGTCTCAAATCTTTGTCCGATCAGCGCGTGTTACCACTCTGACTTTGGACTTGGGTTTTGGGGCTTGGACATTCCTTGGACATTGGGATTTGGAGTTTGGACATTTCAATTCAACAGCCTTCGCACATGCTCGTGCAGTGCGGCTCCGTACTGTGGATCGGCGAGTGCAAACTCGACGAACGCCTGGAAGTAGCTTTCGAAATTGCCGATGTCGAATCGCCGTTCGTGATCCGCAAGCTTCACACCGATCCCCTTGTGGCCTCGCTTGAGCAGGATGTGGATCGCGTCGGTGAGTTGAATTTCGCCTCCCTTGCCAGGCTTTGTTTCGGCCAGAGCATCGAAGATGACCGGGCTGAAGACGTATCGAGCCGCGACGGCCAATCGGCTGGGAGCATCAGCAACGCTCGGTTTTTCGATGAGGTCGGCTAATTCGAAGATTTCACCGACGGTCCCTTTGGGTTTGGCGATGCCGTAATGGACAACCTCTTCGGAGGGGACTTCCTCGAAGCAGACGACGATGTCGGCCTTTTCACGCTCAAAGATCGAAGTCATGCGCGAGACAATGTCCGATTCGGCGTTCAGGCCAATGATCGAGTCGCCCAGCGCGACAACGAACGGATGCGCTCCGATCATTGCCTTGCCGCAGAGCACCGCGTGGCCGAGCCCCAATTGCCGTCGTTGCCGAGTGTAAAAGTACTCGACGTCTTCCCGCTCGAACTGCAATTCTTGAAGCTGTTCTTCGCGGCCGGTTTCACGAAGGTACGTGATGAGCGGCGCGTCGATGTCGAAGTGATTCTCGATGGAAGTCTTCCCCTGGCCGGTGATGAACAGCACTTGTCGGATTCCGGATTTCACCAACTCCTCGACGACGTACTGCACGATCGGCTTGCGGCCGACCGGAAGCATTTCCTTCGGCTGCGATTTAGTCGCCGGCAACATCCGCGTGCCCCAACCGGCCACAGGCACCAAAGCCAGATCGATCATCGACTCCCTTTCGACGACTTGAGCGAAAAGATCAACGGCAGGACTGTAGCAGATTGCGCACGAACGTCCGAGCATTTTCGGCAGCGATCGCAACGAACTCACGCCGGCAGTAGTGCGGTTGTCTCATCGAAGCCGCAGACGAGATTGAAATTCTGCACAGCGACACCCGAAGCTCCCTTGATGAGGTTGTCCAGGCAAGCGATCACGATCAGTTGCTCACGACAGAATCGAACAGTGATGTCGCAGTAGTTCGTGAAGGCGGAGTCCTTCGTGCTCGGCAAGTGATCGACGACACGGATGAACGGCTTGCCCCAATAGAACTCTCGCAGGACTTGCAGCAGTTCGGCCTGCGTGGCTGGCCGAGTCAGGCGTGGATAGATCGTGGCCAGGATTCCTCGATCCATCGGGATCAGGTGTGGAGTGAAAATGACGCTGACATTCTGGCCGCTGGCGTCAGAGAGGACTTGGTCGATCTCCGGTGTGTGGCGGTGCTTGCCGACCGAGTACGCCGACAGGCCCTCGTTGCACTCGGAAAACAACGTGTTGAGTTTGGGTGCGCGACCCGCGCCGCTGACGCCGCTCTTGGCGTCAATGATGATGCCGGTCGGTTCGATCAGTTTCGCACACAGCAGCGGGGCGAGCGCAAGAATCGACGTGCTGGTGTAGCAGCCGGGGTTCGCAATCAGCTCGCTGCCCGGAATCTTCGAGGCGAACAATTCCGGCAATCCGTAGACCGTACTGCCCAGCCGCGTCGGGTCGGTGTGAACCTCGCCGTACCACTGCTCGTAGACGGCGGGGTCCGAGAGGCGGTAGTCGGCGGAGAGGTCGATCACCTTGCAGCCGGCGGCAAGGATCTTTGGGATCACAGCCGTGCTGGCTCCATGAGGAAGACAAGCGAACGCGACGTCGGCTCGATCGGCGATTTGTTGCGGCGAGAGGTCTTCGCAGCGCAGGTCGAGGCGGCCGGTCAAACTCGGATGCACCGACGTAATCGTCGGCGAACCGTGTTGGCGACTGGTCACCGCAGTGATTTTCACCTGCGGATGCCGCAACAGAATTTTGATCAGCTCCAGAGCCGTGTACCCGGACGCTCCGACGATCGCGACACGAACCATGACCGAACAACCTTTCGTGAGTGACAGTGCCAAGGAAGGGCGGGGATTCTACGGCTACGGCCGGCGGACAAAAAGACGCTGGACTCGATTTGACTCCGGCCGGCTGTGACCTAGGTTTCGGGAGTCAGTTCCGCTGCCGAAAACCCTCATGGTTCGGAGCTGACGCGGTGAATCACGACTTACGGACGCGGCATGGGAAGCTGGGAGCTTCGAGGGGACCATGCCGCGTCTTTTTCCATGCGCTGGCGTCAATCGGAGGAGCCCTCGTGACGACTCGAGGCGAGGTTCGTTGCCCGTTCCGGCGACAAGGGATCGCGAGCGGTGCCGGACTGCGCCGACCTTGGGCGAGTCGCCGAGGCTTCACTTACATCGAGTCCATGATCGCGCTGGCAGTTTTGTCGTTTGCCGGAGCGGCCCTGCTGAACTCTGTCGCCGGAGCCGTCAGTTCGAGCAACGATTCGCTTTATCGCTCGATCGGAAAAGGGATGGCCGAGCAACTGCTCGACGAAATCGCCGCCGCGAAATTTCCCAACGGGACAGCGACCGCGTCCACAACGATGCTGTTTCGAAGTTCGTTCGCGACGATTGACGATTATGCCGATTGGACCGAAAGCCCGCCGCGGACGAAAGCTGGCGAACTGCTCGGTGCCGACAATGGCGCAACCGCAGACGAGGCCTACCAGATCATGATGACCGGCGTCGGCATGAGCCGAGCGGCGGAATTACAAGCGGCACCCGGATTCGTCAATCGCTTCACGCGATCTGTATTGGTCGAACGTGTGCAACCGGGACCAACCGGCTGGACCATCGAGACCACGCACACAGCGCATCGCCGAGTGACCGTGACGGTGTCGTACACCGCCAGCAATCAATCCGCGTATCCGGTTGCGCAAGCGACTCGCGTTTTCTCTTCCGTGGCACCATCGCCGTGAGGCGGGAGAAGAACATGCAGGTACAACGAACGATTTGCGACCATTCGATCGGTCGGCGCGGCATGACGCTCGCGGAATTGCTGATTTCGATGACGATCCTAAGCATGATGTCCGTTGTGCTGGCGGGGATGTCGCACGCGGTGAACTCAGCGTGGTCGTACACGAAGGGGGTCGAAGATTCCGACCTGCAGGCTCGCGCGGCGATCGAACGGATCGAGTTCATGGTTTCGCAAACGGGAACGTACAAAGTCGCGGGACAACCGACGCGATTGGGAGCGGCCGTGGTGAGTCGTCCGGTCGGACAATATCAGCTTCCCGATGTGTTGGTGCTGTGGACTGGCGGCCGGTCTGGGGGTATGGCCGCGAACGGCGTGCAATCACGGCTGCCTGTCGTCGGCGAACTGCTGATCTACTCTTGGGCCGCCGGCTCTCCGAGTCAGGTGATCGAGGCGGCCTTTCCTGGTCAGACGGCGGCATTCGACTTCGCGGCGAGCGACCTGAACACGCAAGTCACGGACTTACTGGCCTCGAATGCCGTCGAGGTCATTCCACTTTGCGAGCAACTGCGCGTTTCGTCGTTGAGCAGTTCCAGCTCTGCGGCGGTTTCGCCCCCCTCGACGTTTGGACCAAGTTCACCTTGGGGTCCGTCGTTGCCGACGTCGCAACCGACCAGCAAAAGTTCTTCCGGCAGCACTTCACTGAGTGTGGGAAATCTCCGCTTCACGCTCACGCAAACTCCCAGTGACACCGATTTGGCCGCAACCGCTCCACAAACTGCGGCTTGGACGCAGTTGAACTGGCCTCAGAATTCGTTTGGAAACCGGTCCGGAATGCGACAGGCGAACCTCCAAATGGAGTTGCAAGTGGAGCCCGTCGGGATCGTCCGTGCCTCGGATACTGTCTCGGCCATTCCATTTTTTGGTTCGGCCAGCGTGAGGTACGTCTATGAGCCGTAAGCCATTGCCTGCGGATTTTCAATTTTCGATTTTTGATTTTCGATTGAACGAAATTCTCAATCGAAAATCAAAAATCAAAAATCAAAAATCATTGCGCCTCGGCTTCACGCTGGTCGAGCTGCTGATTGTGGTGACGATCGTCGGGTTGATGGCAACCGTGGTCTTGCCAACGATGAATTCGGCGAGCGGTGCCGTGTCTCTGGAAGTGATGGCCCGCACTTTGGCGGCCGATTTGCGGATCGCGCGGCATTCGGCAGTGCAGTACAACGCGTCGTATTCGGTCACGCTGAACTTGACCGACAACTCGTACACAGTCGCGGTGGCCACTGGCGGTGCGACACCTGGAGTGGTCAACATCCTGTCACACGGCACTAACGGAAACACGATCGACTTCGATCAATTCGGCGCAGGACGGACGGGGCAATCGCGAGTCGTGATCGGTGGAGCAGTGCTGAAGGTCGCGAAGTCGTCGGTCATCGACATCGTCTTTGGACCATCTGGCGGGACAGGTCCGACTCGCACACAAGACACGGTCATCTGGCTTCAGGAGAACTCGACCAGCGATCGTCGCAGCATCCTGGTCACCGTTTCCTGGATCACCGGAGCGGTCACCGTTGGCGACATCCAGTCGTATCCCACGAAACTGACGCAACCGGTGTTTTGAGAGGTTGTCATGAAACTCCACTCGCGATCGTCTGAAAATCGTCGCCGCAGCGGACTCTCGCTGGTGATCGTGATGATCGCCATCAGCATGAGCATGGTCCTGACATATGCCGCGCTCAGTTCGCAAGCGCGCGGTGTGCAGGTGCGGCAGAACGTCAGTCGAAAGGAAATGGCTCGGCAGGCGGCCGAGTCGGGTGCGGCCATCGCACTCAACCAGATGCAATCCACGGCGTGGAGTGGTGTGGCGACACCGTTGTCCGGAACACTCAGCTCCAACAAGGTGGGCAGTACGACTTACGAAGTGACGTTTGTCACAATCGATGGCCAGACGTCGCCGTCGGCGTATCCCACTGGTCATGGGCAAACGTCGCTGAGCGGCAGTTCGGCGTTCTTCGACGCGAACGCGACTGGCCTATCAACCAGCAGCGCGGATACGGCCGCGACCGCCACGCGGCAAGCGTTTCAGTTGCTCGTGCGATCCGCCGGCAAGTGGCAGTCGGCTACCGACCCGCTCGACTTCGTGACCGAGACGATTGACGTCGGCGTCGAACTGCAACCGCGCGTTCCCGGCCGACCCATTATTGCACCCGACATCACGCAAGCGACGGACGAGAAAGCCTGCAACGCTGGCTACGACACGATTCAGAACTATGCCTTGTTCGCGTCCAAGGGAAGTTCGAGCCACCAGTCGCTGGAGCTCGAACCTGGCCAGCGCGTCGACGGGCCATGTTGGTTGAAGAATGGCGTGTCGGTCTTCAGCAGTTCGGCGTGGAGCACTTCCACCCGAAACGAATTCCTGCAATCGACCGGGACGCTGTTCACGTCGAGCAGCGGCGGCGTGACTTCGCTGCTTCATCCGCATCCGTTCGGTGGCAGCATCACCATGGCGGCGAGTTTCTCGTCCTCGGAAATCACCGACTTGACGAATCTCAACGTCCCGCGCTTCACGGCGGCCAGCACACCAACGCCGCCAACCATCAGTTTGGACGGATGGAAGACCTATCAACTTTATCAAGGCGGCTTCACATACTTCGCCGAATCGCTGAGTAGCGGAACGCTCAATAACGTTGTCCTACGTCCGTCGCAACGGAATCCGTTGGGGGTCTTCTACCGCAACAGCCCTTTGACGATTGGCGACAACGTTGTCGTACAAGGGACGCTCGTCAGTTCGGGAAAGATCACCTGCACGGGCAACAACGTCAGCCTTTCGAGCGTCAATTGGCGAGACAGTTCCGGTGCCGCGCTGGTCTCCAACGGAAACTTGTTCCGACGCCTGCCGGCGATTGTGGCGGACGGCTTGAAAGTGGATTCCGCGACACGTGCGTCGGTCGATGGAGCCGTACTGCTGACCAATACGATGACCGGCGGAGACGACGACTTCGGTTACATGGCTGGCGTCGATGTGGACCTCAGCGGGGCGAACGCCACCTGCATGCCGATTCGCCAACCGTACAGCCAGGTGCAGCTTCCTTCCGGCACCGCTCTCACCGGCGTGGTTGCTGGCGGTACCGACGCGATCTGGCTCGCCGAGGGAAACAGCGGCAATTGGTTTCCGATCATCGAGGTTGATGCCACCGCCCGTCGCCTGACGATTCTGGGCGAGGCGACCCGCTCCAGTCCGACAGCGTTCCGCATTCGTCGCAGCCGCATTCGCAACTTCGACGTCCGCGGACCGGTTCTGACGACGCGCGCGTCCTTGTCCGTTTCCACTTCGTGGAAACTCAACGGCAACATTTGGGACAATCAATACACGCTGTGGCAACTCGCGACGTCGATTGAAGCCGCCAGCGGCCTGCCGATCACACCGTTTGTCACTTGGGTCGCGAACCCATTGAACTACCTGGGCTGGAGCAGCCCATGGGAAGTCGATGGCCTGCCGCTCGAGCCAATTCTGCACATCCGCCCGCAAACGGGCATCAAGTTCCGCGACAGCCTCCCGCTGTTCCAGAGCTACGTCCCGCCGTCGAATTTGATCACGGCAACCAACGACCCCTCCGGCTATCGCTGGCGAGTCCTTTTCTGGCGAGACATGCCGTAGGTCCGAGGCGAGCGGAGGGTGTTAACCCTTCGAGTTCATTCAACCGGCAGACGACCTCATGGACTCGGAGGACTGATGTCCTGCCGCTCGCCAAGCAAAACGAACGGCGCAATCGTCGTCATCGGCAAAGTTTCGCCACGATTGACCGAGGCTCAGGTCATTTGCCGATCCCCTTCGAGCGGGAACCTCCTCATGCGAAAGACCGTCGCGCAATTGATGTCGGTAGACTTCGTCACGGTGACTGCTCACATGTCGCTGGAGGACGCACTGAGTCTGCTGATCGATGCCGACGCGACCGAATTGTGCGTCGTCGATCCCCATGATCACTTCGAAGGGATCGTCACCGATTTTGATTTGCTGAAATCCCAAATCCACGGCCAACTGGTCGGCCAACATGTCGGCTCGTTGATCAGCCGCGCGGTGAAGGTCTTGTCCGCCGACATGCTCATCGAGATCGCCGTCCCCATGTTCCGCGACGGTAGTTGCTCCCGAGCCTACATCTGCCGCGATGGCCGGCTGCTCGGACGCTTGTCGCGCACCAACGTGCTCAGACATCTGGCAAAACGTGAATGGAATGTGCCTTCCAAAGAGAGTCGCCTTGTCCGAGTCGCCACGAGTGGGGGACTCGTTTCGACGATTGAGCCTCACGAGACAACGCCGCGTGCTCCGCAATTCATGATGCCACAGCCGACGTCCGTGCTCGGCGGCATCTGTGTCGCAACCCAACCTCCGTTTTCTCGCTGAACCAGCGGCCCTATTTGTGAACACCGTGTGGTTCTTCCTTGAATTCGCCGACGTAGGGAGTGCCTTCGACTTCACCGCTGATCATGCCGGCGAACTCTTGAACCTTGCCGAAACTCTCGTGCTTGCCGACGAAGCGTGAGGCGGTCCCTTCGGCTTCGCCTTCCAGCGGCGCGGCGGCGAGTTCGACTTGGAACTTGGGGTCGTTGATGCTCAGCAAGACGTTGGCAGCCTTGATCGGTGCCGCCGTCTTCTCGTCGTCGCCGAGGATGTAGACGGTCGCCTCTTGCTTGTCGTGGTCCACGGTGAACTCGACGTGGAACTTGCCGCCGCCCCAATCAGCGACTGCGCCCTCATGTGGACCGGCTCCGTGAGCTGCGTGTTTGTGGCCGTGACCATCCTTGGCTGGCGTGGTCGATGCGGCGGGGGTCGTCGCGGGTACGGGCTTGTCTGCATCGGTACACCCGAAGGCGAACGTCAGAGTGAGCAACAAACCAGAATGCAGCGAGAAACGGATCATGGTCAGAGTTCCTTTCGAGAACGACGTTGCGTGAGTCTGAGTGATCTGGCCAGCGCGTGTCACGCGGTGACGTGGTCAGTAATGTTTTCATTCGAGGAGGTTGTCGCCTGCCGTGCGAGCTTGATGCACGAGAGAGTCAGCGTCCTTGCCGCTGAACTTCCAGAACAGGCCGGGGTGAATCAGGAACTCGCAGAACGTCGAGGTCAGGAGTCCGCCGAGAATCACGGTAGCCACGGGATACAGAATCTCTCGACCTGGCTCTTGTCCGTCGAGCACCAGCGGCACGAGTCCGATGCCAGCCGTCAGAGCCGTCATCAACACGGGGGCCAGTCGCTCCAAGCTGCCGCGCACGATCATTTCGGGGGTGAAAGCTTCGCCTTCTTCCTTCATCAAGTGGAAGTAGTGCGTCACCAGCAAGATGCCATTGCGAACCGCGATGCCACCCAACGAAATGAAGCCGACCAGGCTCGCGACGGTCAGAGACTGTTCCGTGATAACCAGTGCCAGCACTCCGCCGATGAACGCGGTCGGCAGGGCGTTGAGAATTTGCAGCACGATCCGAATCGATGGAAACAGAATCATCAGCACGACTAACATGCCGACCACCGAGATGGCCGCCAGCATGATGATCAACGTCGTCGCTCGTTGCTGACTCTCAAACTGGCCGCCGTATTCGATGAAGTAGCCTTCAGGCAGTGTGAATTGGCTCGACACGCGCTGCTGGATTTCCGCGATGGCACTCGCGAGGTCACGGTCCTGCGTGTTGCAGCGGATCACGATGCGGCGGCGGGCGTTTTCGCGATTGATTGAATTCGGGCCGGCACCTTCACCGACATCCGCCAGTTCTCGGAGTTCGATCTGGCCGCGATTGTTCGGCAAGTCGATGCGCAGCCGGCCGAGGTTGGCGTAATCGGTGCGATAGCTCTCTTCCAGCCGCACCAGCAAGTCGAATCGTCGCTGGCCTTCCAGCACTTGCGAAACGACCTCGCCTTGTAAAGCCGTCTGCAAAAGGCGCGCGACGTAGCCTCGCGTCAGTCCGTGAAACGCCAGGTCGTCCGGCCGCAGCCGGATGTGCAATTCTTCGGTCTGACGAATCGATTCGACGACCGGCGGCGTGACCCCGGGAACATCTTGGATCGTGGCCTTCACTCGTTCGGAAAGTTGCTGCAATGTGTCGAGATCATCGCCGACGATCTTGATCGCGATCTGAGCATACACGCCAGAGACCATGTGGCTGATGAGGTGCGCCAACGGCTGCTCGACTTCGATGTCCACGCCGGGTGCCTCATCGCGGAGTTCCTTCAAGATATGGCCGATGATCTCCTCGCGATGCCGGCCGCTCTCCGGGTTCATGTTCAGAATGTATTCGCCCGTGTTGACGGGAGCGGCGTGCTCATCCATCTCTGCTCGGCCGGTGCGGCGGACGAAGTGGAGGATCTCGCCATTCGGGTGTCGTTTGGATTTCTGCATCGAGCGGAACTTCGCGTCGATGATCCCGGACACTTGATTGGACGCCTGCAAAGAGGAACCCGGCGGCAGCGTCACGTTGACCTGAATACTTCCCTCATCGAACTGCGGCAGGAAGTTGCGGCCCAGGTGAGCCATCTCCCAGGCAGCATACCCGACCAGCGACCAGGTCAACACCAGTAACCATTTTGGCCGAGCGATGCTGAATCGAATCAAAAACACCGCGACCCATTTCAAGAATTGCAGCAACTTTCCGTCGAGTTCGGCGTGTGTCCCCTTCGATTGTGGCAGCAAGTAGTACGACAACACCGGCGTCACCGTCAGCGACACCATCAGCGATGCCAGAATCGACACGATGTAGGCGACACCCAGTGGAGCAAACAAGCGGCCTTCAACTCCCGACAAGGCGAACAGCGGCAGGAACACGAGGATCACGACCGCCGTGCCAAACACGATCGCGCTGCGGATTTCCTTGCTGGCTTCATAGACGACTTGAATCGCGGACCTGGGAGTCACCGCCGCATTGTTCTCCTTGAGCCGACGAAAGATGTTTTCGACATCGACGATCGCGTCGTCAACCAGTTCGCCCATCGCGACAGCAATCCCCCCCAGCGTCATGACGTTGATCGAAAGCGGAGCTCCCGTCAGGTGTCCGATGATGCGAAACACGAGCGTTGTGATGACCAGCGACAGCGGGATTGCCGTCAGCGTGATGAACGTCGTACGAAAGTTGAGCAAGAACAGGAACAGAATGATGAGCACCAGCACAGCCCCGATGACGAGTGCCTCGCCGACGTTGAAAATACCGCGGTCGATGAAGTTTTTGAGCCGGAATAATTCCGAGTTGATGATGATGTCCACCGGCAATGACGCCTCCAATTCGTGCAGCGCCTCGGCCATGCGGTCGGTCAGCGCGCGGGTATCGGCGTGCGGCTGCTTGACGATGGTGAAGACGACACCCGGCTGCCCGTTGACGCTGCCATCACCCCGTTTGAATTGCGGCCCTTCGACGACCTGAGCCACTTGGCTCAACAGGACCGACCGGTCCTGGTAAACCTTGATCGGAATTCTTCGCAGGTCTTCCAGAACCATCCCCGACTCTGGTCCCAATCGGCCTAACACACGAATCGGCCGCTCGATCTCGCCTTGCACCGCGAAGCCGCCGCTGGTGTTGATGTTGCTGTCTTGCAGTGCCTGCTCGACGTCCTGCAACGTCACGTCGTATTCCAGCAGCGCGGCTGGATCAATCAGGACTTGATACTGCTTGCGGTCGCCCCCTTGCAGAAAGACTTCGGCGACGCCGGTGACTTTCAACAGCCGCGGCCGGATGACCCAGTCGGCGATCGTCCGCAGCGACATCTGCTGCTCGGCGGAAGAAGGAAACCTCACGTCGTGCGACCGACCGGCGACAGTGATTTTCGCCGTGCGATGCTCGAGGGTCGATTTGTCGGCGATCGAGAATTCGACTGGCGTCCAAGACTCCGCTCGATGCCGTTCCACGGGCTGCCAGACGAAGACTTGCTGCGAGTGATTCGGCTGTTGGACCAACTCCGCGAGCCAACCGGTCTTCGCGATGGGAACCAACTCGCCGCCATTCGGCCCCGGTTGGTGATAGATCCCGGCAATGACGATCTGCCCCATGATGGACGCGGGTGGCGTCATCTGCGGACGAATCCCTGCGGGCAACACTCCGCCCAATGTCCCCAGCCTTTCCTGCACCGTTTGCCGTGCGGAGCGAATCTCGGTGTTCCAGTTGAACTCGACGTAGATGACGTTTAGTCCGGCCGTCGTCTGACTCCGCACTGCCTGCACTCCGCTGGCTCCCAACAGCGCGACCTCGATCGGCTGAGTAATCATCGATTCGACTTCTTCGGTCGCGAGTCCGGGACACTCGGTGATGATGATGACTCGTGGCCGGTCCAGGTCGGGAAACACGTCGATTGGCAACGTCGTGGCCAGGTATGAGCGGCCAAGTGTCAGTCAAAGGTAGTCACCCGCGTGTCAGTCAACGGTAGTCAGTGGTAGAAGGAGATTCTTTCAAGGGCAATGGAGATGGTTCAAAAAGTCGGTGGAGAATGTTCGTCGCGGAATGGTGTCGCAGGTTCG
>SYJG01000530.1 GCA_005798445.1 Planctomyces sp.
GATCAATCGCCGAGCCATCAGGCAGCTCTGGCCGAGCGTGTTGCGGCCGTAGCGGTCTTGCAGCTTGGCGTTCTCTTGAGTGAGGTCGAACGCCTGCTTGGCTTCGGGGGAGGTCAGCAGGTTGAACGCGCGAGCGTACGCGGCGTCGCGGCCGATCGCCGAGTTCGATTCGGCCTTGCGTTGCACCTCGTCAATTTGCGTCAGCAGTTGCTTGCGAGCGTTGATGCGGAACTCGGTCTGCCCGGCGGGGGGTTGCAGATCGACGACCTTGAAGTCGGACCGGGCAGGATCGGCTCCGAGGAAGAACGGCTCGTGAGCACTGCCGATGTACGCGGCCGTCTGCCCGTGGAGCGGACCGGCTCCGGTGTTGCCGATCTTGCCCGGCAGGATGATCGACGCCGGCAGCGTGCCGCGGTTGCCGAAGACTCGCGAGATCACCGAGCCGCTGTACGGCTTCATGCTGTCGGCGTTGAAGTCGTGGCCGGTCATCATCCACCGCTGGCCGTTCTCGTGAGACGCACCAGTCTTGTGATGCAGGCTGCGAATCAACGCGACCTTGTCCATCATGCGAGCCATCAGCGGGAAGTGCTCGCAGATTTGAATGCCGGGGACGTTGGTGTCGATCGGCTTGAACTTCCCCCGAATCTCCGCCGGAGCCTCCGGCTTCATGTCCCAGGTATCGTGCTGCCCCGGAGAACCCACCAAAAAAATGGTGATGCAGTTGCGAATCTTCTGCTGCGACTGATCGATCGCCCCGCTGGCTTCCAGCGACATCCACGCCGGCAGCGACAAACCCATCAATCCCGCCGACCCCGCTTGCAGAAAACTCCGCCGTGTCGGTCCATGACCAGAGCACATCGGAACTTTTTCGTGGCCGATATGAAACATGACTGTCTCCCGTTGGTCGAGGGGTTATGAGGTTGGATTCGTGGAAGAAGTTGGCGTGTGGTAACTGTTCGCGAGATTGTCGATGACGCTTACGCCCAAGGCGTTGCGCAATGGAATCAGTTCGTTCGGGAATTGGCCACCGAGAGCGAGTATGACCCGATATTGCAGCGGTCGTTGAAGTACGCGAAGAGTGGCCTGAATGAGAGCGGTGTATTTGACGCACTGGTAAATACCGCGCGCGATATCGTTGATGTCTGAGATGACGGACTTGACTTCAACGCCGACCCATTCGTTTCGGCCTTGAAATAGAACGTCGATCGTGTCGCTTGAACCAAAGATGAACTCCGTCGTACCTGGCGCAAGACTTGGAGGAAGTCCCAACAATTCGGGTTGTTTCGCAATCTCCTCTTTGAGTTGTTTGTGTTCGACGCTTTCGGGTGTTGAGCCAAACGAACCCGCTTTTGGAGCAGGGATCGGTGCTGCCGGAGGAAGATCGAAATGGTTCAGAACGTCGTGCCAGCGATTGAACGAAAAGACTTTTGCAAGCACGGCAGTGATGATTTCGCGGCGACCGTTCGCACTGGCGTTCTTAAAGTGTTCCCGATACGGAGCGAAGTCAGCAAAACCATCGCCGGGAACTTGAGTCTGTTTATTGATGACAATGGCTTGGATTGGTGGAACGTCGATACCCCACTCGATTCCAAGTTGGATTGTCGCATTGCCGATGGTTCCGAGAACGAAGTTTAGATTCCGCGCGTTGGGCATACCCATCTCTTCGGCGAGTGCGCCGTATTCAATCGGCTGCTCTGCGAGCGCGTTTCGGACGAGTAACGGAAGAGCCTGCCGGGCGCGTATTTGGTAGAGCTTGTCACCATGCAAGTCGCCGTGCGAAGTGAGTTCAGGGGTTTCTCGTTGCATCGTTGCTGCCCAAAGTAACCGGTGTCGGACACGCGACCTATCGTTTTGGTCGCAGATTGCGACCTTAAAGCCTCAACTTCGTCGTTCCAACTTCCTAATCATGCCGTCGCGACTTGATCGGTCAAACGCACCGAGAGTTTCTTTCCGAGGGCCGTGGCGTATCGACGCAACGTCGAAAGCGTCGGGTTGGATTCGGGATCGTCTTCCAAATGGGACAGTTTCGATTTGGCCAAGCCGCTCAGCGATTCCATCTCGGCCAGGCTCAGTCCTTGAGTTTGCCGTTCCGCTTTCAGCAGCTTCAAGACTTCGCGGAGTTCCGGAGCGATAGCGTCGTAAGCGGCTTTCGACTCGCGAGCCGCCGCCATGACTTCCTCCTTCTCGCTCGCGAGTTCGGCGTCGAGTTGTTTCCACTCGGCGACATTCTGCGGCCGTTGAATGCGTTGCGGCATGAGTCAATCCTCCACTTCGTACTTCCGAGATCACAACCCCACCGACCTTGCGTCGGTGGCTCGCAGGCTTCTGCACTACTGGAATTGCATTGAACGCGAGTAGTGCAAAAGCCTGCGAGCCACCGGGGCAAGCCCGGTGGGGGTCAATGTTTCACAGCCTTCTTCGATGAACCTTGCCAAATGGCGTGCCCGGAGACGGCTTGACGCTTCTGAGCGTCGGCCAGAATGGCCTTGATGTCGCCGCCAAACTTTTCGGCAATCTGCTGACGTGTCCGATGAATCTCGTCGAGGATCGGGTCACGAATCACTGTTTTCGAACTCATCATCCACCATCTCTTCCGGCGTGCAAATGATTGGGATCGAGTATCCCAAGTCTGTCAAAACCTCGTGAATCCGAGGCAAAATTTTCGCGTTGGCAATGTGCTTGCAATTCCAAGTCAGCAAGTAGTCTATCCCATGATGAGCCACCATCGCGATATGCAACGCATCGACGAGAGCCTTCGACGGCAAAATCGCGCGCGACATAATCTCACTGGCGATCACGCCGATCCGATCATCGAGCGGCAGAAGCGGAATCCCATTCAAAGACTCCAGTCGCTCCGCCGCCAACACAGGATCGCCCGCCGCTGCTTCATCGAGAACGTACTGCGATGTGACCAATTCATAATTACCTCGTTCGCCATTCCACCATTGATGCGTCAGAAGCTGCCGAGCTGCCATCACCACCTGCGAACTGGGACGTTGCCGCAGGTAACTGACGATCGAAGTTTCGATGTACACAGTCGGCATAGCAGCGAAACTCTCATCCTCGAACGATGAAATCAAACCGTGTAACTGACCTTATTGGAGACCTCGACGAGCTTGCTCTTGGTGAAATTTCCGGCGGGGTCTTTGGCGTAGCCTTCGTACTTGAACATTTGCAGGACGACTTCGTACTGGCCGGGAGTCGTGTCGGCGTGTTCGTAGCTGTTGTTCGCGCGAGCCGGCACGGTCGCGACGACTTGGCCGTTGCGGCGAATC
>SYJG01000531.1 GCA_005798445.1 Planctomyces sp.
AGCCAGACGTGCAGCGGAAACTGAGCCGACTTGCCCATCGCTCCGAGAAACAGCAGCAGACAGATCGTTGTGAAGACTTCGGGGTTCGTCTCGAAGACGTGCGGGACGAGTTCAAAGACCTCGGAGAATTTGACCGTGCCGAAGGTCTTCCAAATCAGGAACACTCCCAAAATGAAACCGAAGTCTCCGATGCGGTTCACGACAAACGCTTTCCGAGCGGCGGCGGCGGCGCTCGGCTTTTGGAACCAGAAGCCGATCAGCAGGTAACTGCAAAGGCCGACCCCTTCCCAGAAGACGAACATCGTCAGGTAGTTGTCGGCCAGCACCAACATGCACATCGAAAACACGAACAGCGCGAACGCCGCGAAGAACCTCGGATAGCCCGGATCACCGTGCATGTATCCGCTGGCGTAAATCGACACCAACAGCGACACGAGTGTGATCGTGCAGAGCATCAGTGCGGTCATCGAGTCGACTTGAAGATCGAGGCGCACTTGGAGGTTATCCGTGATCGACCAGTCATAGCCCGGAGTTGTTGCGAGTGGTTTGGGATCATGCTTGTCGGCTGCCGACTGCATCTCCGCGATTTGGTGACTGCTCAGCAGGCTTTTGTCCTGCTTGAGGCTGGACGGCACGGCAAGGAAGGCCAGCATCAAGAAACCTGCGCAGGCCGACGAGACCGCCAACGCGGCGACGCAGGGGACATGGCTCCGTCCGCGCAGCAGCGCCTTGCCGAAGAAGGCGATGAACACGCTCGCGATCAGCGGTGCTCCGGGGATTAACCAGAGCAGTGCCGGCGTGAGTTCAGACACGATGGCTCCTTTGGAAAACAGCAAAATTGATGTGTGATGTTTTGGGATCAATCAATTTTTTCATGGCTCATTCAATCGCCGTACGCTTCCATCTCCCAATGCTACCGGCAAATCGGTCGCACGTTTTCCATCGCGAAGTTGGAACAAGATGATTGCCTTATTGAACTCACTCTCAGGCACGTCGAGATTTGGTTTGACGTATTCGTAGCCAGGAAAATCACCCGTCAGGGGATTACTCATGAGATAGTCAAATTCGAGGCGTTCGATAAAAGGAAAGTTCGGGGGTAGGCGTTCTAGATACGGCTTGATTTCCGGTAACGTGTTCGGGAATTCTGCTCGATGATCATTCATGAAAATAAACAGTGCTTGGCTAATCATCTTCATCCGAGAGCTTGATCTCATTTCGTTGCGTGCTCTCGACGATTGATAAGCTCTAAACCCAATCATCGTGCCAATCAAAACACAGGCCAACAGCGTTCCGCCAGTCACAATGACCTTCCGACGATTTGTCATTCTGTTCGTTCCCTAAAGTGAGTTCAGACACGATGGACAGTCTCCTTCTGGAACTGTGGCGATCGTCCCGCCGGAGTGAGATGCGGGAATTCCTGAGCCGGCTGAGCCGTCGGCACGGCGGGTTCTTCCTCGTGCGGCGATTCGATGTCGGCTTCGCCTAGTTGGCTCCAGAGATTCACATCGAGCGATTTCGACCGCTTGTAGAGCGTGAGGATCAACGCCAGCGCGATGCCCGCCTCGCAAGCGGCGACCGTCAAAATGAAGGCGGTGAAGGCTTGGCCCTGCATGTTCTGATGAAAATTCGAAAATGCGACGAGATTCAGCGACACGCCATGCAGCATCATCTCGGCCGACAACATCAGCGTGATCAAGTTGCGTCGAGTCAGAAACCCAATGGCTCCCAGCACGAACAGGATGCTGCCGACGATCAAGTAATTCGTCAGGACGATCATGGATGACTTCCTACAGCGCTCATGACGTGCCTCTTAAGCAAGAAACCCCAAGATCCAAAACCCAATGACCAATGAAATCCCAAGGTCCAAAACCCAAGGATTCGTAGTGTCGGCTCTTGGACATTGAGATTTGGGACTTCATTGGACATTGGAGTTTGGGATTTGAAAATTTGCGGCTCCGCCGCACTACAACTTTCCGCTGGACCGCTTGGGGGCGATCACGATGGCTCCGATGGACGCGACCAGCAGCAGCGTGCCGGCCAATTCGACGGCAAATAGATAATCGCCGAACAACGACCGGCCGAGTCCGCGCATGGTGCCGAAATTTTCCGCCGTCGTCGCACTGGTGGACTGAGGAGTCGCGCCGAGTTGATCCGAAGATTGATCCGCGGCAACGACCTTGGGCGCGAGCGACACGAATCCGGTGACAGGGCGATCCGCAGCTTGCTCTTTCGACGGCAGCAGGACGAACAGCAACGCTCCCAGCAGAACGAATCCGGTGAAAGCGGCGACGCACGGTTGGCGAGAATGTTGATCGTAGTTCGTGGCTCCGGCTTGCTGAGCCAGCATCAGCACGAATAAGAAGGTGACGATGATGGCTCCGGCGTAGACGATGACCGTCGCGGACGCCAAAAATGGGGCCGATTGCAGCAGGAACAGCCCGCAAACCGCGAGCGTCACGATCGCGAACCACAGAGCCGAATAGGCGGGGTTTCGGTGGGTAATCATCAGCGTCGCGGCGATGACGGCCACACCGGCGAACAGAAAGAAGAGGACATCGTTCAGCGCGGCTCCGGTCGGCTTGAGTAGCGTACCGCCAACGATTCCGAATGCCGCCAATCCCACCAGCCGAGCGACCAGCGACGAGCGTGGCTCACCTTTCGGCATCAGCCGGGCCACCGCGAAAGCACCCAAGACCATCGGCAGCACGAGCAGCCAATGCTCCGTCAGCCACTGCATTCCCCTGTCCTTCAATCATCAAACGTCAAACGATCGGTCTCGAACGCGGGCGTACTGTAGTTGCCTCACTTCACGATGGGAATGCACCCTGCCCGACACACCAGTCACTCTGGCGCGCCGTGATGGTCTGCGATGGGACATCACATCGTCTGCCAGCTTGGGAACCACTTGAACAGCGCGATGGCCAGGGCTGTGCCGGCGGCCGGCAGCAGCACGGTCGTCACGAAGATCGGCCCGTATGACCGAGCGTGAGTCTCTCCGCAGATGTTGCGAATCAGCATGACCAAATAGCCGTTGGCCGGCAGCGAATCCAAGCTGCCGGAGGCGATCGAGACGACGCGATGCAACGCCCGCGCCGGGACATGCAGTTCGTCGATGTAGATCGGCTTGAGAATCGGCAACGCGATCCCTTGCCCTCCTGATGCGGAACCCGCGATGCCTGCGATCACGGCGACGGCGATTGCCGCTCCGATCAGCGGATCGACCGGCAAGTGAGTCACCCAATGGACCACAATCTGAAACGAGGGCAAACCTTTGACCGCTGAGCCGAAGCCGACCACGGCGCTCGTCGAGCCGACGGCCAGTAGGCCGTTCACAAAGCCGTCACCGAAGCAACCCCAGACATCCGGCAGGCGGCGACGCATCACGCAGACGCCGGCGAGGACTCCCAGAAAAATCGAAAGCGTTCCGTCTTCTGGGAACCAGTCGAGTGCCGCGGCCCAAATCGGATGAGCGTCGGCGTCGATCAGCTTGGCCAATTGATCGCCGGCAAACGGCAGCAGATTCAGCGAGAGCAACGTCACTACCAGCGGAGTAATCGCCGCCAGAAACGACGGGCCATGCGCGTCCCCTTGCAGGGTGACTCGGTCTCCATCGCGAGCCTCGAAACGCTCGCCCCCCTTGATCGCTTTGCGGAGGACCGTTTCGAGATACCACTGACCGACTCCAAACATGAACAACGCGACGATGATGCTTGCCGGCCAGCCGGCGCGAGCG
The DNA here is from genome assembly GCA_005798445.1 of Planctomyces sp. GTDB lineage: Bacteria > Planctomycetota > Planctomycetia > Planctomycetales > Planctomycetaceae > SXKJ01. The sequence goes on from SYJG01000531.1 coordinate 3,734, forward strand.
TCTGTCAGTGATACGCCGGTGTTCGCATCGAGCAGCTTCTTGATCGGGATCAAGTTCTGAATCTCCGGCGAGCCGGCGGAGGTCATCGTGAAGGTGATCGAGCCGAACGCGATCGCCGCCGGAATGAATCGTCTCGGCAAATTGGCCGCTCGAAACAACTGCACGGCCAGCGGGTAGACCGAGAATCCGACGACGAACAAGGACACTCCGCCGTAAGTCAACACGGCACACGCCAGGACGACCGCCAGACAGGCTCGCTCTTGGCCCAACCAACGGCCAACTTGGTTGGCCACGCTGATCGCAGCACCGGAGTCGTCCATCATCTTTCCGAAGACCGCACCGAGCGCGAAAATCAGAAAGAAGTCTTTCACATACGTCGCGAAGCCCTCCATGTAGGCCCCGTTCATCGACGCCACAGGGTCTTCGCCGCTGAGCGTCACCGCCAGCAACGCACACAGCGGCGCGACGACGAAGATGCTCTTGCCGCGAACAACCAGAGTCATCAACAGGGCGAGGCTGCCAAAAAGCACGAGCAGATGATAGGCGTCGTTCATGCGGGCGAAAGCTATCGAGATATTTTCCGCCGGGCTACCATCGGCTTCACGCAAGCGCGAGCAGCACCTAGCGAGTGACGGGCGCGATGACGGGATTTTCTGCCCTTCATTTTTCGCCGCCTTGCCTTGAGACGATTTTCCGCTTGAAGAAACAAGGCGGCGGAAAATGGAGGGCGAAAGATGACTGCGGACGTCCCGATCCTGGCCGGTGAACGATGGTTCGTTCCCGAAACGTCGAGTTCGGCTGCGGTCAATAATCCGTCACGCGGCGAGGAAATCGCGCGCGTGCCGATGTGCGGAGCGGCCGAGGTTGAGGTCGCCGTCCAATCGGCATCCCTCGCGTTCGCGACTTGGTCGAAGACACCGGCTCCCGCGCGAGCGGCGAAGATGTTCGCCTTCAAAGCGATGCTCGAAGCGCACTTCGAGGAACTCGCCGCGCTGATCACTCGCGAGAACGGCAAGACGCTGGAGGAAGCTCGCGGTGACGTGCGGCGCGGAGTCGAAGTGGTCGATTTCGCCTGCGGAATCTCGCACCTGTGCAAAGGAGAAACTCTGCCGCAAGTCGCGGATGGGATCGACGGCGTGACGATGCGCGAGCCGATTGGCGTCTGTGCCGGCATTACGCCGTTCAACTTTCCGGCGATGGTCCCGTTGTGGATGTTTCCGATCGCCATCGCGTGCGGCAACACGTTCATTTTGAAGCCGAGCGAGAAGGTACCGCTGACGGCCGTGCGGCTCGCGGAATTGGCACTCGAAGCGGGACTACCGCCGGGCGTGCTAAACATCGTGCATGGCGGACACGCGGTGGTCGATGCGTTGCTGGAGCATCCGGGCATTGCGGCGATCAGCTTCGTTGGATCGACGCGCGTCGCCGAACATGTCTACGTCACGGGTTGTCGGCACGGGAAGCGAGTGCAAGCGGCCGGCGGAGCGAAGAACGTGATGATCGTCATGCCCGATGCCGATCTCGACACAACGACGCGAGCGATTATGGGAGCCGCCTTCGGCTGTGCCGGACAGCGCTGCATGGCCGGTTCGATCTTGATGGGAGTCGGCGACGCGGCTCCGCAGGTGCGCGATCAGATTGCGGCGGCGATCGACAAGCTGGTGATCGGCGACACGTCGGCGAATCCCAAAGCGGACATGGGACCAGTCATCGACTCGGCCGCGCGCGAGCGAATTCTGCAATCCATCGAAATGGGTGTCGCCGAAGGGGCCGCACTGGTTCGCGGCGGCCAGCACGAGAGTCAGGGCCGAGGCTTCTTCGTTCCGCCGACACTCTTCGACGAGGCGACGCCCGACATGCACATTGCTCGCGAGGAGATTTTCGGCCCGGTGCTGACGATGCTGCGACCGCGCGATCTCGATGAGGCGATCGCCTGGGCGAATCGCAGCCCGTTCGGCAACGGGGCGGTGATCTTCACCAGCAGCGGCGGAGCGGCTCGGCAGTTTGCTCGCGATGTGCAGTGCGGAATGATCGGCGTGAATGTCGGGGTGCCGGCTCCGATGGCAGCGTTCGCGTTCTCCGGTTGGAATCGTTCGTTCTTTGGTGATCTGCATGTGCAAGGGACGGAGGGGGTGATGTTCTACACGCGGCAGAAGATCGTGCTGTCACGCTGGGACAACGCCTATCGACGGACGCAAGGTTGGTAGCCATCCGCCATGGCGGACCAGAACGTGGGGAACGCTCCAGCCGACCCACGTTCTGGCGAACGTGGCTACGACAGAGGCAAATCTGATGCTGACACAATTCGGTGCTTTCCATGTTCCTGCGACAATCCTCGTTGGCGGCGGTGCGCGGCGCGAGGTGGTGGCGCAACTGCAACGGTATTTGATTCAGCGAGTGCTGCTCGTCACGGACGTCGGCGTGATGCAGCTTGGGCCGGCGCGGGAGATCGCGGCGTTGCTCGATGATGCGGGCATTTCGGTCACGATCTTCGACGGCGTGCAGCCGGACCCGACCGACAACAATGTGATGGATGGATTGGCTCGCTACCGTTCGGAAGGTTGCCAAGCGCTCGTCGCGATCGGTGGTGGATCGCCCATCGACGCGGCGAAGGCGATCAGCGTGCTGACTGCCAACTCGCCCCCGCTCAGCCAGTACGCGGGCTATCACAAGATCCCGCGAGCCGGTGCTCCGCTGATCGCGATCCCGACGACCGCCGGAACCGGCAGTGAAGCGACGAAGGTCTCGGTCATCACCGACACCGAACGAGACGTGAAGATGATGATTCTGAGCGTCCACTTGTTGCCGACGATCGCGCTCGTGGACTACGAGCTGACGCTGACGATGCCGCCGCCGCTCACGGCAGCCGTCGGTGTCGATACGCTGACGCACGGGATCGAAGCGTATGTCTCGCGGAAGGCGAACGGCATGACGGATCCGCTCGCGCTGTCGTGCATCGAACTGGTCGCGAAGCATCTCCGAACGGCCTATCGCGAACCGAACAACCACGCGGCCCGCGCGGGGATGATGTTGGCAGCGTGTCAGGGAGGGATGGCGTTCGCCAACAGCAGCGTCTGCTTGGTTCACGGGATGAGCCGCCCGATCGGCGCGATGTTTCATGTGCCGCACGGCTTGTCGAACGCGGTCTTGCTGCCGACGGTCACGCAATTCTCGTGGCGAGCAAGCGTCGAGCGATACGCGAAGGTCGCACGGCTGCTCGATTGCTGTCCATTTCACCCTCCCGATGAGCAGGCGGCGGAGTCGCTGGTCGAGGGCTTACAGCAGCTCAATGAGGATCTCAACGTGCCTCGGCTGCGGTTCTGTCACGGCGTCGACGAATCTCGATTCCGCATGTTTCTGCCGAAGATGGCAGCCGATGCACTGGCCTCCGGCAGCCCGCAGAACAATCCTCGATGTCCGACAACCGAGGAAATCATCGGCCTGTACGAGGCGGCGTGGTAGGCCGGATTGCCGGGTGAATCGGGAACTTTGCTCGCCTGGAATCGGTCCATCCGGCACAAACGCTGTCGAGTCCGGCAGAGGGCTTTCTTCCCCCTGCGTTCGCAAGACACATCCACGGACTCGTGGTATTCTGCCGTCGATGGTTCCGAGATCGTTGTCGTCGCAGGCGATCTCTTGAGCAAGAAATCCCAATTTCCAAAACCCAATGACCAAGGAAATCCAAAGCTCCAATTTCCAAAACCCAAACGGAGCATCGCCACGCTGAGTCTGAGTCGTCATGCCGACAACTTATTGGGATTTGATCATTGGTCATTCCTTGGACATTGGGATTTGGATTTTGGACATTTGCGGCTTCGTCGCTCTATCACCTCTGCAAAACGAAATTGAAATCTCATGTTTCCGACCTGTCCCGCGTGCAAGCAATCGGTCCTGGATGACGATGTCGAGAACTGTCCGTTCTGCGGCGCGAACATGAAAACTGGCAAGGGGGGCAACCAAGGCCTCGCTCCGAAAGCGACGCCGAAACCGGTTGCCAAGGAACGACCCAGCGCGCCCACGGCCGCTGCTCCAACGGCCAAATCCGTTCCGGTCAGTTCCGCACCTGCCGCGAGCAACGACGACGATGACGATCCGTTCGGAGTCGATGCCGCGTCGAATAGCCGAGCGCTTCCGCTGTCGCCGCGTCCTGCCAAGGGCAAGACCGTCCGATTGGTTTGTCCAATGTGTGAGACTCCGGGCTTCGCCCCCAACGATGCGGCAGGCAAAGAAGTGAAGTGCTGCAACGAAAAATGTGCGCTTCCCATTTTCACGGCTCCGAAAAATAGCGGTGCGAGCACTTCCTCTGACCCTCGAACTCACGCAACTCCGACCGCGACAGCCACTCCGACCACCGCAAAAAAAACATCACCGGCGATCATTCTGACGGCTGTCAGCACGTTGGTCTTGGCCGGCGGCAGCCTGTGGTATTTCGTGTTCAGTGAGCCGGGCGGGATCAAGCCTCCCCCAGCACCATCGCAGACCGGCGGTCAATTGCCGATCGCGAACACCCTCGGCACAGCCACGGAAAAAGGGGACGAGACGCAAACGGTGGCCAAGGCCAAACCGCGTGGTGAAGAATTGCGAGCCGCCATTCTGCCGTACATCGTGGAAGTCGCTCGCGTGACGGAAAGGAACCGGAGCAAGCACTTCTGCCGACGTTTGGCGGCGGATGCCTACGTTGAGGCCGGCGATCTCAAAGCCGCTCGTGAGAACATTGATCAGTTGCTGAATCTCGCTCCGAAGCTGCCGTACCATCAAGTTTCTCCGCTGACTCAGATCGCCTGGCGTGAATTGGCTCTGGGCAATGCCGACGAGGCCAAGGCCGCGCTCGAAGCCGCTTGGAAGGCCGCACCAGAGTTGCCCGTGGGCCGACACACCTTCGATGCAACGACCGACTTGGCGGCTGCGCTCTTCGTCAGTGGACGTACCGTGGATGCGCAAAGCCAAATGAAACGGGAAAACATGCTGCCGTCGGGATCCAGCGGATCCTTGGCCGCCCTCTCCCGCCGAGCACGTTTGACTCGCTCGTTCCATTTGGACGAGGCGGCGGCATCGCTGCCAATCATTCCCTGGAAATCGCCGCAGTGGGTCGTGACAACGATCACGTTGGTCCTGCGCGGTCATGCGGACAAGGGAGTGGAGTGGTTGAAACTCGCACCAGACGCTGAGACCAAAGCCGAATGCTGGGCGGGCTGGGGAGACTCCGTGGTCGCCTCGCCGAATTCCGCCGGCGCGAGCAATGACGACATGATCACCGCCGTGGTACTCAGCGAATCTCCCGCCACTCAGGCTCGTGTTTGGGCGCGCGTCGCTGCAGGCCGCTTCACGATCAAGCAAAAAGAAGCCGCGAACCGCGCGCTGGTTCAAGCGGCGGCGGCAATGAAAACGATTCCACTCCCGGAGAACTTCGCGATCCCGGAAATGAAGGAGATTTTGAAGTTAGACCTCGCCGATGCGGTCGCACCGAAATTGAACGCGCTCGCAGCGGCTGAAGTCGCCCGAGCACAAACACTTCTCGGCCAGACACAGCCGGCGACAGAATCGCTGGCCGCCGCGATGCAACATCTGCGAGGGCACGCGCCCAGTCCATTCGTGGCGACTCGGCTGTTCGAGGCGACTTCACGCGACGTCAATGCGGTCAAAGCCCAGTTGAAAACCGCCTTGAACTTGAAGACGGACGACAAGGTCGTACTGGCCTTGACCACATACCGCGCGAAGTGTCGATTGATGTTCGATGCTGCAAACGCGAGGTTCGCTTTGCAAACGGAATTGCTGAAAGCGGCGGTGGATTGGCCTCTCGTTGATGCGGTCTGGAACGAAGCGACCGCACACGCCGGAGACAGCACTCCTCCGGAAGCTCGCGAGGATTTTCTCAAGACCAACTTGTCTGTGCGTCTCGGCCAGCGGCTCCGCGCGGCGGGTGAGATCGAAGAAGCTCGGCAGTGCGAGAATGCTGTCACAACCGGTGAACTGACGGATGCTCGCGACGCACTGCAACGCGAGACCGCTGACGCGGCCCAAAAGAAAGACGTGAACGTGAACGGCCTCGCTCAAATGCTCGAAACCTATCAACCGGCGAAAGCCGAGGGTGAGAAATCCTCGACCGAAGACACCGACTGGCCGTTGCTCTGGGGTTTGCGGTTGGCAGGTCGGTTGGCCAAGGCGGGACAGACCGAACAGGCGTTTGATCTCGTTAGCAGCTTCAAAAACGAAATGCTGTGGCGTGAAGAAGGTTTTGAGATGCTGGCTGCGATGATTGCGAAAGACCCCGCCGCCGCCGAACCGATCTGGAAGAAGTACCGCCCCAGCTTGATGTCGCCCACCGAAAAAATTGCCATCTTCCGCGGCCTCTGCGCCGGGCTGTCAACGTCGTTGATCACTCGGCCGTAGGCGGTCTCCACACCAACCGATGAATTCACGCCTGCGGCTTCTGCCAATACTCCGGTGGCGTGAAGATGTCGGCCACAGCAATGCGGAAGTCAGGCAGAATCGGCCGAGCGGTCGCTTTGTGCCGCCACGACAGACTGCCGCTGAGCGTCTCGTGTTCGCGTGCCGCATGGTTCGCGTAGCCGGGGCGAATGGTATGCACTGCTTTTTCGAGCGGATCGACGATCCACAAGACTTCCACGCCCCAGTTCGTGTACTCAAACACGCGATCGCTCAGTGATCCACGGCGGTCATTCGAGGACATGACTTCAACAACCAGCGCGGGCCGAGTGTCGGTGATGACCTTGTCCGTCTCGGCGAACAACTCGCCGCCGAGAAAATAGCTGATGGCAGGAAACCGAACCGTGTCGGGATGGCGGCTCACAATCAGGCCCAAATCGAAGCACGGATAGCCTTCGCGATGCTCATTCAAATAGCCAGCCAAAGCTTTCGACAAATTCAGAACCGCGACACGATGCTCCTCTTCCGGAGGACTGAGAATTTCGACGCGGCCACGCACTAACTCGACCCATTGCCCGCCATCGGGAAGCTCATAGCGCGCGTCGTCAAAGGATTCCGCACTCAAGCGGGCAACGTCGATCATGGTAAGGTGGTGGTCCGTAGTCCATGGCTGCGATCCGACAGACGAGAATGATAGGCTGTGCCGATCCGCAGACAACGGACAATGGAGCAAACCACACCATGCTCATCCGCCCTTTCCGCCCTGACGACTTGCCAATTTTGAAGCGGATCACCGTCGCCGCGTTCGACGGCGTGTCAATTGACCAAGGGATTCAAGAACTCTTCGGACCAATCCACGGCTACGACTGGCAATGGCGGAAGGCTCGGCATTTGGACGAGGATGTCACGCGCGATCCCAGCGGCATCTTCGTGGCCGAGATCGACGGCCGGATCATCGGCGGCATCACGACCTGGCAAGACCGCGAGGCAGGGATCGGCCACATCCCCAACCTCGCGCTGGAAGCCGACTGCCGAGGCCAAGGCCTCGGACGCAAGTTGATCGAATTCGCCTTGCAACACTTCCGCGAAAGCGGTTTGACTCACGCCAAGATCGAAACGCTGGTGCAAAACGCGGTCGGCGAGCACCTCTACACATCGCTCGGCTTCCGCGAAGTCGCGCGGCAGATTCACTTCGTGGCAGAGTTGTCGTAGACCGGACGCCTACGTCCGGTCTACTCGGACGTAGGCGTCCGAGCTACGAAACTACGGCTTTGGCGAATACTCCGTCGCCTTCATGTAGACCGACTCCACCTTGGCCACGATCTTGCCGTCCTTCTCTGATTCATCGCGAGCCTTGTGCCATTCGGGATCGGCGCGGAAGCCGTCCCACGACTTCTTCGCCGCTTCCGGACTGGCGTGCCAGATCACATAGATCAGCGTGTTGTTCGCGGTCTTCTCGTCGGTCGGCGTCCAGTACATGATGTTCTTCATGCCGTGCTTCTCGAACAGCTTCATCGTGTGATTTTTGAATCGAGCATTCAAGTTTGGCAAGCGGCCTTCGAGTGTCGTGTACGTTCGCAGTTCAAAAACTCCGGCCATTTTCTGCTCCTGACCAATCGTGGTGTTTGACCGCAGGGCAACGATGGCCAGCAACACGCTCAGCACGATCCCCCACGCGGACAGTTGATTCAACTTCATGATGCGTCTCTCCTGAGAAGAAGGAAATCTGACTCGGCACACTCAACGGCCGAAGGGCAGCAGCATAAGCTGCTCACTTGCCTCCCGAAACTCATCTCGCACCAATGGAGAAGGAGAAGCCATGTCCGACCTCAGCCAGAGCCAGATTGGTCAAATCGCGATCATCGTGCATGACATCCCGAAAGCCGTCGCGTTCTATCGCGACTCTCTGGGCCTGCGGCTCTTGTTCGAGATGCCGCGCATGGCGTTCTTCGACTGCGGTGGTGTGCGGTTGATGCTCAGCATTCCAGAGACGCCGGAGTTCGATCACCCCAGCTCGATTCTGTACTTCAAAGTCCCGGACCTCCGCGAGACGCATCAAACGCTGACCTCTCGCGGCGTCGAGTTCGTCGGCTCGCCGCACTTGATCGCCAAGATGCCCGACCACGAACTCTGGATGGCCTTCTTTCGCGATGTCGATGGCAATACTCTGGCACTGATGAGCGAACTGAGTTCTTGAGGAGATTCCCATGCCGACCGTCGATCTCAAATTCGTCGAAGCCTACCGAGCATCCCATCCGATTCAGGCGCATGCCTTGCGAATGGCGTTGGAGGAGTCCGGAATTCGCGTCATCATCGAGAACGAAGCCATGCAAGGAGTCATCGGCGAAGCGGCTGCCGCTGGCTGGAATTCGGCTCCACGATTACTGGTCGAGGAATCGCAACTCGCTGCCGCGCGAGCAATCATCAGCCAGACAGACCACAGCGAACGCGACAGTCTCGGATTAAAACCTCACGAGACCGCGATCACGATGACTGCCGCAAGTCTGGGACTCGTAGGAATCGCATTGGCTGCCCTGGCTCCCGGTGCGGTCGCTGAGCCGGAGCCAATCGAAACAACTCACTGCCTGGCCTGTAACGCGATGATCGCCGAGTCGGAAACGGCGTGCCCGAAATGCGGATGGACTTACGAGTCAGACGACTCGGCCGAGTTGCCGTGACCAAGCCGCTCAAGAATCGTTGATGTCCGATTTGATGTACTTCTTGATGAAGAAGACTGCCGCACCGAAATTGGTGAGCAGGCCATGTTCGATGCGTGATGCTCGCAGGTAGCCCAAAAGTTGAGCCACATGCTCCGGTGCCGTCGCTCGGACGGCTTTCAATTCGAGGATCAAACAACCCTCAACAAACACGTCTGCGAAGTACTCACCAAGAGCCGTGCCGTCTTCGTCATAAATCGCCAACGGAACTTGCTGCTGAACATTGAGCCCGAGCTTTCTCAGCCGATGCACCAAAGCGTTCTCATAAACCTTCTCCAGATGCCCCGGTCCCAAGAACTTGTGAATCGCAAAGCTCGTCTCCGGCACAATATCACACAACTGAAATACGCGATCTTTCATGGTTGTCTCCTTTTTGCATCTCTTTGAGCTCTTTGCGGCACCACAGCCTTCATTCTGACTTGATTGCCACAAGAAACACAAAGAGACGCAAAAAGGAGATCAAGGCGACTGACGAATTCTGCTTTGCGCTTCCGCTGCAAGGCGGCTCCGGCCAAACTGATGTCCTTGCCTGATCGCGATTTTGTGAGGAAGGGACAATGACGATGCGTTCGTGGCTTTCGTTGCTCATCGGGTTGCTGTGCGGTGTCACCGGATCACGCCACGCTGCTGCCGAAGACTTGCCGGTTCCCAAGTTTGAAGTCGACATCGCTCCGATTCTGGAAGCTCGCTGTTTGAAATGTCACGGCGACGGAAAGCTCGAAGCGGGACTCGATCTGCGGCGGCGATTCTTGATCCTCAAAGGGGGCGACAGCGGAGCGGGATTGGTCGAGGGCAAGCCGGACGAGAGTCTGCTCATCCAAAAGATCGTGGCCGACGAGATGCCGCCCAAGGACGAAGGCCGGCTGGACGAAAAACAAAAGGCGTTGTTGCGTCGCTGGGTCGCCAGCGGAGCCAAGACCGCCGCTGAAAAAGAAACGCCCATCGACGAGGCCGAGCAGGCCAGCCGCTTGTCCGACGAGGATCGTGCGTTCTGGGCCTTTCAGCCACCGAAACGTCCAACTGTGCCGAGTCTCTCAAATCTGAAATCTGAAATTTCAAATTTGAAATTTCAGATTTCAAATCCCATCGACGGATTCGTCCTCGCCAAGCTGGACGAAAAAGGTTTGACCTTCAATGCGGAAGCCTCAAAGTCGGTGCTGCTCCGGCGAGTGACCTTTGATCTGCTCGGCCTGCCTCCAACGATTGACGAGTTGGACGAGTTCCTCGCCGACGATTCGCCTGATGCCTACGAGCGACTCGTGGACCGGTTGCTCGCGTCACCGCGCTTCGGCGAGCGTTGGGGACGACAGTGGCTCGACATCGCGGGGTATGCCGACTCGGATGGATACCTCGCGGCGGATAAGTTGCGACCTGAGGCGTGGCGGTATCGCGACTGGGTCATTCGAGCGCTCAACAGCGATCTGCCGTATGATCAATTCGTGACGTACCAGTTAGCCGGCGATGAGTTGTCCGACTGGCGGCGAGCTGAAGAGATCACTCCCGAAGTCGTCGAGCAACTTGCGGCGACCGGTTTCCTGCGCACGGCACTCGACCCGACGTATCCTGGCTACACCGAGCCCAACGAAATCCATCAAGTGCTGGCCGACACGATGCAGATTGTCGGAACAACGTTTCTCGGCCTGACCGTGCATTGTGCTCGGTGCCATTCGCACAAGTTTGATCCGATCTCGCAGCGCGACTACTACTCGCTGCAAGCGGTCTTCGGCGGAGCGCTCGATCCCGCTCGCTGGCAGCCGTCGGACGTGCGCGGCATTCCGCTCGCAACCGAGGCCGAGGAAGCTCGCATCAACGCTCACAACCAACAAGCCGACGCCCGCATCGCCGCACTCACGACAACGCTCAACGAGCTCACGCTCCGATTCCGTAAGAAGAGAATGTTTGAAGCACGAATGGACCACCAACCGGACCCAAAGCATCCCACGAGGGCTTTGCGACCTGCGGAGTCGTTCTTCAAAGATCCGGTGAAGGAGGAGCTCATTGCACAAGCCATCGCCGCGCTTCTGCTTGCTCCCGACAAGCGAACCGAGGATCAGAAGAAGTTGCTTGAGATCAGCAAGATTCCAATCGTAAATCTCACGGAAGAGGAATTAGCAAAGCGATTCGACGAGTACCGTGACGACAGTACCAAACTCAAAGCTGCAATCGCCGCTGAGCAAGCGCTCAAGAAAACGATCACGCGAATTCGTGGCTTGACCGACCTCGACGACAAACCCGCCGCTACGAAAATTCTCCGCCGAGGCGACTACAACAAGCCCGGGGCCGAGGTGAGTCCCGGGATCGTGGAAGTGCTAGCGCCCGCAAGTTTCCAGTTCACTCCGCAACCCGGCTACAAGACTTCGGGTCGCCGGACGGCGTTGGCGAAATGGCTGACCGCCCCCGATCATCCGCTGCTGGCTCGCGTGCATGTGAACCGCGTGTGGGCCAGCCACTTTGGCCGAGGCATCGTCCCCACCATCGCCAACTTCGGCCGCAGCGGAGCGAAGCCGACGCATCCAGAGTTGCTCGATTGGCTGGCGACAGAGTTCGCCAAAGTAGACGAGTCACTCCGTGACTCGAATCGTTCCGGTCACGGAGTGCCCGGTCTACTTTGGTCCCAAAAGCGACTTCATCGCCTGATCGTGACTTCCGCCGCGTATCGCCAATCGGCTGACATCGACGCGACCAAGCAGCAACTTGATCCCGACAACATTCTGCTCAGTGCCTGGTCGCCGAAACGACATCAAGGCGAAGTCGTTCGTGACAGTTTGCTGACTGTCTCCGCTCGTCTGACCCCGACCCAGTTCGGCAAGTGGGCCAACGTCGCCGCTCAGGGCGACGGCTCCGTCATCGACACGGACGATGAGCCGGGCCGCCGCCGCTCGATCTATCAAATCGTGCGTCGGAGTCAGCATCTCACAATGCTGGAACTGTTTGACACGCCGCTGATGGAAGTGAACTGCCCGGAGCGCCCGATCTCGACGGTCCCGTTGCAAGCTCTCGCCATGCTGCATGGCCCCGCCGCCGACCGAGCTGCGACCGGCCTTGCTGACCAAGTCTGGGTCGCCGCCACGACCGACCAAGACCGCATCCGTTTTGCTTTCCGTCTGCTGTTCACTCGCGAGCCTTCCGCGAAAGAGACGGACCACATCGTCCGCACGCTTTCGGAACTCTCGCGAGAACAACTCGCGAACAAGCCGACCGCCACCGACCCCGAAAAAGAAGCGGCCCTCAAAGCCGCTTGGCGACAAGTTACGCTCGTGCTGCTCAACAGCAACGAGTTTGTTTATGTGCATTAGCCCAATGGCATTCGTCTCCGATGAGCGAGCCGTCCGACATTACGCTTGAGCTGGACCGCAGACCGAGCCGCCTGGCCTGGTGGTTGCATCCGAAGGTTGCAATCCCGCTGATGTTCTTCGTCTTGCTTCTATTCTCGCCGTTTCTGATACGCGGTTATCGCATTTCGCAACTGCCCGACATCGGTGAACCGTTCGATGTTGCGGCATTGCTGAAGTCTCTACCGCCTCCTGACGATCAAGCGAAAAAACTGCTCGCGGAAGCAAAGAAGTTGCATCGGGAGCCGATGTCTGCCGAGCTCGACTTGATCAGCCAAGTGAATGAATCGGGATGGACACCGGCGGCTGACCCGTTGCGAACTTGGCTTTCCGACAATACAGGAATGCTGCGCGAATTTCGCCGAGCCATTGAGTTGGAAGCTTGGTCGAGACCCTTTCAAACGAATCACGACGTGGAAGCAGTGAATGAATCCGTCCAATTACAGAGTGCTTTCCTCAGACTGGCGCAAACACAAGCAGAATGTTCTTTAGCCGACGGAGATGCCGACGCATCCTGGGTTTGGATTCATTTGATGCTGCGGCAATCTGGCCACGTTGCCAGACACGGCGAACAAATCAATCGGCTTGTCGCCGACGCTCTCACGGCTGTGGCGTTTCATTCTGTGCAACGCTTCACGGAAAGCCCGATCGTCACGAGCGATCAATTACGGAGAGCCCTAGCCGACCTCCAACGGTTTCACGCAGCGCTCCCGTCAAAGTCGGATGCCTTCCGTTGGGAGTATGCGCGGAATTTGAAGGAAAGAATCAGGCTCGATGATTTGCAGATGCTGAATTGGCTCGGACAGTCCCCAGATGGGCACGATCTAAGAAATGTCCCTACATCCCTGCGAACGAAGGCACTTTGGTTATTGGGCGACCCAGATTTTTCGGATCGGGCCGTCAAACTGCTGATTCGCAATTGGATCGGGGAAGCTGATCTGCCGCCGTTCCGCCGCAGCCGAGCGCTGGGCTCATGGGTCAAAGTTTTTGACTCTCCCGGAAGTTCCAGCCGCATCTCCAATGAGAAGCTCGCACAAAAGGTGAATGATCGCTGCTTGGCAAAGTTCTATTTGGGCGACGGAATTCGCGCCATCGAGAGCATGGACCGAACTGACGCTCGATGGCCTGCTATCGAACTGGTGGCAGCGTGCCAGTTGTACCACCGTCTGCATGGCGAATTCCCGCCGACACTCTTGGACTTAGTTCCTGACATTCTGACCGCCTTGCCTGTCGATCCGTTTTCCAGATCGGCGGCCACATATCGGTATCTTCATGACGGGGAACGTGTCGTCATTTATAGTTTGGGAAAGAACGAAACGGATGAGGGCGGCCTGATCGACTACCAAATAGACTACGAAAAACGAGATGAAGGCTTCCGTACCGATCCGCCACCCCGCTAATCGACGAGGATTCACGAGCATGAGTCATTTGCCTCTGCCACATCGACTGCTTGACGTTGTTTCTCGTCGCGACGTTTTTTCACGCTGCGCCTCTGGCTTCGCCGGGCTCGCGCTCGGAAGTTTGCTGTGCGAGGAAGAGTCTCTCGCGGGGGCTTCCTCGGTTGGTCCCGATTTCGGCCATCATTTCCCGCCGCGAGCCAAGGCCGTGATTCAGCTCTTCCAGCATGGCGGGCCAAGTCACATGGACACGGTTGATCCCAAGCCGGAGCTCAACGTTCAGAACGGCAAGCCGATGCCGAAGTACTTCACCGATCTGGTGAAGATCTCCGCTCACGGCAACTTGATGGGAACGCCGTTCAAGTTCCGACCTCATGGCGAATGCGGCGTCGAGTACTCCGAAATCCTGCCGCATACCGCTACCTGCGCCGACGACATCGCCGTCATCCGCTCGATGCACGCCGAGCACAACAACCACGAGCAAGCTCTCTGGCAAATCCACACCGGCCGCATCGTCACCGGCCGGCCAACCATCGGAGCGTGGGTCAGCTACGCGCTCGGCAGTGAGAATCACAACCTGCCGTCGTATGTCGTGCTCCGCAATGACAACGGTTTGCCCACGGACGGGACTCGCAACTGGTCGAGCGGATTCCTGCCGCCCCGTTTTCAAGGAGTCCACTTCCGCAACACCGGGACTCCGGTGCTGTACCTGCAACCGCCGAGCGCCGTCTCCGACAACACACAGCGTCTGCGGCGCGACCTGCTGCGGCAACTCAACGAGGAACATCTCGCGCGGCAACCGCGCATCGCTCCCGATTTGGAGGCTCGCATCGCCAGTTACGAGATGGCCGCGCGAATGCAGTTGTCCGCCGGAGCCGCCTTGAACCTCGCCGAAGAAACCGCCGAGACACAAGCCGCCTACGGGCTGAGCCAACCCAAAACCGACAGCTACGGCCGCCGCTGCTTGATCGCTCGGAGACTGGTCGAACGCGGAGTCCGCTACATCCAAATCTTCGTCGAGAGTCAGATTTGGGACACACACGCCAACAATGCCGTCGGCACGAAGAACTGCTGCGAACAAACCGATCAACCGACCGCCGCACTGCTCAAAGACCTCAAGCAACGCGGTCTGCTCGACAGCACGCTGGTCGTCTGGGGCGGCGAGTTCGGCCGCACTCCCGTCAGCCAATCGGGCGACGGCCGCGATCATCACAAGCAAGGCTTCTCGATGTGGCTCGCCGGCGGAGGCATCAAGGGAGGCCAAGCCTACGGAGCCACCGACGAGCTCGGCTACCACGCCGTCGAGAACCGCGTCATGGTCGCCGACCTCCACGCCACGATCCTGCACCAACTCGGCCTCGACCACAAGCGCGTCGTTTACAACGTCCACGGTCGCGACGAGCGGCTGACCGACGTCTACGACGCCAAGGTGATCGCACCGCTGCTAGCTTGACTGGCCGATGGCCGTGAGCCGAAGACCGATGGCCGTTATCCTTTTCTCGACCGCCATTGATGATGGCCCAATTGGCCTCGGCTTTTGGCATTCGGTTCGACAAGGACGCGTTTCATGTGCTCAATTCGTGCGGGTTGGTTGGCGATCGTGTTCTCGTTGGTCAGCCCGATGGCTCAACCGTCCTCGGCAGAGACGAAGACTTGGGACGGCAAGCATTCGATCGACAAGATCGAGGTCTCAGTCGTCTATTTTGTGCCGCGCGATCGTGAGCCGTTGTCGGATTGGAAAGATCGCGTGAGCTACTTCTGCCGCCGCATCGAGCGGTTTCACGAACGAGAGTTTCAAGGGCAGTCGGTGATGAAGGCGATCCTGCGGCCTGAGCCGTTTCGCTCGGCGCGGTCGACGGCACAACTCCGCGACGGCGATGCGAACCACATCTTCTTTCAGACGCTCGGCGAGGTGGACGAGGAATTGCAGTTCGGTCGCGACGAGCGAACGGCGTTTCCGATTCTGCTGGTGCTCAGCGAGATCAATTGGCGTCCGCTGGATGATTTCTTCCGCGTGAAGCCGAATGGTGACGACGGCTGGAAGTTCGAGGGGAATTACTCCCACGGCCGGCACTTTCCCGGAGCCGAAGCGGGCGGCGCGCGAGCAACGTACCTCGCGGGACGCGGCGTCGGTTGGGGGCTGGTCAGCGCCGACGGCTGGCGCGTGCCGTACAGCGGCAGCGATTGCGTCGTCTACCACGAGGGCTGCGGTCACACCGTGGGACTGCCGCATCCGGAACCGGGCAACAACTCGGTGATGAGCTTCGGTCAGTACCACGGCTGGATCAACGAGTCGTGGCTGGACGAGACACAGAAGAAGCGACTCGGTTGGATGCCTCCGGAGAAACCCTTCGACCGCAAGTCAGATTTGTTCTCGGTATTCACGGCGTTGCCGGAGCCGCGTGTGCCGAAGCCCAACGAGCCGGTGTCGCTCAAGTTGACTTGGCCGGAGACGTCGCGCGCGAAGTCGTGCCGAGTCCGCGTGCAAACCGATGTGCTTGGCCCGTGGCTGGAGGTCGCGACACCGACACCATCCGGTGATTCACGTCCTGAAAAAATCGAACTCGGCCGCTTCGACCGCGCGACTCCGGTGAGCTACCGCGTGGACGTGGTGCTCGACGACGGACGCGATGTGGAACTGTGGGGTTACTTCCAAGTCCGCGAGAAGCCCGATGTCGGCCCGACTCCGCCGGCCAGCGGAACCTCGTCCGACGCGAAGCGCGTCACCGACAAGCCCACCGCAAAACCTGTTCGGCCTCAAGACGCGATCGACTTGCTGGCGTTGGTCGATGTCTCGAAAGATCAAGTTTCCGGCGAGTGGCAGATGGACGGTACAAATCTGCTCGCACCGAAGAAATTCGGAGCACGACTCGAACTGCCGTATCAGCCTCCTGACGAATACGAACTCACGGTCATCGCCGAACCGCTCGACCAGCCGAATGGTCTGCTCTTGGGGCAACTTTCCGGTGGCCAGCGTTTCGCGGTCTTGGTGAGCTACGCGGCCGGAGAGGGTGTGCCCGCCAGTGCCTTGGAGAACATCGACGACAAGAACGTCGGCAACGCGAGCACGGTTCGTCGCGACGTGCTGGTGAAAGGCCGACCGTCGCAGATCGTCTGCACGGTACGAAAGGACTCCGTCACCGTCACATGCGACGGACACGAATTGATCCGCTGGCAGGGAGACCCCAAACGGCTGAGCCTGTCGGATTACTGGAAGACTCCCACGGACTCCGCGTTGTTCCTGGGAGCCTACGACTGCCGCTATCGCTTCTCACGTGTGACGATCACGCCTCTGAGCGGCGCGGGCCGGAAGCTGCGATGAAGAAGCCACACGGACACCATTGCTCGTGCGGACACAGCATTTCCAGAATTCTGTAGCCCAGGCCCTTGTGGCCTGGAGGATTCGCAAAAATGAAGAATCCTCCGACCCACTAGGGGTCGGACTACTGACCGCATCACGGATTCGTCGTCAACTCGCCCGCCAGCTTCTTGTCCTTCACGTTCCAGACTTGCAGCTTGCCGGTGAAGTCTCCGGCGATTAGCCGATTGCCGTCGTGCGTGAAGACAACGCATGAAGGGATGTCGGTGAAGCCCTCGAATTTTGGTTCCCCAGCGGAATCTGTGAGTGAACAGCGTGTGAACGAAGGAGAGAAGCATCCTGGAGTGATCTCTGATAGGAATGATGTTGTTGACGACAATCATTTCGACCGGGGAGTTCCAGGATGCGACTGCAGACAT
>SYJG01000532.1 GCA_005798445.1 Planctomyces sp.
TCCGAGTTCCACGAGAACGATCGTTGTCCGCGGTCAGAAGACTCGGAGGGCTGACGCCCTGCCGCTCGCCTATTTCGTGGCCGTCAACAACGACTCGGCCTGTTCGAGAATCTCGCGCAAGCGGCGGGTGCGAGTCGGTTCGTCGCGCAGTTCGGTCGAGCGAAACGCGGAAGTCCAGACGACTTTCTTGTCTCGGTAGGCAACGAGCGTGATGCTCGCGGCGGGGTCGATGTTCAAACTGTCTCGCTCGCCGAGAGCTTCCGGGCCGACACCCAGCGGCAAGTTGAGTTGATGGTCGAACGAGACCGTTTGCAGATGCGGCGAGACTTTGCTCGGCTCATCGCTGAGAATCACGCCGAACGCTCGGAGACCGTCGGCTCGGCGGCGGTCAACGAACTCGTCAACGGCCTTGAGGACCGCAGACGTTCCGGCTTCCAAGCGTCGCAGCAACAGCATCACGACCGGCCGGTCTCCGTTGCGGCAGACGAAACAGACGGAGCGATTCATCTGCGGCCCCGTGATCGCTCGCACGAAGAACGACGGCACCTCTTTGCCAGCAGCCGGGCCGGAGGTCAGCGGCTTCTGTTCTGCGATCGGCTCTGCGGCAGCAGCTCCTCGGCGGACGATCGGAAAGAGACCGAGGGCGGTGATGAACTGGCGGCGGTTCATGTTTGGTCCTCGGTTGGATCGTAAGTGATGTAGCCACGTTCGTCAGAACGTGGGTCATTGACAATTCACCCACACTCTGGCGAGTGTGGCAACGGGATCACAAGACCGACACGATGGCGTCGCAGAGACGATCCATCGAGGCGGCGTTCATGCCGGCGACGTTGATGCGGCCGTCTCGCACGAAATAAATCCCGTGCTTCTCGCGGAGGGCATCAACTTGCTCGGGCTTTAGGCCAGAGAACGAAAACATCCCGATTTGCTGCGTAATGAAAGACCAATCGCGGCCGGTGTTCCGGCTGGACATCGTCTTCTGAAACAGCGATCTCATGCCGTTGATGCGGTCGCGCATCGCGGCCAGTTCGGCGTCCCACTGCTGCCGCAGCGCGGGATCAGCGAGGACCGTCGCGACGATCGCTCCGCCGTGTGAAGGTGGGTTCGAGTAGTTCGTGCGGACGCACGACTTGATCTGACTGAGGGCCGTCTCGGCGGCAGCGGCATCCTTTGCGACGAGTGTCAGCGCGCCGACTCGTTCGTTGTACAAGCCAAAGTTTTTTGAGAACGAACTGGCGACGAGCAACTCCGCTCCCGGTCGAGCGAGCGCGAGCAGTCCAGCGGCATCCTCTTGAAGTCCCCGGCCGAAGCCTTGGTACGCGAAGTCGAGCAGCGGCAGAGCACCGCGATCAGCCAGCACGTCAGCGATCTGAGTCCACTGTGCCGGAGTCGGATCGACTCCGCTGGGGTTGTGACAACAACCGTGCAAGCAGACGACATCACCAGCGGCCACGGTCTTTAACGCAGCCAGCAGGCCATCGAAGTCGAGGCCGCTCTTCGCCGCATCGAAGTACGGATAGCTGGCGAAGTTCAAACTCGCCGACTTGAAGATCCCTTGATGATTCGGCCAGGTCGGCGCGCTGAACCACACGGTCGCGACCGGGAAGAGCTTCTCAATGAAGTCGGCGGCGACGCGCAACGCTCCGGTTCCGCCGGGGCATTGCGCCGTGCAGGCTCGGCCGGACTTCACGATTTCGTGATCGGCCCCAAACATCAACTCGCGCACCGCGCGGCCGTATTCCGGTAAGCCCTCGATGCTGAGATACGTTTTGGTCGCTTCACCTTCCAACAGCCTGCGCTCCGCCTCTTTCACACATTTCAAAACGGGCGTGCGGCCTTGATCGTCTTTGAAGACGCCGACGCTGAGATTCACCTTGTCGGAACGCGGGTCTTTCTTGAACGCTTCGGTCAAACCGAGGATCGCATCGGGCGGCGCGGCGGTCACTTTCTCGAACATCAATGAACTTTCTCTGAGTGATGAGCGGAAATCTGGTGAATCAAAACGGCGGAGGATTCTCGCGCAGAGGCTTGGCAACGGGAAGCATCGAACGGTGGCCGTTCTCCAGAATGTTCGACGTGGCGGAGTCGCTCTCTTGAGAGTCTCGTCGGTGCGTTGCGTTGGACCGAGAGGGGACTCGGTTTGAGTCACCCAAAAAATCGCAACCTCCGGAAAAGTTCTCATGACCGTTACCGCTTTACGTCGAAAACTATTGGCCGTCGAAAATCGATTTGCGCCTGAAGCCAGTTCGTCAACGGCTTGCTTGGCAAGAAGTTGGGATTGACGATGTTTCTCAGAGACGTAAAAGTCTCTCGCAGATTGACGAACCCAAGTGCTCGACCGATTTCTGAGTTGCCACCAAAGTTAAGTCATCAGTCGGGATCGACGGATCAATGGAGTGAATCCTGAATGCCAGCCCTCAATCTGGGTGCCAGAGGGTCGGCGACAGTTCTCGGCACCCGTCTCAAAGGAGTAAGTGACTATGGCTGCTGCAAAGAAGACCGCGAAGAAGTCCACGAAGGCCGCTGCTGGTAAGAAGACCGCGAAGAAGAGCAAGTAACGAGTGACCTTGGTCATTCAAAGCCAAACAGGCCGAGCAAATTTTGCTCGGCCTGTTGCTTTTGATGCGTGGCCGACACCGATGCGAGACGCATCCGCCACATCATCCGGACTCCAATTGAAAATCGCGCCTTGTTCGGGAGGGCGAGGCTCCCGCCGAGCCGGTGCGCAAATCACGCGTTCTCTCCGAACCGGCTCGGCGGGAGCCTCGCCCTCCCCAAAAGAGCGCAGCATTTTGTTGGAATCCGGATCAGTCGCACAGCCCGTAGCGGACGATGCAGTACAGCGCTTTGAAGCCGTCGCGCCAGCCGATCTTTTTGCCTTGATCGTAGGTCCGGCCGGAGTAGCTGATCGACATCTCGAAAACTCGGAAGCGATGCCGAGCAACCTTCGCGGTGATCTCCGGCTCGATGCCGAATCGCTCCTGACGCAGAGTCGGCCCAACCTTTTGAATCACTTCTCGCGTGAAGACCTTGTAGCAAGTCTCCATGTCGGTCAGGTTCAAGTTGGTGAAGCAGTTCGACAGCGTCGTCAGAATCTTGTTGCCCAGGTAATGCCAGTAGTACAGCACACGGTGCGGCTGGTCTCCGAGGAAGCGGCTGCCGAAGACGACGTCGGCCTTGCCATCGACGATTGGTCCGAGCAAGCGCGGGTACTCGGACGGATCGTATTCGAGGTCCGCGTCCTGAATGATAAGAACATCGCCACTGGCGGCTTGCAGCCCGGTGCGAACGGCCGCCCCTTTGCCGCGGTTCTTCTCGTGAAAGACAAATTGAAACTTGTTCCACGGATCGGGAGTTGCCGACTGCAGCTCGGATTGAAACTGCTGCAACTGCTCGCGAGTTCCATCACGGCTGCAATCATCGACGAGCACGATTTCCTTGCGGAGCGGTACCGCTCGCACGCGGTCGAACAAATCGCGCCAATGGTCCTTCTCGTTGTAGATCGGGATGACGACGGACAGCACCCATTCCGGCGGGATGACAAACAGCCCCAACTGCCGGCACGCGGCCTCACCCAGCGTCTCCTTCAGCCGAGCGAACCATTCCGGTGTGTGCGGGATCAAAGACAACGAATCAGACATGCGAACTCCTGAAAAAGCGGGCGGAGTCTAACCCACATGATTCATGGGCGACAATTAGCACGACGCGCAAGCGAGTGGTAGATACCGAGGTCACTCGCTTGCGCGTCGTGCTGATTTCAAGCCACGTTCACCGCATATTGATCGGCTCGACGTCGATCTGAAATTCAACGTCCGACACACGGGCAATCTGCGGCGAGGCGACACGCCAAAGTTCGTGGATCGCACCGAGCGACTCCGCCGAGAGTTGCAGGTGGAACCGCCAA
>SYJG01000533.1 GCA_005798445.1 Planctomyces sp.
ACTGGTCATCGTCGCCGACGACGCACAGATTGCGATGCGAACGGACAAGGCTCTCGATCAAGTCAAACTGCGAACCGTTGGTGTCTTGGTATTCGTCGATCTGCACATGATCGAAACGTCGCTGATGTTTTTCGAGCACATCAGGATGCTCGTCGAACAGCCGATTCGTCAGCAGCAACAAGTCGTCGAAATCAACCGAGCCGGAGGACTTCAAAATCGACTGATACTTTTTGTAGCCCATCGCCGCGACGACATCGCCGTCGTGTTCGACGTACTCGCTGGCTTCGGCGGCCAGAACGCCCTGTGTCTTCCATTGGCTGATGCGATTGACGAGATCGCTTGGCCGCATCTGTTTCTCGCCGACGCGCAGGTCACGCAAGGCTCGGCGGGCGGCGGATTCTTGATCGCCTCGGTCGTAGATCGTGAAGTTGTTGGGATAATCGAGAGCTTCAATGTCCTGCCGCAGCACGCGCACGCAGAAACTGTGAAAGGTCGATATCCACGGCTTCCGTTTGGGTTTGCGACCGCTCGGTCCTGTCAGCAGAGCGAGCGCTCGTTCCTGCATTTCTTTCGCGGCTTTGTTGGTGAACGTGACCGAGAGAATCCGATCGGGCTCAATTCCGTGTCGGATCAGATTCGCGATGCGAAACGTGATGACCCGCGTCTTGCCCGTGCCGGCCCCTGCAAGCACCAGCAGCGGGCCCGACAACGTCGTCACCGCATCGCGCTGTGCGGCGTTGAGTTTTGAGAGATCATCCATTGGGCGATTGCCGAGTTCGGATGGCGGATTGAAGAATGAGCACAATCTCGTCAGTCGTCGTCCGGCAAACGGAGCACGGGTTCGTCGTCATCGTCCGCAGCCGACTTGGCCGGCTTGATGCTGGGCGATCTGTCGCCATCCTCTTCAAGCAGTGGGGTGCGTTTGCGGGCGGAGCCGGGTGATTTCGCCTGTGTGTCGGCGTCGACCGGCAACGGTCTTTCCTCTTCGATCTCGATGCCATCGAATTCGTCCGGCGAATCAAGGACTGATTCGACGGAGTCCAGCTTGTGGCCCTCGACTTCGATTTCGATTCCGTCGAAATCCTCTTCGACAACGATGTCTGGTTCGGAGGACTTTGGTTCGGATGTGAGTTTGGATTTGAGCGGAGACTTGCTGGCCTGTCCGAGATCCGATTTTGGAACCTGAGCAGGCCGTTCCGTTGGCGTTTTGTGCTGCGTCGGGACCGACGTCTCACCAATCTTGAAATTTGGTGCGACAGCCTTCGGCTTCGTTTTGGACTTGCTGTTTTTGGTGGTCCCTTCTTCGAGCAGAATCTGTTCGAAGAAGTCGTCATCCTCTTTCTTCTTTTGAATTTGGGCGGCAACGGCGGCTGATGTCGATTGAGTTTTCGCTGCCTTGGCCTTGGCGGAAGCGGCCTTGAGCTTCCGTTCGAGCTGCTGCTTGGCTTCGAGCTCTTCGTGAACCCTTCGCAGCGGGATGAGCAACTCGGACATGGTCTGCCAGCGGTCATCCGGATTGCTTTCCAGACCCTTCATGATGACTTCCGCGACGCGCGAGTCGATGTGCGGAGCAAATTGGGAGATCGGTTTGGGCGGTTTATTGATGTGCTGCAAAATCGTTTCCAGCGTTTCTTGTTCAGCCACATCCCACGGCAAGCGTTTGGAAAACATCTCATAGGCCGTGACCGCGAACGAGAAGATGTCGATGCGTTGGTCCGTGCGTTGCCGCTTGATCAGTTCCGGAGCCATGTAGTTTGCGGTGCCGGTGCGGTTGCCGGGCTTTTGGAAGTCTGGGATGTTGGGCACCACCAGGCCAAAGTCGATCAGCTTGACCATGTTGTCCGGATCGACCATCACGTTGCGCGGGCAGAGGTCGCGGTGAATCCAGTTTTGCCGGTGCAGATAATCGAGACCCTCGCCAAGCTGGATGACGTAGTTCAGGCAGTTATCCCGCATCTGCTCGTTTTGGGAATCGACCAGATAACTCAGACTCACTCCTTCGACAAAATCCATGACGAGGTATTGCTCATCGCCGGTGGTGATGCCGTGTTCGATCGTGTGGACGATGTTGGGATGCTGCAAGCCGGAGGCAATCTCACCTTCGCTCGGTTTTTTGAGACCGACGAAGCGTGACTCGAACCGCTCGGTTTTCATCTTGTCGAGCACTTTGACCGCCAGCATTCGGCCAGTCATGTTGTCGCGAGCACGCCAGACCTTCGACATGCTCCCCTGGCCAACGCGAGTCAATAACGCGAACCGCCGCTCGACGTCGACTTTCTCGACCTTCGGCTTCTTGTCGAACAAGTTTTTGAGGAAGTTAGCCATGATGAGGGGCGAGCGGCGAGGGATTAGGTGCGAGGGGATTGCACTCGCCCCTCGCACCGATTTCCTCGCCCCTCACTCAAGCTCCGCAGTAGTCGATGATGCGGGCGATTTCGGTGCGCAGGTGTTGGCGATCGACGATGCGATCCACGAAGCCCATTTTCAACAGGAATTCGCTGGTCTGAAAATCGTCCGGGAGTTTTTGTTTCACGGTTGCGGCGACAACACGCGGGCCGGCGAAGCCGACAAGGGCTTTTGGCTCGGCGAGCGTGATGTCTCCCAGAGATGCGAAGCTGGCGGCAACGCCGCCCATCGTCGGATTCGTGAGCACCGAGATGAACAGTCCGCCGGCATCGTGAAATCGGCCGAGCGCGGCGGAGACTTTGCCCATTTGCATCAGCGACAGAATCCCCTCGTGCATGCGAGCGCCGCCGCCGGAGCCGCTGACAATGACCAGCGGCAGCTTGAATTCGGTGGCTTGCTCGATCGCACGCGTCAGCTTCTCGCCGACGACCGAACCCATGCTCCCCATGATGAACGCCGAATCGGTCAGAGCCAGCACCAGCGAACGGCCGCGCATGTAGCCTTTGCCGACGACGCAGGCATCCGTCAGGCCGGTCTTTTTCTGTTCCTCTTTCAGGCGATCCTTATACGGCTTCTTGTCGGCGAACCCCAGCGGGTCCACGGGCAGGATGTTCGTGAACCACTCCTCGAAGCTCTCCTCGTCGAGCAACTGTTCGATGCGAGCTTTCGCCGGAACGTAGAAGTGGTGGTTGCACTCCGGACAGCAGTACAAATTCTGTTGCATCTGCTTGCGATAGACCGTCGCCTTGCAAGCATCGCACTGAATCCACAGACCTTCGGGCACGCCGCGTTTTTGACGCTTGCCGCCGGTATTGTCTGATTCGCTCATCGGTGCATGTCTTTCTTGAATTTTCGATTTTCGATTTTCGATTTTCGATTGGGACTGCAGTTCAATCGAAAATCATCAATCGGCAATCGAAAATCCTCCGTCATTCTGTTTCCGCTCAACACGGACGAAATCTCCATCACGGCTGGACTCGAAGACCTCGGCAATTGGATTGCCAGGCTCCTCCGAAAACGCGGACGTCAGGTCGGGAGGCTCGCCGGTGAGCACGGAAGATACAAGACTCGCCAAAGGCTCGGAAGCGACGATCACCAGCGAGTCAAACTTGCGAAGCGGCTTCTTGAGTGCCCGCCGGACGCGATCGACCGCGTCCTCCCACGGCTCCCCCTCCGGCGGGCAAATTGTTTCGGGAGCCTCTTGCCACTGATTGAAGACGCGCGGCATCCGTCGGCCGATGTCTTCGATCGTCGAGCCTTGCCACAACCCCTGATTGAGGTTCGACAATTCTTCCGATTTGCGAGTCGTCAAATCGAAGGCCGCAGCGATCGCGTCGGCCGTGCAGGTGGCGGGCTGAGCCATGCCACACAAGACCGCTTCGGGCGGTGCGGAAAGCCTCCGCAACTGCTCGATCAACGGCGTGACTTGCGAGACACCTCGTGGGTTGAGCGGCAATTCCAGTGCGCCAATCAGCCGATGCTGCTCGTCGAAGTCGGTCCAGCCGGGACGAACCACGGCGACAATCGTCATGTTGTCACGCTCGATCCGAGCGCCTCAAAGGAATTCATCGCCCGGCCAAGCGACCGAGTTCGTCAACTGCACACTCATAATCACTCTGATCGAAAATCGCGCTGCCAGCAACGAACAGGTCGGTTCCGGCTGCGGCACAACCGGCGATCGTCTTCGTCCCGATGCCGCCATCGACCGACAAAATCGTCTCCGACGAGATCAACTTTCGCGCCGCATGCAGCTTCTCGATCGACATCGGAATGAACGATTGCCCGCCAAATCCAGCCTGCACGCTCATCACCAGCAGCAAGTCGATCTCGGCGAAAAACGGTTCGACCGCCGACAGCGGAGTCTGCGGATTCAACGCCAACCCGGCGACTCGTCCGGCGTCTCGAATGCGACGCAACAGCAATGTCGGCTGTGGGACCGCTTCGATGTGAACCGTGATCGCCTCGCAACCCGCGTTGAGGTACTCGTCGAGAAAACGATCCGGCTCTGAGATCATCAAGTGCGCGTCGAAAATCAACTGAGTCAGTGGCCGAACCCGCTCGATCACCATTGGGCCGTACGACAAGTTCGGGACGAAATGCCCATCCATCACGTCCCAATGCAGCACCTTCGCGTTCGCGGCGGTCAGCCGTTCAACCTCACAAGCCAAATTCCCGAAGTCGCACTTGAGCATCGACGGCGCAATGATCGGCCGAACCGCTCGCAGCCGTTGCAGAATGTCGGTTCGATTCATAGTGGCTTCTTTCCCGGCAACTTCCAGCCGAATGCCGAGGCCAACACCAAAGCAGCCACCAACGCAGCCAGCATCCAGGCATCCACCAAATTCCAAATCCAATGCAGCACGATGGCAGAGAGAGTCAATGTCGCCGCGCTAACCAGAGCCAATCGCTCGACCGTTTCGCAACGTCGCAGCCACGACATAAAAAATCCCCAGCCGGTCAACGATCGAAAAATCAACAGCCCACCTCCCCAAAACAATCCCATCGTCAGGATTGTCCCCGCCCAACTGAGAAGCGACTGTCTTGAGGATTGATTCCCCAACACCTCGCTCACTTTCGCAGATGTCTGTTTTGGATCGGAGGAGTGCTCTGTGAAGATCTTTTGGGCGGACGCTTGCCGTGCCGTCAGCGTCGATGAGAACTCCGCTCGCTGGTCCTGAATCCACCAAACGGTCAACCAAGCCAGTACCCACACGACCAAGCCCGCGACAGCTTGCTTGCGAGGATCAGCCGGTTCACCGGCGACGGAAGGTCGAAACCAGTCCAATGGATTGAACGCCATGCGGAATTTGTAGCAGCCACTCAATCAGCGCGACAGTGGCATCGACTTTGTCGGCACGATGGCCGACGCTGCCATAGAGATTGACGAATCGCCGATGAAGATAAGCCGGCACGCGCGATCCGAGTTAGAGACCCTCGAATTTGCTAGCTGACCCGAAACTTGCGTTCGACGGGATCGACTCTGATACTGCCACTCCTTCCGAGTAACACCGCTCGTAAACTAGCCCCAATCTCCTCTGCACGGACTCCGATCGCATGGAACTGGTTCATCTCAGCATGTTCGCGTGGTGTGCGCCGCTGGTGGCGATTCCGATTTTGCTGCACCTGCTGACGCTGCACCGGCTACGGACCGTGGACCTCAGTACGTTTCGGTTTCTGTTCGACACCTACGTGCAGCAGCGGCGGAAGATGAAGTTCATGGACGCGCTGATCGCGGCGCTTCGCACCCTGTTCCTCCTGTTTCTGATTCTGGCGTGTGCTCGGCCGATGGTCCGGCACTGGAACACGCTTTTCGGCGGAACGGGTGGCGGACGTGATGTGTTTTTATTGGTCGATTGCTCGGCGAGCATGAATGCGGCGACGGATGGAGTATCGGCATTTGATCGAGCGAAGACGGCGGCATCAGCGGTCATCGACAAGCTGGGGAGCGATGATCTCGTGACGCTCGTGCGCGTCGCCTCGAGTCCGGAAGAGATTGTCTCGAAGGTCACGGCCGATACCGACTCGCTGAAAGAAAAACTTGGCGGGTTGAAGACGAGTCCTTCGCGAGCGAATCTCTTCGCGACATTCACGCAGTTGTTCAGCGGCGGCTCGGCGATGACGCTCAAGCCGCAGATTTACTTTTTCACGGATTCGCAGGCCAGTGGTTGGCGCGAACTGCGCGAACAGCCGGCGGAGGGCCTGATCCCGGAAGGCTCGAAGCTGTTCGTGATTGATGTCGGTTCGTCGGCCGGCGAAATTCCGAACCGCGCGGTCATCGGCGAACCTCCGGAGACTCATCGTGCGATCGCGGGCTTGCCGCTGCCGTTGAAAACACGCGTCGTGAATTTCTCGAAGGATCAGCCGGAGGATGTGACGGTCAGCTTGCTGATCGATGACAAGGAAATCGCTCGTAAAAGTCTGACGCTCAAACCGGGTGAGACCGCACACGCCCCGTTTCTGTTCATGCCGAACGAAGCGGGCACGCTCAAGGGCCGCTTCGAGATTTCCGCAGACCGATTTCCGAACGACGACTCGTTTCTCTTCACCATCTCGGTCGAGCCACAAGTGCGCGTCGTGATCGTCAATGGCAACCCCACGAAAAATCCGAAAGACCCGTTCGAGAACGAGGCTTTGTATTTGCAGACGGCCTTCACGGCGACCGAGACGGACGAGAATGAAGCGGCGGGGTCAGGAGACCCGCGCCGAGCGCAAGACTCACGCCGATCACCGGCCTCAAACGTTGCGCCCAAAGCGGGGACGAAGAATTCGTTGACAACCGAAGCCGACCGACGCTTTGTGAAGTCGCTCGATGTTGTCGAACTCAATGAGAACCAAGTCACCGCTGATGCCCTCAAAGAGGCGAGCGTCGTGATCCTCGCCAATTGCGGGACGCTCAACGACCAACAATGCGGTTTTCTGCGAGATCATGTGTCGCGCGGTGGCGGGTTGATGATCCTGCCGGGGGACAAATGCAATCACGACCAGTACAACAAAAAGCTGTTTGCGATTCCCGGCACGACGGATCAATTTCTGACAACGGCGCAATTGCAGCCCGTCGATGGGGATGTCGAAAAGTCCGAGACCTTTGAACGCTTCACGAGCATCGACTTCGCTCACCCCGTGCTTTCTGTCTTCGAGAATCGCGAAGCCCGTTATCTGACGAAGGTCTCGGTCTATCGCCGCTTCCCGTTGCAACTCCCGGCCGAGCGGGGCAACACTTGGCCGCTGCTCGAGTTTTCAAACGGCACCGCCGCACTGGTCGAAAGCCGCTACGGCGACGGCCGAGTCATTCTGGCCGCGTTCCCAATGACCTCAAAGTGGACCAACCTGCCGCTGAAACCGGAGTTCGTGCCGCTGGTGCTCCGGCTGGTCAGCCACATTCGCACACGAGCAGGCGTCGAAGGCCCGTCGGTCGTCGCCGCCAACGCCACCGCCGAAATCTCCGTCGCCAAGACCTGGCAGAACCTGCAAGCCGAAGTGGTCAACGTCGAGGGCAATCGACTCCCCGTCACGTTTGAGAAATCGGTCAGCCGCCAAGTCGGAGCGTTCTCCGCAACCGCCGAGAAAGGCTTCTACGACGTCGATGTCCGAGGAGGCCGCATCGAGCAACCGAAGCACGAATCGCTCGCCTTCGCCGTGAACCTCGCTCGCGAGGAATCCAACTTCGCGCTCATCAACGAGACGCAGTTGAAAGAACTCCTGCCGAACGTGGACTTGAAAGTCATCGACGCCTCCGCCGAAACGCAGCAGCTTCACGGCAGCATCGGCCAAGAGCACGAAATCTGGCGACCGCTGATCTATTTGCTGTTTGTGGTGATCGCCATCGAGTTTTGGCTCTCGACCTTCGGCGGCCAACACCTGGACGGCGAAGAGGGCCAGACAGTCACCGAGCGTCTCAAAGACCTCGGTACCGGCGGCATCGTCGGCCGCATGACCGGCGCGGGACAAGGTTCATAGCGGCCACGAGAGACCCTCACCGAACCAGGCCTTGCGACATGAGCACGACGACGAGCGAAGATCAGCGCCCAGTCTCCACGATCTTCGTGTAAATAGAGCGTGCGGCTTCGAGTTGGTTCTGGACGTGTTTCCGAAGTTCGTCGTTCGGAATTCGGTCGCGCAGACGCATCGCGAGCGATAGACGGTCGATCCATTTCAGAAAGATCTCGGCATCCGCGCGAGCACCGGCCGGGCTGCCGGCAACCTCCACATAGATCGGACTCGTATGCGCGTCCAGCGACCCGACCGGATGATCGAGATGTCCCGGCCCGGAGGCTCGCAGAGCCAGCCAGCCGCTGCGGTCGAGCTTCAACGATTTCTCCAGCATCGCTTGTTGCTGACTGTCTGACAGCGGCACGCTCGCGACGACCTCTCCGTTGTAGAGCACCTCGACTTTCGCCATCGGAAAGTGCGATTGAGCCTTCGCGACGATGGTCAACTCACGCGGCTTGTCCAGCTTGATCGAGTCGCCGAGATGATGCGGGCCGATGGAGAACTCCAGCATCGGGCCGTTCGTCACGAACGAGCGACCGGCTCGCAAGCCGTCGATCCATTTGTCATACGTCAGCGGCCCATCGAGCTTCACGTAGACACGGTCGCCACCGGGCAGACGGCTCGTTACGCGATTCAGAAAGACGTCGGTCCCCGCCGATGCCGGTAAGCGGAATCCGCAGTTCAGCAGTCGATGCCACAACACAACCGTCCCAGCATACGACGCATTCAGATCGAGCGTGTCGATCTTGCCCAGCGCGACATCGACGGGAATGCCTTTGCCTGTGTACGGGTTCTGATACGGATCGTCCGGGTTCTGCGCGACGTGCGTGTAATTGACGAGGCCGTCCTGCCAGTGCGTTTGATCAGCAATGTCGCTGTTGGTCGGGATGTCCCACGGATTCGTGGTCTCTTTGAAGCCGGTCATGATCGGCTCGACGAGCTGCTTCAAATTCACCAGCGTCATGTGTCCCCAGATCGTGCTACGGAACTCCTGATTCCAGTAGAGCAGCGTTTCGTCGGTCGAAAGTGGATCGAGCCGCCCACGAAAGTGTTCGCGGTCAAAGATGCCATCAGTGTCCGAGTTCGCCACGACGAAGTTGCAGACCCGTAAGCCCTCGCCCGCGCACTGAGCCAGCATCGTCGCCGGAGAGTTGTACCATTGCCCGTAGCCGTAGTTCGCATGGATGTGATTTTCGCCGGAGTACCAGCCAAGCGAAGCGGGATCGGTCCAGCGATCCAGTTCGATCGCAACGTCGGTCACGCCGTTTCTGGCGACCTCGAACTCGCGCGTCAGCGGACGAAACTCCAGACCGTGGAACGCGCGGACTTTGTACTTGCCAGCGGGCAACGTCCATTCGGCCGAGTGCTCGCAATAAAAATGGCCGACATCGTTGAGCAATCGGTACAGCGAACCCGGCGGCGCGGAAAGTTTCCCGTCCGCCTGCACGACCGACAGCCGAGCGGTCGCCGGCTGGCCGCGATCCGTCACCTGAATCTTCACTCGCCCGGTCGGCCGGCGAAATTCGAGGCGCTCGACATGTACCGCGTGATCGGCGCCGTCCGTTAAATCGCGAGCCACCAACGACGTCGGTCCGCGCTGATTGTCGGTGAAGACCAGCCATCGCCCGTCGCGTGAAACCGACGGACGCTCCTCATCCGCTTGTCCAAACGTCAGCTTTCGCATCCGCGCGAGCGGTTCGGATTTCGGCACGAACCAAACATCGTTGTGAGCCTGTCCGCCGCCGAGTTCGCTGACAACAAACAATCCCGCACCGTCTGCCGACCAACAGAGATCGTGAACTCGTGATGAAAATCGGAAGAGCTTCTCCGGCTCACCGCCGCTGGTCGGCACTCGCCACACGTCGGCGCTGATGCCGTCGTTGCCGGTCTGCTGACCGGGTTGATCCAACGTCGTCGTGAACGCCAACCATTTCCCATCGGCCGACGTGGCGAATCGCCCCCAATTCGACGACGGTGCGAGCGTCTTCGTTTCGCCGGTGCTCAGATTCACCCAACCGTATTCCAGCGAATGACCATCAACTTTCAACACACCCAACAAGCGTTCGTCATCGAGCCACTCCACCTTCTGATACAGGACCGTGCCGAGCACTTCGATTCGCTTTTTCAACGGCACGTCTTGGCCATCTCGCGTGATGATTCGCAGGTCGCCGTTGCCAAACCGCAGCGAATTTACAAACGCGATCCGCGTCCCGTCGGGAGACCACGCCGGCTCGATGTCGTAACCAGATTCACTCGTCAGCCTCGTCATCGCGCCGCCGGCGCGAGGCAACGTCCACAATGCTCCTTGATAGGAGACCGCAATCGTTTGCCCATCGGGCGAGACTCGCGGCTGAATGGCTCCAATCGCATTCGTCGCCGCCACAGCGATTTCGCGAACGGGTTCCGGGCGTTGGACCGCAGCCAGCAGTCCTGCCAGCATCGCGGTCGTAGCAACAAATACAAACAAACGTCGCATGCCGTATCCTCCCGAAGAGTGTGAGTTTCCTGGACGGAGAGTTTGCCGCCGTTGTTTCGCAATTGCGAACTCCGCACTGCTCGGACATGTCTGTCAGAAATCATGAAAAATGGACCTACGCCTTATCGACGTAAGTCCATTTCCCAGCATCGAGACAAGTCACAAATCGAATCTGCCTGGCGCTGAGATCCGCGATAATTTCCACGACGCGACCCTCTTGGCCACAGCAAGGTGGCAAAATGTCGTTGGGTTTGAATAGTCTACCGAGATGAGTTTTGACCCACGAATCACGACCGACTCAAAATTTGCCAACCTCTTGGCGGGGAATTCGTCTTCGCCGAACATTGATCGGCCGAAATTTTTTCGCCCGTCTTACGAAGCCGAAGTGTTACCCAGGCGGGCGAAGTTTCTGAGCGAACTGGACAAGGCGTGCGTTGAGGATTTGCAAAGGCGATTCTCCGCAATCGTCGCACAAGCTCTTTCTGAGATCCGGTAAGCAGCGCCAACGATGCTTTGACTACCGCCGATCAAGGTCGCTGATCTAGCCACCGGATGCCGCAAGTGTGTGCGATACGGGACCAGAAACTCCAGGTGCCATTCTCGTATCCCCTCGGTATCACCCGCATTCGTCGGTGACATGCTGTTCCGATCGCAAAAACTGTGAGGTTGAACAATCGGCATGACTACTACGATCCTTTTTGTTCCACTTGCGTTCTGAGATGCAAATGCGTCTTCAGAGTTTTTTCCTGTTCTCCAATTTCTGTGGTGTCTTAAATCACATCGAAATGACCGCTCAGGACATTTGCCGTTCTGAAATCTAAAGGCCTCCCAAGGGTGGAGATTCCACTTCATGATCAACAAAGTCTTTCGCCTGGAGCGTGAAGAAAACGTCCTCGTTGTTATCCCTCAAGGTGATGCCCGCGGCTTCCGTTACCACGACGTCCACCAGGAATCCAACGCGGCGATTCGAGTGCTCGACGAACCTTCGTTGGAGCATGTGATCTTCGATTTTTCGGCGGAGCGGATTTTCGGGTCAATCTTGATCCAGGTGGTGATCAAACTGTGCCGCAAAGCAGGTGGAAAAGGAGGCAAAGCTGCGTTTTGCAACGCTTCGTCCGACATGTTGAGCATGCTGCAGACGATGAACTTGACCAGGCTGTGGACACACTATCCCAGCCGAGGCGAGGCGATGACGGCCGTGCGGACTGTTTGAGGTGATGAGCTATGGATACACGGCGTCGAGATCGTCGGCGGGATGGGACTTCATCGCGTTTGACTTCCACGACGCGGCCAAGAAGCCTTGCTGTCTCGGCCGTGAGGGCTAACGTAATCTTGGTCGTTAGCGTGTTCCAAATCAGAGTCAGCGAAAACATTGCGCAGGATCGATGCGGCGGCCTGGGTGTGACTCAAAGCACGTCCACAGATCGACGTTGGCAGCGAGTCGCACAAACACCGAAAAAGAAAAGCCAACATTACCAGGCCCAACGCTGAAAGGGTCGCCGGGCGTGGTGCGGCGGGAAGGAACTTGGTAGAGCAGACACGACGGAACTGTGTTCTTCTGACGTGGCATCGTGCGGTTCCTTTTTCGATTCGTGGAATGGTTACACGATTCAAACAGGTTGCTTCACCGCACTGCCGATCGTCGGCAGGAAACTTAACTCATTTGGGTCTCTTCAAATGCGGTCGAGAGGATTTGAACCTCCAAGCCCTTGCGGGCGCTAGCACCTCAAGCTAGTGCGTCTGCCAATTTCGCCACGACCGCAATTTGTTGTTACGACTTCGTTTCCTCAATTCGGATATTTGTCAATTCCGCCATCTGCTCGGCAGTGAATTGCGCCGATCGACGATCTGGTGATCGTCGGCCGAAGCGAGAGGCGAGGGAGTATAGTTCCGAAGAACGGCATCGCAAGTTTGACCGTTCGTCGCCATAGGAATTTGAGCGAATACGTTACTTCAAGCTCGCTAATAGCGTCGTGGCTTCCTTGGCTCGTATGTGATTTGGAAAACGCTTGGTCACAGTTTCGAGTGACTCGCGAGCCTTCTCCACATCTTTGAGTTCAATGAAGCACTTGGCGGCCTCGAAATGAGCTTGGCATTGCCATTCTTCATACGGGTAGCCGAACGCGGCTTCGAGGAAATGTTCTGCGGCTTCGGCGTTGTTCTTTGCGGCGAGGGCACATTGCCCCATCATGAAGCGAGCCTTCGCGGCAGTTTCGGTGCGTGACTCTTTGGTGACTTGCAGGAATGTGGCCTTGGCTGCGTCGAGTTGGTTTTGGTTCTGTTGAGCAGCGCCAATGCCGAACCGGGCCTCGGCGAGTTGTTCAAACTTGGGGAATGCTTGAATCAAAGCGGTGAAGTGTTGCTGAGCTTGCGGCCACTGTTTGAGCTGTGTGGTGCAGACGCCACTGCGATACAGAGCCTTCGCGTGGAATCGTTCGTTCTTGGTGGCGATGACGGCGGCGTAGAACGGCAGAGCCTCAGCGAATTTGTCTTGGCGGAACTGGCATTCGCCGGCGAGAAAGTTGGCGTCACCGGTCAGCGTTCCCTGCGGAAACTCTTTGATTTGGTTTTGAAACGTCGTCAGCGCTGCGGGGAATTGTTTTTGTTCGTGCTGCATCCAGCCAAGTTTGTAGTGCAGTCGTTCGCGCAGCTCTGGTGTCTTCGCAGCGGCGATGCCGGCGGTGAATGCCGCGATGGATTCCGTCGGTTGCTTTTGAGTCTCGTGAAACTCACCCACTCGGAAAAATGATTCGGCGGCGAGCGGACTATTCGGCACCTTTGTCGCCAGTGATCGGAAAGCTTCGGCCGCTTCCTTCTCCTTCTTGAGTTCGAGGTTGGCGAACGCAATTTCGTAGTAGCACTTGTCGGCGTCGGGGTAGTCGGGCTTCGTCGTGACCACTTGCGTCAGTGTCACGATGGCCGGATCAAACTGTTTCAGTCCCACTTGGCAAAGGGCCATGGCGAATTTGGCATCGAGCGTGTCTTTCTCGACGGGCTTGCCGGTTGCGATGAATTGCGTGAGGTCTTTCAGCGCGGGATCGAATTGTTTCTGGCGGTGCTGGCAGAGACCTCGCAAGAAGAGCGCGGCGGGGACAAGTTCGCTTTGCGGTTTTTCCGAGATGAGTTTCGTCAAGTGCGGGATCGCGTTCGGAAAATCAGGCTTCTCGAAGAGAGCGGCTCCGCTGCCGTACAGCGCGGCGGGAACGAGGTCACTCATTGGGAAACCGGTGACGACTTGCTGGTAGAACGCCAGGGCGGTATCCGGCTTCTTGAGTCCGCGATCGATCTCGCCCAGATGAAACAACGCTCGATCACGGAGTTTGCTCGTGGCGATTTGGTTGAGCTTCGTCAGCTCGGCAGCGGCGTTGGGCGCGTCGTTGACGGCTCGCAGGCTGACGCCGAGGGCAAGCAGCACTTCATCGAGCCGGTCCCAATCGGGTTTCGCCTGCTGAGCCGCTCGGAAGGAGGCGACGGCGTCGGGGTGACGTTTCATTTCGCCGTGAGCCCGGCCGAGGAGGTAGCGAGCTTCGGCGATCAGCGCCGGATCTTTGAGCGTGCCGACGATCGGGTTGAGGTACGCGATGCACTCCTCAAACTTCGGCGGTTGATTGGCGGCGACACCAGCCGAGTACAAACACAGGCCGATGCGGACATGGGCTTGCGCGGCATGCGGGTTCGCGGGGAACTCAGTGACAAGTCGGCGGAAGAGCGGTTCGGCCTTCGCGAGGTTGGCTTCGGGTTGATTGAGCAGATATCCCTCGGCACCGACGAAGACAACTTCCGGGACGAGCGCGTGTTTCGCAAACGGAACAGTCGCGAAGAATTGCTCGGCGTGAGCTTGCGCGTTCGGAAAGTCGCCGGTCTGTAGCGCGGCAAGAGCCGCTCGGTACTTGGCCTCTGGCGCGAGTTCGTGGGCGGCGAACTGGCCGGCGAACTGGGCGTACAACGGGATCGTCTCTTTGCGGCGTTCGGGAATCTCGTAGATCGAGTCAATCCGCACCAACTGCAGTGCCGGGATGAATTCGCTCTGCGCGTTCGCGGCGATGACGGGGTCAACGGTTGCGATCACGGCGGCCGGTTGCTTGAGCGCGATCAGCGTGCGACCGAGCCAGTACGCAGCCTCGGGGGCGGTCGGCAGTTTTTGAGTGACGACCGTTGTCAGCGCCGTTTGAGCCTGCGGAAATTGCCCCGCTTTGAAACGAGCCTTTCCAGCCGCGGTGAATGCAGGACCGATCTGTTCGCTCTTCGGAAACTTCGTCGGCACGGTATCGAGCACGGCCGCCGCTTCAGGGAATTTGTTTTGATCGAGCAGCGCCTGGCCCTGCTTTAACGTGGCAACATCGGCCAGCAAAAAATTCAGGACGGCGGCGGCTTGCACGAAGTACGGCTCGGCTTCGGCGTGTCTCTTCTGCGCGACGAGCGACGAGCCCAGCCGCAGCTTGGCCTCTGGGACAAGCGGGCTCTGCGGGAAGCTTTGCAGCAACTTTGTCAACGTCGCGACCGCCTCGACGTGCTTGTCGAGATCCGCCTGCGTGGTACCGAGTCCGTAGAACGCTTCCGGCAAGATCGTTGCGGCGGGATACGTCGCGATCACTTTTTGGTAGGTGACGATCGCGTTCGGTTTGTCTGCAGCAAGATACAGGCACTCCGCCTGATAGTAGGTTGCATCAGCCGCGAGCGGACTTTGCGCGAACTTAGTGGGGACGTTGGCGAATTCGGCGGCGGCAGCCTTGAAGTCGTTCGGCTGTTTCGATGTTTGAGCGGTCTGAAACAGTGTGAGGCCGAGATTGAACTGCGCTCCGTCGAGATGCTTGAACTGCGGATACGTCGCCAGGATGAGCTTGAACGTCGCCGTCGCCTCCGGCAGCTTCTTCTCGCTCAACTGGCAGACGCCGAGTTGGTAGTGCGCGTTCGGAACTCGTGTGTCCTGCGGGAAGGCTTTCAGGAACTCAGTCCAACGCGGCATCGCCTGGGCGTACAGCTTCTTCGATTGGAACCCATACGCGACGGCGTATTGGCGAGTCGCTTCGGGATCATCGGCCGCGCGACTTGCCGTCGGCACCAGTAACACAAATTGAACAACGATCGCGACCAGAAGTCGATCTGCGAGTGTCATCGAAGCCTCCCCCATGTGAGAAATCAATTTCTTCCTCTCGACTGACCGTAACGAGTTCGCGAACGACACCGTCGCTGACCAGTCGCCGTCTCAGATTGACCGAACTACATCTTGTCTGCCAGCCGTGCTTGTGAGCAAGTCTGGCGGTCACTGCTCGGCAGAGCACCGTCTTGGTTGCCGGTGAATCGAAGAATTCTGGTCAGATGCCGCGTACGATCTCAAGAGTTTCAGAGTTATTCATTTTGGTAAGCCCCATCGGCAAGCCCGTCGTCAGACGAAGGGTGACTGTGTACGAGGTGCCGCGAACACGTCCGAGCTTGCTGCTGCGTCTGCGGGGTGAGCGCGACGAGCGGGCGTGGGCGGAGTTCTTGCTGCTGTATGAGCCGCTGGTACTGCGGCTGATGCGGAGGCGCGGGTTGCAGGAGAGTGATGCTCGCGACACGACGCAGCAGGTGCTGTTGCGGATCAGCGGGACGATCGAACGATATCAACCGGATGGTGCGGAAGCCTCGTTCCGGCGGTCGTTGTTTCGAGTCGCCCGGAATGTGGTCGTCACGTTTTTGACTCGGCAGGCGCGGCGGGCGGAGGTGATGGATGATCGACAGATTGTTGAACTGCTGGAGACAACGGTACCGGCCAGTGCCGAGTCGGACCTGTTCGACTCTGAGTATCGGCAGCAAATTCTCGCATGGGCGACGGAGCAAATGCGGTGCGAATTCCGCGATTCGACGTGGCAAGCGTTCGTCGAAATGAGCATCAATGGTCGAGCAATCGCCGAGTTCGCCAGCGAGTTGAAGCTGTCACCCGGCAGAGTCTCCAGCTCTTGGTTGGCGTTCTTCTTGGCCTGTTCGGGGTTGAATTCACTACGAAGTTCCTCCGGGACTTCTTCGACGGCCTTGTCGAGTCCCTCAACAGCGACCACTTTGCCTGACTGATCACGCACCAGATCTGGCTTCGACTTGTTCGTGACGCCGTGAGCGTGCGCGTACAGGCCGCTAACGCACATTATTCATGGGCGGCAATTAGCACGACGCGCAAGCGAGTGGTTGTTCGAGAAAGACCACTCGCTTGCGCGTCGTGCTAGTCACACTGCCTCAGACGTCGGACTCGGCGGAGGCTGAGAATTCGCTCCAGCGCAGGATCGCGACGGCGATCAGCAACAGTATCGGCGGCAGCAGCAGCAGAATCGCGACGTGTTGCCAGGTGGGATCGTCGCCGAACCAAGGCTGTGCTCCCGTCGGACGTCCGCCAGGGCCAGAATTGGCGAGGTCACACCAATCAACAAAGAGCGCTTGCAGGCGGAATTGAACGGTCAACTTGTTGATCACCGCCGGAATAAATCGGACGATGAATTCGAAGATCAGCGTGTAGGCCACCGCCAGGACCAACGCGCGGCGGGGAAGCAATGTCCCCAGCAGCAAGTAGATGGCACCGTAGGCCGGGCACGAGAGACACACCAGCCGGAACATCGTCCACCAAATTCGCCAGCCATCGCCCGAGTCAGCCAGCGGGACGGAAATCGTCAGCCCGATCAGTGCTGGCGGAATGACCCACGTCACGGCCGCCAGATATTTTCCGATCAGCACAGCCGTGCCGCCGTTCGGCCGCAAGGCCAAGTAGACCCAGCTCCGACGTTCCAACTCGGTCGAGATCGCGGGAGTCGCCCACAGCAGCGTGCCCAACATCGATACGAGCATCGGGATCATGGCGTAGAGCAAACCCGCCCAGGTTTCGCGTGACGGATTTTGAATCGCCAGGAAGCGAATCAGTCCGACGATGAACACCGGGAACAGCGCCAGCACCGCCCACCACGCCATGCGCGGCAGAGTCAACGCTCGCTTCCACTCAAACAGTAACACCGCGATCACGTTGCCAATCACAGTTCACCTCGATGCAGCTTCATCAGGGAATTGAACAGCTCCTGCAACGATTCGTCTGCCGAGTGCATTTCGGAGACTTCCAATCCCGACGCCTTGAGCCAGCCGGGGAGTTGCTCGAACAACCGCCCGGGCTGTTGAGTCGCCACGGTCAGCATTCCGTCCGTGATCCGCACCGAATCGGCCGCATGCTCGCGCAGCAGCAGCGCCGCCAAGGCGTGAGGATCAGAACTGCGCAGCGCGACTTCATTCGGCAGTCCGACCATCATCGCGTGAACATCTTCCGCCGTTCCCGATGCCAACAATCGCCCGCCGCAAATCAGCAGAAACGACTGCGTGAGCGATTCAATCTCGTGGAGCAAATGGCTGGCGAACAGCAGGCTCTTCCCTTGTTTGATCCACTTGCGGAGCACGACCGTCAGTTCGTGCCGGCCGACTGGGTCAAGCCCGTTGAACGGCTCGTCGAGAATCAGAAAGTCTGGATCATGCGCGAGAGCCTGAGCCAACTTCGTGCGCTGCCGCATTCCGCGCGAATAGCTCGCAATCGGCCGGTGCATCGCCTGAGTCATCCCCACCAATTCCAGAGCCTCTTCCGCCGCCTCAGCGGCCTCTGAAGCCGTCATGCCCTGCAATTGCTGCAAGTACCGAACCCAGTCGAACGCGGAAACGCTGGCGTACAGTCCTTCGCTGCCGGGACAGTAACCCAGCCGGCGAAACAGTTCGGCATTGTTGCGAGGCGACTCGCCCAACACTCGTACCGTTCCCAGTGTGGGCCGAAGCTGTCCGGTGATCAAATTCAGCAGGGTTGATTTCCCCGAACCGTTTGGTCCCAGCAGTCCGTACGCACCCGGGGCCAGAGTCAACGTGAAGTCGTTCACCCCGATCACCTTGCCGTAAAGTTTCGTGACGTTCCGCAATTCGATCATGGATCCAATCCCACAGTCACTCCCAGGCGAGCCGGAGGGCGTTAGCGCCTGGACAACACCGCGTCCGGGGGCTGACGCCCTCCGGCTCACCAACACATTTTTTTTTCACACGCGCATCGGAGCCGATATCCGCCGCAACAGAATCGCCAGAGCAATCACTGTCACGCCGATCAAGATCAACGCCGAGATCAGCACGTCACCAAAGTCCGCGAAACCAAACACCCACGACTGCACTCGGCCCAACGTGTGATACAACGACACATGAGTCCACGCGGATTGCTGCGGATCGATCGGGCTGCCGGTTTGGAATTGTTGAATCTCAGCATTGGCGATCTCGATCGACGAGGCCACCGAGTAGGTGAACCACCCCAAGATCCACATGGCGAACCAGGCGAAACCTGCGTAGCGGCTTTCCTGAGTCAACGACGAAAAGCAGAGAGCCAGCACCGACGTCGGCAACATCAGCACGAGCGACGCCGCGAGGATACGAAACGGCAGATCCCAAGTCGCGGAGACGACACTGAGGTCCGGCGACAGCAAAACTCCCACGACGTACAGCGACAATGCCGGCGACGTCGAGATCATCGACAGATACGCCCACACGCTCGCCAACTTGCCGAGCAAGTATTCCGCGCGAGTCAGCGGTCGCGAGAAGTACAACAGAAATGCCCGCGATCGAACGTCCTGCGAAATCAACGGCGGAGCAATCAAGCCCACCACCATCACCATCAGCACTCCCTGCGGATTGCGAAAAAACGACTGCAGCAACCAGCCCCAGACGGTGTGCCGGCTTCGTCCCAAGTCATTCGCTTCATACGATTCCTGAAGCTGACTGAACTTGGTTGGTGGCAACGATTCCAGCATTGATGGCAGTGGTCCTTCGCCTCTGCGGCCGCGCTGGCGGAAATTGTTCATTGAGGGATTCTTCCGCAGGATCGGTTCCAACGGCGCTCGCCATTCTGGATACAAGACCGCTTGTTCCCAAGCAAAGAACCCGACGCCCCACACGATGGCGGGCAACCAGGCAAAGAACAACATGCGCTTCAGCCAGCGACTCTGCCAGGCTCGGCGGATGCCCACCGACGCGATCACCGTCCAGCGCAGCCAGCCCGATTCCAATTGCCCCGACCAGCCGCGATATCCCAGCCGGTTCACACCGCGGCCGTCCGTGTTGTCGTCGGTGTCGAGTTCTGCCATCACGACATCGCTGTCCTGCGACGCATCCATCATGGCTTGGCCCCCTCACGAACTGCCTTCAAAAAGATCTCTTCGAGCGAATTGCGAGACGGCGTCAGTGATCGCACGCCGACCCCGCACTGCTCGGCCGTTTGCCAAGCCTGAGCCGCCAATTCGTCGGGCGCACCGCGCAGGACTAACATGCCATCTGGCCGCGACTCGATCGACACACCACGTCCGCGCATCACGTCGATGAATCGCTCCGACGATCCGAGCAATCGGACTTCCAGAGACGGCTCCGCCGGACGGCTCAATTCGGTCAACCGCTCCGCAATCTGCACTTGGCCACGAGCCAGAATCACGACCGAATCGCTGATCGACTGCACGTCGGGCAGGATGTGCGTGCAAATCAGCACCGCCTTGCCATGATCGCGAGCCAGCACGCGAATGCGGTTGAGCATCACGACTCGCTCCTCCGGATCAAGGCCCGACGTCGGCTCATCCAGAATCAGCACCGGCGGATCATGCACGATCGCCTGAGCGAACCGCAGCTTCTGACGCATCCCCGTCGAGTACGTTTCGACCGTGCGGTACCGCTCCTGGGCCAGTCCGCAGAAGTCGAGAATCTCATGCGATCGACGCAGCGCCTCGATCGCCGGAATCCGCGAAAGCTGAGCGACGAACTGCACGCACTCGATGCCCGTCATGCCGTGCAGAAAACAATCGTCCTCGGGCATGTAGCCGACGTTGGCTCGAATCTCGCGGTACTGCGAGCCGAGTTCGTAATCCAACAGCCGCCCGCGTCCGCTGCTGGTCTTCACCAGTCCCAGCAGCACTTTGATCAACGTCGTCTTGCCCGCCCCATTCGGTCCGAGCAAGCCGGTGATCCCCGACTCGACCTTCAGCGACACGCGATCCAACGCCCGAAACCGGCCGTAGTCTTTGGTGATCTCAACGATGTCAATCAAAGCGGCCATGAGTGCAGCCGTCGTTGAAAATGCAGAAACCCCGCATCTCTGCGGGGCTTCTTACGTGCGGGGGTGATGGAACTTGAATCCCTCGACTCCAGAAACGCTGTCGCGGGGCGGGATGGTATTGAGTCGCTTCAGACCGAGCAAACCGCCAACTGGCAAACGGCGTGTTCCGGCGCGCGGAGTGACGCGGATACACAGCAGGTGATCGTGGAGTTCGTTGATCAGGAACTCGGCGTGCCAGACGGAGTCCGCATCGGCTGCCATGATCGGGATGCCTGCCTTATTTCGCGCTTCCGTCTTTGCGACTTCGTGACGACTTACCGGACGCTCCCGGCGCTTCAAGCGTTTTCAGAATCTCGTGAGCGACGAACATTCGGCCGTAGGTGCGGCCGGGGAGTTCGTGGAGAATGCCGACATCAACCAGTTTGCTGACATTGAGTTGAGCGGCTCGGAAAGTCACGTTGAGCGTTTTGGCGGCTTGGGTGAAGGTCAGATACGGTCGATGGAACAAGTCGTCCACCAGCGTCAGCAGCAAGCCAGACGAGCGGACGGTTTGCAAGTTCTGGCGGTAGCGTTGCCACAGCGACAGCAACTTCTCCGAGCGTTGGATCGTGTCGCGGGACTCTTCGGCCACGCCGCGCAGGAAAAAGGAAATCCATTCGGACCAGCGGCCGTCCTGGCTCACCGCGAGTAAGTGGCGATAGTAGTCGTCGCGATGCCGCTCGAAATACGCGCTCAAATACAGCATCGGTTGCGGCAACGCCTTCTCCGAGCACATCAGCAGCGTGAGCAACAGCCGGCCGATGCGTCCGTTGCCGTCCAGAAACGGGTGGATCGCTTCAAACTGGTAGTGGATCAACGCCAGCCGGACGACCAGCGGCAACGGCGACGGAGCGTGCCAGAACTTCTCCAACTCGCCGAGCGAGTCCATCAACTCTTCCGGGGGAGGCGGGACGAACTTGGCCTCGTTGAGCGTACATCCGGGCGGCCCGATCCAATTTTGTGATCGGCGAAACTCACCAGGCGTGAGATGTTCGCCGCCGACGCCGTGCATCAGTTTGGCGTGAAGCTCGCGGATCAATCGCAGGCTGACCGGCAGTTTGTTGAGCCGTTGTAAACCGTGCTCCAACGCTCGGACATAGTTCTGCACTTCCAACACGTCGGACGTGGGCGACGGTGCGACGCGAGCCGCTTCAAAGAAGTACAAGTCCGACAGCGACGCCTGAGTCCCTTCGATGCGGCTGGACAACACCGCCTCGCGACACATGAACGGCCGAATGAGCAAATACGGATTCGGCAGTGTCCGAGCGATCCCCGCCAACTCACTCACGCCCCGATCCGCAGCCGACACTTCCCCGGCGAGTTCCCACGTCAGCTCCAATTCCGGCGGCAACGGATTCGGCACGAACGCCCAATACCCGCGCGGATGTTTGACCAGTCGTCCCGACCGCCGTTTCGAGAACTCGTTCGGTTGCATCGCGAGAAAACTCCCGGACTCCGCTCGTCTGTGGAATTGTACTTTTCGCATCCAAAGTACAATTCGTCGCCGAAGAATGGTACTCCGGTATCAATCGCCGCCCGGCGACAAAGTCCTGTATCATGCGAGTGTTCCCTCGGAAGGATGATTCGAGTCTGCGAATTGGAGAATTGTTCCTTGCCCGTAGAAGCCAAACCGCTGTTTCGCCCCGATGTCCTGCGAAGTCATTTGCAGAGTTTCCTGCTGCCAGCGCGAATTGCTCAGCATCGCGAGTCGCTCGACAAATGGGCGACGATGTTCAAACGGGGCGGGAAAGGCAACTGCTTCAACGAAAAGGAGATTCTTCCGGACTTTCTCGCTGACATCTTTTGCGGATTGCTCGGATACCACCGGCCGCACGAAAGCCCGAAGCGGTTCACGTTCTCGCGAGAGAAACACGTCGAAGTCGATGGCAAAGTCGCCGACGCCGTGTTGGGGAATTTCCGTGGTGAGAAAGAGGACTTCGTCATCGCGGTCGAAGGCAAA
This sequence comes from Planctomyces sp., assembly GCA_005798445.1. Taxonomy (GTDB): domain Bacteria; phylum Planctomycetota; class Planctomycetia; order Planctomycetales; family Planctomycetaceae; genus SXKJ01. The sequence goes on from SYJG01000533.1 coordinate 22,444, forward strand.
GGGCCGTTAGACCCGCTCGACCGGCCGTTCAAGAGCCGGAAGATTTCGGCGGTCGAGCAAGGCTACGGTTACGCCATCAACTTGCCGTGCGACTGGATCATCGTGACGTCGATGCGTGAGACGCGGCTGTATTTCAAAGGAGCCGATCAGCACACGTTTGAGCGGTTCCTCACGGAAGAGTTGGCCGAGAACGAAGCCGCGCTGAAAAAGTTTGTGTTCCTGTTGGGAGCTGAGCGTGCTGTCCCGCACTTTGGTCGCAGTCACTTGTTCAAGCTGCGCGAGACCTCAGAACAAGTCGGCCGCGAGGTCACGCGCGAGTTCTACGACTTCTATTCGCTGCTGCGGCATGACACGTACATCCGGCTGTGCCAAGAGAATCCCCGTGAGTCGCGTCATGCGGTGCTGGCCGCCGCGCAGATGTTACTCGACCGAGTTTTGTTCTGTTGTTTCTGCCAGCATCGTGGACTGCTGAAGCCGGGGACGGTGCAGCGGGCTTACGAGCATCGCGATCCATTCAATCCGCGTCCGGTGTGGGACAACTTCAAAGGTTTGTTCCGCTCCGTCGATGTCGGTAACCAGCACTTGGAGATTCCGCCCTACAACGGCGGACTGTTTGCGCCCGATGAAGTCTTGGAACGGCTCGCCGTTCCCGACGAGCTTTGCGAGAAATTCAAAACGCTCAGCGAATTCGATTTTCGCCGGCCAGCCGATGCCGCGACGGAAGCCGCTACTGACGCGAAGCGGCACCACATCGACGTGGAAATCCTCGGCCACATTTTCGAGCAGTCGATCACCGACTTGGAGCAAATCCGCAACGAGTTGGACGGTTTGGTCAAACCCGCCGGGAAGGCCAAGCAAAAGACGCGACGCAAGGCGGAGGGAGCGTTCTACACGCCGGCCTTCATCACGCGGTACATCGTCGAGCAGACATTGGGTGGAGTCCTCGCTGATCGGTTTGACGACTTGTGGAAGCAGCATGCGGCGGCCGTCACCCGTGCGATGGGGAAGCTGTTCAGTGATCCGCGACTGTACGACGTGACCGTGCTAACGAAGCCGCAGCGCAAAGCCCTGATCGAATTCTGGCAGGCGTGGCAGGATGAGTTGGGTTCGATTCGAGTGCTCGACCCAGCCTGCGGCAGCGGGGCGTTTTTGATTGAAGCGTTCGACCAATTACACGCGGCGTATCGAGCGACGAATTCGCGGCTCGAGGAACTGACCGGCCATGCCGAACTGTTCGACCTCGACCGGCAGATTCTTCACAAGAATCTTTACGGAGTGGACTTGAACGAAGAGGCGATCGAGATTTGCCGGCTCAGTTTATGGATCAAGACGGCGCAGCACGGCAAGAAACTCACCAGCCTCGACCACAGCATCCGCGTCGGCAACAGCGTGGTCGCCGATCCGAGCGTTCATTCGCTTGCATTCGATTGGCAAGCCGCGTTCCCGGAAGTGTTTCCAAGTAGTTCTGTCGCCGAAAGTAGCCCCGTCGCGCCGCGACAGGAAAGCCGCAAGTCGCGCGACGTCCATCGCGCGATGGACGCCGAATCAACCACCACTTCCACTGCGCGCTCGGCTGTCCTGTCGCGGAGCGACAGGGCTACGTTGAGCGGCTTCGATGTCGTGGTCGGCAACCCGCCGTACATTCGCCAAGAGTGGCTCGCGCCGTTCAAGCCGTATTGGGAACAGGCGTTTCAGAGCTATCACGGCGTCGCCGACATCTTCACCTACTTCTACGAACTCGGCGTGAACCTGTTGCGACCGCGCGGGCGGCTGGGCTTCATCACGTCGGGAAGCTGGGTGCGCGGCAACTTCGGTGCTCCGTTGCGAGCGTTTCTGTCGCAGCACGCGGCCATCGACTCGATGGTCGACTTCGGCGAGTACCAGCCGTTTGACGACGCCGAGATGATCCGCCCCACGATCACGGTTCTGACGAAGCCGAACGCTCGGCGCGGGTCTCCCGACCCCGCCGCAGACCAGGACCGCAGGTCTCCCCAGCATGCGTCCGCATCGGAATCACCGGGAGACCTTCGGTCGGGTTCCGGTGCGGGGTCAGGAGACCCGCGCACAGCGCGTGGCCGAATGAAACTCTTCAAGTGGCTCACGACCGGCTCGCCGCCGCAGAACCTTTCGGAAGTCATCGCGAAGTCGCCGACAATGCGAACCGATCACCTGAGCGAGGCGGCTTGGGAGCTTGATCCCGATGACGTGCTCGCGTTGCGGGCGAAGCTGAAAGACTGCGGCAAGCCTCTTGCGTCGTACTGCAACGGTATCTTTCGTGGAGTCGTAACCGGTCTCAATGAAGTGTTCGTCATCAATCGAGCACGGCGAGACTCACTGATTTCATCCGATCCGCAATGCGCCGAAATCATCAAGCCGTTCGTCCAAGGCACGCATCTTCGGCCGTGGTATCTCGAACAATCCGACGAGTTCTTGATTTTCACACGTCGCGGAACGGTGATCGACAACTATCCCGCCGTCCGAGAGTATCTTGAATCTCACCGTAAACGACTTGAGCCGCGTCCCGACAACTGGCCAGCGTCGAAAGAATGGGGTGGTCGAAAGCCGGGGGCATATCGTTGGTACGAGTTGCAAGACACGGTGGACTATTGGAAAAGCTTCGAGGTTCCCAAGATCGTTTGGCCGGACATCAGCAAACTTCCTCGGTTCAGCATGGATTCTGAATCGCGCTACCTCGGCAACACCGCCTTCGTGATTCCCGGTGAGGACTATTTTCTGCTCGGCATCCTTCAGTCATGGGCAACGTGGTTCTTTCTCAGCAAAACCGCTCAGCCGCTTCGACTTCGTGGAGATCGTTGGCAGTACCGCCTGTTCGCTCAATTCATGGAGCACGTTCCGATTCCCAACGCCTCGAAAGCGGATCGGAAGGCCGTGGCCGAGTTGGCTCGGCGTTGCACCGAGTTGGGACAGGCTCAGTATCAATCGCAAACGCGCGTGCAACACCGGCTGACCGAGACCTTCGCCCCCGACAGCGCTCGGCGCGGGTCTCCTGACCCCGCCGCTGGACTGAACCGCAGGTCTCCCGCGAATTCGCCGTCATCCGACGACACGGGAGACCTTCGGTCAGACGCGGGTGCGGGGTCGGGAGACCCGCGCACAGCGCAGGCGAAGCTCAACCAAAAAGCGACCGCCTGGTGGGACTGCTCGCTCACCGAACTCGGCGACGCCCTCAAGACGAGCTTCGACCTCACCGCCAGCCCGTTCAAAACCCCGCGCACCGCCGACGAATGGGAACCCTACCTCGCCGAACACCGAGCCGCTGTCGAACGCCAATCCCGCGAACTCGCCGAAGCCGAAACCGAACTCAACGCTCGCGTCTTTCGCCTGTTCAATCTCGCCCCCGAAGAAATCCAACTCCTGCAACGCGAAGTTGAACACTGAACCACCGTTGACGGTCGAAAATGAAAAACCCTCGGACGACCGAGGGTTCTCACTTTGAAGGTGGGCGATGAGGGACTCGAACCCCTCGACTCCC
>SYJG01000046.1 GCA_005798445.1 Planctomyces sp.
AACCTGACGACCGCCCATGCTCTGGCCGTTCAATCCTCTCGCAGGTAAGACCATCAACCGGAGAGCCGGATGCGGGAAACCCGCCCGTCCGGTTCGGAGGGAGGGGCGACTGAACTCAATCAGTCGTTCCTACCCCTATCTTTGCTGGGTGGCACAGCTTGCTTCAAGCTGTGTGCCGAAGGCATTGGAAACGGCGGTTGCGGGCATCTTGCAAAATTAGCCCCGACTCGTCATTGAGCGCGAACTTTCTGTTTCCGGTGCTGCGCACACAGCTTGAAGCAAGCTGTGCTACCCGCTGAGGACGCTTGCGATGGTCATTACTTTCAGTTGGGTCAAAGTCTGCGGCTTACGAGACGTGGCATCGGCCGAGGCCGCCGTTCATGCCGGGGCGTCGGCTGTCGGCCTGAATTTCTTCGCGAAGTCGCCGCGATTCGTTGCGCCGGCTCATGCGGCACAGATCGTGTCGGCTCTCTCTGCGATGCCAACTCACCCAGTCGGACTGTTCGTCAATCACTCGCGGGACGAGATTGAGTCGATCACCGGACAAACTGGATTGACGGCGGTTCAACTTCACGGCGACGAGACTCCGGCGTTTGTCGCGCAGTTGCAGCAACGACATCCCGATTGGTCATTCCTCAAAGCGTTTCGCATCGGCGAGAGTTTGCAGCCGGTGGCCGAGTTCGTCTCCGAGTGCAAGCGGATCGGAGTGCAACTCACGGGCTGCTTGCTCGACGCTCGCGTGGACGGCTCATTCGGCGGTACGGGTGTTGTTGCGCCGTGGGAGCTGATCGCTCGTGACTACGACCGAACGAATTGGCCGCCGTTGATCCTGGCGGGTGGGCTGACTCCCGACAACGTTGCCGCCGCGATCAAAACCGTGCGTCCGGACGGCGTCGATACGGCCAGCGGCGTGGAGTCGTCTCCCGGAGTGAAGGACACTAAACTCCTCGCCCGCTTTGTTGCTGAAGCTCAGCGGGCATTCGCCCAGCTTTCATAAATCGGTTTTCCTCTGTGCTCTCTGTGTCTCTGTGGTGAATTCGTTTTTCACCACAGAGACACAGAGGGCACAGAGGCTTTGAATTTCAGGAGGGTTTCTGGTGGCTGACATTCTTCCGTTTCGCGCGTGGCGGTTCGACTTGGCTCAGGTGGGCGATCTCTCGGACGTGGTGACGCCGCCGTATGACGTCATCGACGAGGCGTTTCGTTCGCGGCTTTACAAGCAGCACCCGTGCAACGTCATCCGCGTGGACTTCAATCGGGAAGAGCCGGGGGACACGTCGCCCGACGAAAAGTACGCGCGAGCCGCTGGCTTCGTGAAACAATGGCAGGCCGAAGGGGTCTGGCTGCGTGAGAAAGAGGACACGCTCTACGTCTATCATCAGGAGTTTGACTGGGAAGGCCGCACCTACTGCCGCAAAGGATTCGTCGGCCGTTGTCGGCTGGAGGAATTCGGAAAGGGCTGCGTTTATCCGCACGAGCAAACGCTTTCCGGCCCGAAGGCGGATCGGCTGTTGCTCACCAAGGCGACAAAGCTGAATCTGTCGCCGGTCTTCGGTCTGTATCCCGATCCGGAGACGAAGGCGCAGACGATTTTGGAAAAGGCGATCGTCGGCCTGACGCCGTTGGAGGCGACTGATCATCTCGGCGTGAAGCACCGCTTCTGGCCGGTGAGCGATCGAGCGGTGATCGACCAGGTTCGCGACTCGATCAGGTCGCAGCCGATTTTCATTGCCGACGGACATCACCGCTACGAGACCTCGTGCAACTACCGCCGTTGGCTGATCGAGCAGGGGCAGACGATCGACGAAAATCACCCGGCCAACTTCGTGCTGATGATGCTGGTCGGCATGGATGACCCCGGCCTCGCGATTCTGCCGACGCACCGGTTGTTCTCCGGTCTACCGGAACTGACGGCCGACGAGTTGAAATCCGCTCTGTTCGCCAACTTTGAGTTCGAGGACTGCGGCACCGGAGCCGCCGGAGCTAAGGAAGCTTGGGAAATGGTCACGGCCGACGGTGGCCAAGACGTTTTCGGCTTCGGCACGATCAAAGACGGCCGCTGGCTGTTCGGCCGAGTCACCGATGCGTCACCGATGAAAACGCTCGCTCCCGATCAGACCGACGCTTGGCACGGACTCGGCGTCGCGCTGTTGCACAAGCTGGTCGTTGAGCACTGTCTGAAGCGGGCGTATCCCGACGCGAACCCGACGTTCAAGTTCCCGCACATTCTCGACGAGGTCATCGAGGCTCAACACGCGAAGAACTGCCAGCTTGCCGTACTGGTCCCGCCGGCCGAGATCGGTCACGTTCAAGAGATCGCCAGCAAGCTCGAAAAGATGCCGCCGAAGAGCACGTTCTTCTATCCGAAGTTGCTCACCGGGCTGGTGTTCAACGCGCTGGAGTAAAAACTTTGGAGTGCGACGACCTGAGTCGTCGCTTTTCAAACCGCGTAGAGTCCAAACATCGGCAGCGTTTCGGGAGCCAACACGCTTTGAAAAGCGGTGACTCAGGTCACCGCACTCCAAATTGACGCACCAGAGGTAGCCTCCATGAACGAGTTTGAAAACTCTCCGAAGACGTGGCCGCCGCTGGGACTGCCGACGGGTAGCGTGCGAGCGTTGCTGACGTTGATCGTCGTGGCGGTCGTCGTCGCGCGCGTGGCACTCGGCAAGAGTCTCGATAAGTTGTGGATCGAGACGTTGCTGATCGCGCTGGCGCACTACTTCACGTCACGGCGATTCGTGTCGCTGCCACCCAACGTGATGCTGCGGCTAGAGCAGGAAGGGGTCATCGCGAAGGAGCGGCATCCGCTGTACCTGCCGAAGAACTCGATTCGCACCATCATCATCGGAAGCTTCGTCGGGTTGGGGATTTACCTGTACCGCGAGCCGAAGCTGGTGACGCCTGAGGCGATCGCGTTGCTCAGCATGGTCTTCGCGTACTTGCTGGGGGCGATCGTCCGAGGCGTTGCGAGCTGGTTTCACCGACGTCGCTCGCAGCCGATCACGGGAATGTGGGGGGACATCAAAGCGTTGATCGTGCTTGGAGCGATTCTCGTAGCGGCCGTTCCGGCGGTGTTTGACATCGGCCTGCAAGCGCCGCCGCTTGTGGACCGCATCGCGTTGGGGCTGACGCTGTTTTATTTCGGCTCACGCTGACGTGGAGCACGTTTCATCCGGATTCCAATTGAAAATCGCGTCATTGCTCGGGAGGGCGAGGCTCCCGCCGAGCCGGTGCATGAATCACGCGATCTCTCCGACCCGGCTCGGCGGGAGCCTCGCCCTCCCCAATGAGTACAGCTTTTTGTTGGACCCCGACTCACTTCGCTGGTCCGCGTTCGGCCAGGAGTGCTCGTGCGAGCTGTCGGCCCATTTCGCGAGCGGTCGGGTCGTCTTGGCCGGTCATGATTTTGCCATCGATCACGACGTCATCGACCAGCGTGTTCGGATCGCCGACGGAATTCGGAGCGACCATGCGTGCTCCGTTGGTTTCCGCGTGCCAGCGCGACGGCGGCGGGGTCGAGTCACGATGGCCGGGGTAGTTGCCCGCTGGTCCGTGCATCACTGGCCCGGTCGCCTGTTTGCCGGCGAGCGGGCTGCGGCCGTTGACTCGTGCCCAGGCGAGAACCGTCGTGCCGTGGCACAACGCGCAGACGTATTTGTCCTGCTGAATGAAGCTGTTGATGAGCCGGTTGGTCGCCTCTTTGATGGACCGCTCGCCGTTGTAGGCTCGATTTTGGTACGTCCCTTTGAAGTCGAACTGGTACATCGACGAGCCCCAGCCTCCCGAAAACAGAATTGCGTCGTAGCGCGACGCGTCGGCCTCCGCGATGGCGAGGTCCGGTTGCACGACTCCGCCATCGACTCCCTCGCCGGTCCCCTGATGCGGACGGCACGCGGACTTTCGCCCGGCCGCAACTTCGACGGCGATGCCGGCACGTTCCAGTTCCTGCTTCGGCTCAGAGTACTCGCGATAGAAAAAGTGTTCGTTGGCAATCACGATCAGCACGCGCTGCGGACGTCCCGACGAGTTCGTGGATTTCGTCGTTGACTTGGGAGTCGCTGTCGTTCTTGTGCCAGGAGGCGACGGGCGGTTTGCCGGAGTGGTCGTCGTCGCCAGACTCACATCGCCGCTGATTCGCCGAACGGTCACGCTGTGAAAAATCGTCTCGGAATCCCAAGCACCCAGGCCGAGCGACTTCTGGTCGGGCAATCGCCACAGGCTGGGGTTGCTCAAGTCAGAGCCGTCAGTGCGATGAGTCGTCAGCAGCTTGTCGTCGAGGAAGGCTTCGACTTTGTCTCGGCGAACGCGAACCTCTGCTGTGTACTTGCGGCCGTTCTCCAACGCTTGATCCGTGACCCGCGTCGGGTTCGACTTGAATGGCTGCCCGTTGATCTCCTGGATGCCGGCCAGATGCTCACCCCAGGCATCGACTTCGTAGGCCGCTTGCCTGCCGCCGGTGACGAAGAACAACCCGATCGAATGCCGGCCTGTTCGCCGCGTGAACGAGACTTTGAAGTCGTACTCGCCCTTCGGCTGGATCGGCAGCAGGATGCGCGAGCCGGTGACGGCATTGGTCGCTAGTCCCTCGCTGGTCTTCGTCCACGTTCCCGCGACTCGATGCTTGGAGGGTTCGATGGCGGGGAGCAAGTCGATCCACTCGTCGGCCGCGCGTGCCGTGAGACCGGTCAACAAGAACCACACGACAAACCCAGAAACGATTTGATGGCAACGCATGAAAGTGCCTCCTTCGCCCGCTGAAGCGACATCGTTGTAGCGAGTGGCTGCAAAACTAGCACGACGCGCAAGCGAGTGATTGCTCGTGAAGGACCACTCGCTGGCGCGTCGTGCGTGCGTCGTGAATCGGTGTGTGTTGTTTCTGTGGGTGCGAGTCCCATGCCTGGAGGTGGTTGTCTTCCGGGAAGCAGTTGGAGTCGATGGGGAGGTAACGAACCGTCGAGAGCCTCTGA
>SYJG01000534.1 GCA_005798445.1 Planctomyces sp.
GTGAACCACATGACCACCCCAAGATCAAAACCATCGACTACAAGCCAAAAAACAAGCACCGCAAACAGTGACTACCTTTGACTGACACTTTGTCACCACGCAACGCCGCGGGTGACTACCTTTGACTGACACTTGGCCCATTACTTGTTGAGGCTCTACGGAAGTCAGCTTTGGCCGCCGATGCTGTCGCACTTTGCGAATGGGTCAAGATCGAGGTGGAAGGCGGTAAACCGCGCGATGCTGTGAAGGTACACGCTCAACACAAGCGTGGCCTCTCGGTTGCTTTCTACCTCCCCGCAATGAAGTCGCTATTTCGAGGTTGGCAGTTCGGCGACATGATGGTCCTGCCAGCGGAACCGTTTATCGAGTCGTGGCTAACATAGGCACCACGCTATACAGCGACTTGACGCTTGGGAAATCGCTCGATGAAACTCTCGGACCAGAGAGTTTCCATGAACAAGGCATTCGTTCGCGAATCTGATCACGACGTGCGGCACTGTCCGTTTTGCGGCTCGCTGAGCAGGCGGTCGGGCGAGTCACGCTTTGGAGTGCGACGGCCCAAGCCGTCGCTTTTCAAAACGCTCTGTTTTTGTACGCGGCTTCGATCAATCAAACCGCTTTGAAAAGCGGTGACTTGGGTCACCGCACTCCAAAGTATGAACAAGGCCTTCGTTCGCGAATCGGATCCCGACATCCGGCACTGTCCGTTTTGCGGCTCACTGGGGCAGGCGGTCGGGCGAGTCACGCTCGATGCGTGGCTGAAGCCGGAGTCTCGCGGGCAGATCGGCGAGTCGGCGATGTTCTGCATTCAGCCGCAGTGCGAGGTCGCCTACTTCGACTCGTTCGAGCGAGTCGTGACGATCGACAAGCTGACCCGGCCGGCGTATCCGAAGTCGGCGGACGCCCCGATCTGCGGCTGCTTCGGCCTGACCTGTGGCGACATCGAAGCAGACGTCGCCGACGGCAGCGTCGCTTGCACACGAGCGGCGGTCGAACAAGCGAAGTCACCGGACGCGAGATGCTCGGAGTTGGCCGCGAACGGTCAATCGTGCGTGGGCGAGATTCAGCGGTACTACTTCAAGTGCAAAGCGGGAGCGTCGTAGCCAAGCTCGCCAGAGCTCGGGTGCGGTTCGTCGCGGTCATCCAAGCTCTGGCGAGCTTGGCTACGAGGCCCGCCGTCATCGAGCGCGGTCGAATTCCGGGAGTTACTCCAAGTATCGGAAATCGACACTCGCGAACAACGCTTGGAACAGACGCTCCCAGGCGATGGGACTTGGGACGGTGTTCTCGGCACTGGGCGAGACAATCCGCAGAGCGATGTCCCGTTCGCGTGCGGTTGGCTGGCGGCCGAGTGTCTGCCGATAGGCCGCTGCGACGCGCTGTTCGTCGGTGAGATTCGGTTGCGCGAACAGTTCGCGGGCGGCGTCACGAGACTCGTCCATGACGAATGGTGAGTTCATCAGGTACAGCGCCTGTGTTGGCACGGTCGTGACGTTGCGGCGGCCGATTGAGAGGTTCGGATCAGCGAAGTCGAACGCCTCAAAAAGCTCCAGCAGACGGTTCCGCAGGATCGGCGTGTAGACGCTGCGGCGCGAGTCGTCGAAGACGTAGGTCATCTCGCCGATGTTCGCATTCGGGCCGTCCTGCTTCGGGTTGCGGAGCGTGCGGCCCAACATCGTGCGGTCGAGCGAATCGCTCGTCAGCAACATCGCGTCGCGAATCGCCTCGGCCGTGAGCCGTCGGCGGTTCTGTCGCCACAGCAGCCGGTTTTCGAGATCGCGTTCGTAGGGTGGGCCAACCATCGGGCGGCCCACCGCATTCGGTGACGTCGATGGTGGGCCGCCCGATAGTTGGCCCATCCTACTACTCAGCCCGTACGTCCTCGACAGCACGATCTCGCGGACCAGCGACTTCACCGACCATCCGTACCGCATCAATCGCGTGGCGAGATGGTCGAGCAATTCCGGGTGCGATGGCGTTTCGCCGGTCGTGCCGAAGTTGTCCACGGTGCGGACGAGGCCGACGCCGAACAGATGATGCCAGACGCGATTGGCCAGCACGCGAGCAGTCAGTGGGTTCGACGAGCTGGTGATCCACTCGGCCAATTCGCGGCGTCCGCTTTCCTTGGCCGGAGGCTGTTTCGGCGAGCCATAGCTCGCCACTTGCAGGAAGCCGCGCGGAACTTTGTCACCCTTCGAATGGACGTTGCCGCGAATGCGGATGTTCGTGTCTTCCAGTTGCTTGGCCTCTTCGACCGACATCGCCATCGGGCGGTACGGAGCACGCACGTTGAGTTCCTTGAGTTGTTTTTCGAGATCTTTGAGGTCAGGGAGTTTGTCCTTGGTGGTTTGCGTTTTGTCCGTTGAACCTACTTGTGCCTTGTCTTTCGCTCGTCCGTCGCCCCTCACCCCTCGCCCCTCTTCCGCTGGCAGCAGTTGCAGGGCATCAACGATGACGTGGCCGTCGGTGGCTTCGTTGCTGATGAGGACGTACCACTGGCCCGACTCGTCGAAGCGGAATTTTCCCAGCGACACGAAGCGATGGTCGATCGGCGGCGGCGTGCGCTGGTTGATCTTGAGGTCGTGCTCGCCATCGAGATCGAGGATCTCTATCGGCACGTTGGTCGCTCGGCTGTCGCCGGAGTTGTAGGCCAATCGAACTTCGTACAGGCCGGCCTTCGGGACGGTCGGGCTGAAGGTCAGCGTCTTTTGGCCTTTGTCTTTGTTGCCGTCGTGCGAGTAGCCATCGCCGATGTAGTGCTTGCTGAATTGCGAGTTGGTCCAGTCGCCGACTTTTTTCGCGTCCGAATCATCCAGCACGATGCCGACGAAAGCCTTCAGTTCAATCGGACCGCGCGGCGTCCCCGGCATGTCGTCGTCATCTCCCGCGACTTTCTTGGACGAGGCCAAGCGCTTTTCCGCTGCCTTCGCGGCGTCGAGCTGTTTCTTGAGGTCCGAGACCGCAAGTTCGTGCTGCTTGACGGCGACGGCTTGTTCCGCCGAGATGGGCAACGGACGTTCGAGCCACTTCGAGACGTTGTCGTGATCCAGCAAATGCGTGCTGCGGAAGATGCCGGCCAGGGCGTAGTAGTCGCGCTGCGGGATCGGGTCGAACTTGTGATCGTGGCAGCGAGCGCATCCGATCGTCATCCCCAGCAGCGCCTTGCCGAGCGTGTCGATTTGTTCGTCGACGACGTCGAATTCCAACGCCTGCTTGTCTTGCTCTTCGTAGTTCGTTGGGCCGAGCGCCAACAGCGCCGTCGCGATGAGCTGTTCCTCTTGCTGCTGTGGCGAATCGAACGGCAGCAAATCACCGGCGAGCTGTTCCAGCACGAAGCGATCAAACGGTTTGTCGTCGTTGAACGAGCGAATCGCGTAATCGCGATACCGCCAGGCTTCGGGAAAAATCATCGACCGACCTCCACCGCTCGATTCCGCGAAGCGAGCGATGTCGAGCCAATGCCGGCCCCACCGCTCGCCGAAGTGCGGCGAGGCCAGCAACCGATCGACGACTTGCTCGCGAGCGTCCGGTGACGAATCAGAAACGAAGTCGTCGATTTCCGCCGGAGTCGGTGGCAGACCGATCAAGTCGAACGAGACTCGACGCAACCACGTTGCTCGATCGGCGTCACCAACAGGGCGAAGGCCGGTCGCTTCTTGCTTGGCGAGAATGAAACGGTCGAGATCGGTGCTCGGCCATGAGGCATTCTTCACGGCCGGCGGAATCGGAGAAACGATTGGCTTGAAACACCACAACTGCTTGCCGGCCTCGATGTCGATCTCGCGCCGAGCAATCGCTTTCGCCGGAGCTTTGCGCGGATCGGGAGCACCTTGCTCGACCCACTTCACGAAGTCGGCAACGACTTCGTCCGGCAGTTTGCCTTTCGGCGGCATCTCCATCCCGTCTTCGTATTTCAAGGCTTGAATGAGCAGACTCTCTTGCGGTTTGCCGGGCACGATCGCCGGCCCGGAATCGCCACCCTGCTTCCACCCGTCGCGGCTGTCGAGTTGCAGCCCCGCCTTCAGTGCCTTCGCGTCGGCCGAGTGGCATTCGTAGCAATGCTGGACGAGTACCGGCCGAATTTTCTTCTCGAAGAATTCGATGCCAGTTGGTTCATCGACGGCTGAGACAACGGCGGGCCAGAGGCCAATCGTGAGTGAGACGATGCAAAGAGTTCGATTCGGCATGATCATGGAAATGTCGCAGGCAGTCGGAGTTCAGATGGCGTGGCATGATAGCGGACGATCCTCACCGAATTCACGGCTCAAACCGCGAAAGCGAACTGGAGTCGGCATGGCAGCGTTGATTTCCAACGCTGTTTCTCTGGCAGTCTGAAAAATGTCGCGTCATGCTGTCGCCACTCTCCAGCGCCGAGAGATTCAACAACGACGGAAGGGGCAATCGGAATGAGTTCCGAATTGGCAGTCGGGATTGATTTGGGGACCACGTTCTCCGCGGTCGCGTATTTGGATGCCGATGGCCGGCCGATCACGGTTCGGAATGCGGAAGGAGACTTGATCACTCCCAGCGTCGTCTTTCTGGACAAGGGGGGCGTCGTCGTAGGAAAAGAGGCGGTGAACGCGGCGATGTTTGAACCAGAGCGAGTTGCTCGGTTCATGAAGCGAGACATGGGTGAGTCCCTCTTCGGCAAGGCATTGCGAGGCGAGCGATTGCCTCCCGAAGTGTTGCAAGCGGCAGTGCTCCGAAAGCTGCGGCAGGATGCGGAGCTGTCGCACGGCCCGATTCGGCGAGCGGTTATCACGGTGCCGGCGTTCTTCAACGAACCTTGCCGCAAAGCCACGATGGACGCCGGGCGGCTGGCCGGCATCGACGTGCTCGACATCATCAACGAACCGACCGCCGCTGCGATTTGCTTCGGCATTCAACAGGGTTTCCTCAACCGTGACGGAGCCGCCGCGCAACGCGAAGTCGTGTTGATCTACGATCTCGGAGGGGGCACGTTCGACGTCACGCTGATGGAGATCAACGGCACCAAATACCGTGCGCTCGCTACGGGCGGTGATGTGTACTTGGGTGGAGCCGACTGGGATCAGCGATTGGTCGATTACCTTGCCGAGGAATTTCAGAAGCAGTGCGGCAGCGATCCGCGACAGGATCCCGCGAGTGCCGAGGCACTGTTGCAGCGAGCCATCGAGGCGAAGCATGCGCTGTCGGCACGCGAAGAGATGTCGGTGTTTGTCAGTCTGGGAAGTCAGCGTGCACGGATCTCGGTCACTCGCGCGAAGTTCGAGGAGTTGACGGCCGATCTGCTCGACCGCACGTTGCTGACTGTTCGCAAAGTGCTGCGCGATGCCGAAGCGGCTCTCGCTCGCAGCGACGGCGCGCAGGGAGCGATCGATCTAAACGTCACGCGATTGCTGTTGGTGGGCGGTTCCACGCGCATGCCGGCCGTCTTACGGATGCTGGAGAAGGAGTGCGAACTCACTCCTGATCGTTCGCTGTCTCCGGATGAAGCGGTCGCACACGGAGCGGCCGTGTATGCGGGACTGCTGCTGAAACAAGGGGCGGTGCGGCTCAAGGGGATCTCGCTGACCAACGTCAGTTCGCACGACTTGGGGGTGCTGGGCATCGAACGAGACACGGGCCGGCCGCGTCGCAGCGTGATGATTCGAGCAAACTCGCCGCTGCCGACCTCGGCCACGAAATCTTTTCCGCTCAGCCGCGACGGACAGACCAGCGTCCGGATCGACGTCATCGAAGGAGGCGACGACACCGGCAACAACTCGACTACGATTGGCCGCTGCACAGTTCATGGATTGCCGGCGGGACTCGCGGCTCAGACGCCGGTCGCGGTGACGTTCGAGTACGCTCGCAACGGCCGACTGACCGTGAAAGCCAAGCTGCCGACCATCGGCCGCGACGCCAACCTCGTCATCGACCGAGCCGCCGGTTTGGACGATGCGGACCTCGACCGCTGGCAACGACGGCTCGATGAAGGGCTCACGGATGCGTCGGTCCCCAAGACGGCCGCTCCCGTGGCAGTTCCCGTCGCGCCGCTGGTGGCCGTGCCGGTGGCTCAGCCGATTGTTGCCGCGCCAATCGCGGCCGTCGTGTTGCCGGCGACGCCCCCGTCACTGCCAATCGCGCATCCACCAGCACCTCCGCCAGCCGAACTGCCGGACAATCCGTTTGACTTTCTTTCGGCTATCGGCGACGAGCCAACTTCGGTGCCCGCGGAGCCGGTTGTGGAATCGTCGATGAATCCACATTCGGAGCCAACCACCGCGGCTTCCACAATGGATGCTCCCTTCATCCCGATCGAACCGGTTGTCGAATCCACCGAGGAATCACCACCAGCCGACGCTGACGACGACCTGAGCTCCGGTTTCGAAAAGCTGTTTGGATGAGTCGGCCTGACTATTTTTCTGATCGGACTTTTGCGGTATCAAGTTGTTGGCGTTCCAATGCGGAAGCCAGACGAGCGACCCACCGAGAAACGCATGAGTTCCGATTTCGATCCCCACTATTTGTGGTTGGGCATACCGCCGCACGAGCAGCCGCCGCATCACTATCGGCTGCTGGGGATCGCCTTGTTCGAGTCCAATCCGTCCGTGATCGACTCGGCAGCGAGCCGGCAATCGACGTACCTCCATTCGGTCGCCACCGGCCCGCAGCGACAAGCATCTCAGAAACTGCTGACGGAAATCGCCGCGGCTCGAAGAGCACTACTGAACGCCGAGACCAAATTCACTTACGACGCTGAGCTGAAAACTCTGCTGGAATCGCAGGCCGTCAAACCGGCGGCACCTCCCGTCGCGGTTCCAATCAGCACATCCGTCGTCGCGACGGCAGCGCAATCGGAACCCGCGCCGTTGGCCAAATTGTTCGTCTTCTCGGAAGTTGGTGCGACCAAGCAAGTCGATTCGCAGCCTCCACCCGTGAAGGCAAATGCACCAAGTCTGAAGTCGCCAGTGGCGGGCGGTCTCAAGACCATTCGATTCGCTGACCGTCGGATTTGGATCATCGGCGGCGCGAGCGTGCTGTTCCTGATCCTGGCGTTCGCGCTCTGGCCGCGAGGCAACGACGAAAAGAAAACGGCTCGCGCCAAGAAAACGCCTGCCAAGAAGTCGACCGCCGTTGCCCCGTCGAAGAAATCGAAATCGTCCACAACAGCGCCGCTACAACCGAATCCGGTGCCCACAGCGAACAATGATTCGACTGCGAACGACAAACGCAAACGGATCCGCTTCATTCGCATCGAACTTCCGCGCAAAGGAGTGTTGACGCTGGCGGAAGTCGAAGCCTTCACCGACGGACGCAATGTCGCGAGCTACGGGGTCGCCGAGCAAAAGAATACGGCGAACGGCGGTGTCGCGGCGCGAGCCATCGATGGCAATCCGTCCGGCCGCTTTGCCGACAACAGCCAAACGCACACCGAAGAAACCGACAACCCGTGGTGGCAACTCGATCTTGGCGGAGGCTACCCGCTCGACAAAATCGTGATCCACAATCGCACGGATTCTGGTTCGGCCGAACGACTGGCAGGCTTCACGCTCTTGTTGATGGATGACAACCGCCGCAAGATCCTGGAATTGAAAGATCAACCTGTTCCGGCCCCTCGCTCGGAATTCGTCGTGAATGCCACAGCTCCTGCCTCGCCGACACCTGGAGCTGCGAATTCAAAGCCGTCTGACAAGTAGCTCAGCCGTTTTGAGGAGTTGGAATCGCAGCCGACGCAGCCCTGCGGACCGAGTTTGCAGGCGCCAATCAGTGTCGCGGGACGGAAGTGCCAACGGCCTCAGTCATTCCTCAGCCTTTCGACAATCTCTTCCGCTGTGGGAGTTCGGCCGCAGCCGAGTCGGCCCAGCCAACCCCGAGACTTCCAGCGGCTGAAGATCTCACGCCCATCGCACTCGATGCGGAAGCAGCCCCAAAAACCGGGACGGCATTCGACGGTCAGCCCCAACTCGCGCCGTACCGCCTCGGCGATTTGTTTCGCCGGTGCTCCGAAGCCGCAGGTGCGGCAAAAGTGAATGACGACTTGCGAAGGCAAGGTGCGAAGCTCCTTTCGACGATTGGCGATCAGCTTTACAAATAGACCGTTCGCAGGCTCACGACAACTCTGATTCAGGAAGCAACATGGCTGACACGCAAATTCATTCGACCGTGGACTTCGACAAGCCAGGCAAGCAACACGGGCAACTGTGCATTCCGTATTCGTACAACCTCGGTGGTTGGGCGAATCTGATGGTGCCGATCACGGTGATCCAAAACGGCGATCGGTACTCGGACAAAGATGGGGACGGAGTCCGTGACACCGAACACGATGGGCCCACCGTCCTGGCGATGGCCGGCAATCACGGCGACGAGTATCCCGGCCAAGTTGCGTTGCTGAAACTCTGCCGCGAATTGCAGGAGTCCGACGTGCGCGGCCGACTGATCTTGATTCCGTGCCTGACGATGCCTGGGTCGAAGGCGATGACTCGGCTGTCGCCGCTGGACGGGAAAAACTTCAACCGCTGCTTTCCGGGAAATCCAAGCGGCACCCCGTGCGAGATGCTGGCTCACTATCTGACGACCGTGCTGTTCCCGATGGCGGACATCGTGATCGACATTCACACCGGCGGGCGAAGCATGGACTTCGTGCCGTGTGCTCACATGCACTTGGTTCCGGACCTCAAACAACGCCGGCAGATGCTGGCTGGAACAGAAGTGTGGGGATCGGAATTTTGTTTTCTGTACGCCGACATCGCCGGTAGCGGGTTGTTGCCAGTCGAAGCCGAACGGCAGGGCAAGATTGTCATCACGACGGAAATGGGGGGCGGCGAGCCGGTCACGACGGCAGTTCACAAGCTGACTCAAAGTGGCCTGCGAGAAGTGCTGGTTCACTTCGGGGCGGTTGTCGGCGAGAAGAAATCTCGGCAGCAGCGCGGCATCCCGCCGGCTCGCTGGGTTCAGGCGCTGCATCGTGATGATTACCGATTCGCCCCGGAGTCGGGCTTGTACGAAAACGTCGCCGCGTTGGGGCAAGACGTGGCCGCCAACGAGGTCGTCGGGCTGATCCATTTCATCGAACGACCGGAACGCGAACCAGTGCTGGTCATCGCGCCGACTGGCGGAGTGCTCATCGGCTGCCGCGGCCCGTCGATGGTCGCTCAAGGGGATTGCGTGGCGTGCATCGCTCACGATGTGCCGGAAGATTTGCTGAAGGGAACGTAGCCGCACTCGTAGGTTGGGCACTCTTGCCCGACCGCAATGGGGAGGGTCGGGCAAGAGTGCCCAACCTACGCCACATGGCAGAAGTAGCACTTGAGGTAATCGTTCTCCGGGCAGAACGGCGAGATTGGATGGTCTGGCGCGGCTCCGCGAGACTCCAAGATGCGAATGTCACGGCCCGATTGAATGGCCACATCGGATAGCATTTGTTCGAAGTTCTCTCGTGTCACGATTCCCGAGCAACTGCACGTCACCAGCAACCCGCCCGGCTTCAGAACGGACACCGCTAATTGGTTGAGGCTGTGGTAGGCTCGCATCGCCTGCGGCAGCGCGGCGCGGGTGCGAGTCAACTTCGGTGGGTCGAGCACGACCGTGTCGAATTGCTCGCCGGCATCGCGCAGCTTTTCGAGAGCCTTGAAACCATCGGATCGTTCCGCTCGCCAGCGATCTGCGACCCCGTTCCGTTCGGCGTTGCGTTGGGCAATCTGCAACGCCCCTTCGGAGGAATCAATCGCCAAGACTTCTTTCGCACCGCCTCCCGCCAGAGCCGCGATGCCGAAACCTCCCGCGTAGCAGAAGACGTCGAGCACTCGGTGCCCGTCGACGTACCGTTGCAATGCTCTGTGGTTTTCTCGCTGATCCAAATAGCCGCCGGTCTTCTGGCCTTCGGTCAGGTCCGCCTCCCACTGCAATTCGTGCTCGCGGAAAACCAACGGTCTCGGTGGCGGTTCGCCCCACAGTAGGCCGTCGGAAATCTCCAAACCCTCGGCGGACTGCATTCCCTTTTCGGTTCTCAGGACGATTCCGGCGGGTTGAATCAGTTCGCGAAGCAATTCGACCAGCAGCTCCTGGCGGCTCGCCAGTGCCAAACTGGTGAACTGCACGCTGAGCCAACGGTCGTAGCGATCGACAGTCAGCCCTGACATTCCATCGGCTTCGCAGTTGACCAGCCGATAAGCGGTAACGTCATCGCAGTGGCCAAACAATCCGTGCCGCAATTGCAGAGCCGACTGCAATCGAGCCTTCCAGAACTCGCGATCCAGCCGCGCGGATTCGTCCCAGGAATAGAGCCGCACGCGAATTTGGCTGTGCGGATTGAACAGCCCGCGAGCAATGAACTCGCCCTCGTGCGAACGCAACTCGACCTCGCCACCCGGCTGAGGATCGCCACGCACGTCGCGAATCGCACCTGCGAACACCCACGGATGATGCTTGAAGAAAGGGAGAGCGTGACGCGGCTTCAACAGGACGGCACAAAGCGGTTTGTCGCTCAAGCCCACAGACTCCTGGGCATTCATCGCTTGTGAACCCCGCCGGGGCCGAGTGCGGATTCGACTTCGGCGAGATAGGCCAGCAGTCGGTCCCGTTCATTGGTCAGATGCCGCACTCGCAGCAGCGACCGCACGCGAGTTGTCAGCTCCAGCCGATTGACCGGCTTCGTGAGAAAGTCATCGCAACCGGCCGCGACCGCTTTTTCGATGTCGCCCATCTCGTTCAGCGCGGTGACCATCAGGATCGGAATGTCGTGCGTGGACTTGTCGGCCTTCATCCGCTGGCAGACTTCGTAGCCGCTGAGCTTCGGCATCATGATGTCAAGCAAGACGATATCCGGCTGGAACGATTTCACCTTTTCCAGCGTGCTCGTGCCATCGTGTGACATCTCGATGACGTAGGCGCTGTCGGCCAAATACGCTTCCAGCAACTCGCGATTCTGCTCGTTGTCGTCGGCGATCAAGATCTTCGACGGCGCGGTCGGTGATGAAGTGGGAATCGGCATTCGGTAACTCTCTGCAAGAAACTTGCTCGCGACTCCAGCACGACGCGCCAGCGAGTGGCAACTCTCGAATAATCACTCGCTGGCGCGTCGTGCTGACCATCGTAGAAGTGCCAAACGACGGTCGCGAAGGGCTACGGACGGGCGGCAGTATAGTCAGCGTTCGCCAGTGAGAACATCCAACGGCGGCAGGAGTTCCAAAGCGGCGCGCGTCGCCGGAGCGTCGTAGTATGCCGTACCGAACTCAGAGACGCTGCTCGCTGCCAGATGGCCTCTCAGGAACTCGAGGTCGGAGGGTTCGTCGATATCGTACCACGGAGGCAGCGTCTCGACGCGAGCGTCCAGCTCAATCAGTCGCCGCATCACCTGGTCGAGCACTCGCGCAGTGCTCCAGTCGATGCCGTCGAAGATCGGCCACGCGAGACGCTGCTGATTCAGCCCGATCAGATACAGTCCGCCATCGGTGGCCGGGCCGAGAACCACATCATGGTGCTTGAGCATCGCGAACGCGAGCTCCGGAAAGTTCGAGGGGAGAGTCGGACTGTCGGAGCCGATGAGCACGACCGGCTCCGGCCCAAACGCCTCAAAGAACTTTCGCATTCGAGTGCCGAGGTCCGCGTCCGGTTGTGGCCAGAATTCGTAGTCTCCAACCGACAACTGACTGAAAACGTCACGGGTCATGTCGTCAGCAGGCGAATAAGCCAGAACACGCCGGACGCCCGTTCGGCGGAAGCGTTCGATCATGTCACTCAGGAAAGCTCGGTACAACTCGGCAGACTTCGCGTCGCCGATCGTCGCCGCCAGCCGAGTTTTCACGCGGCCGGGGTGCGGAGCTTTCACGAACATGCCAAACGTCGTTGTCATGCCGGCGGTGTCCCTTCGATCAAGCGTCGCAGCAGCAACTCGGAGACTTTCCCTCTGAATCGAATCTTGCCATCGAACTCGACCACCGGAACCTCGGTGTCGAAACGCTTCTGCAAGTCGGGATCGGCGTCGATGTCGATCTCTTGGATCGGTGGCAAGCAATTCGAAAATCTTTGCAACAACTCGATCGACTCATCGCAGAGGTGACAACCGTTGCGTGAGTAGACGATCAACGAACGAAACCTACGTCCCAGATGAGTTGGCTTCCACGAAGTGCCGTGCCGCTCGTCGGTCGTCGTCGGGCCATTCGTCATCACAAACAAACCAAATGCCGCGATCCCGAGTGCGACCAGCAAGCACAACGTCCGTTGATTGTGCCAGAATGCCGGCATCGCAAACGGCAATCCGGAGGAATTGTCCCACGCGGCCATCGCCATGACGCCGAATCCTGCCGCGAACAACAGCGTGCCAAGTTGAGCTTGTCGGGGCGTGAAACGGTGCGACGGCAAAGCTGCGGCTCCTGCTTTCCAAACGACTACTTCGCGAGAGCCATTCGTTCCCGCACGAGATTCTCCAAGCGATCCACCACCGCATCGGGGGTGAGGCCAGACGTATCGACACGGATCGCATCCTCGGCGGCTCGGAGCGGATCGATCACACGAGTCTTGTCGCGGGCATCCCGCTCGCGAATCTGTGTCAGAATGTCGTCCAGCGGCACGGTCTGTTCGTGGCGTTCATGCAATTCCCGCTGCCGGCGAACGGCTCGCTCTTCGGCGTTCGCCGTGACGTAAAACTTGCATTCGGCGTTCGGGAAGACGGCGGTCCCTTGATCGCGTCCTTCGGTGACGACGTTGCGTCCACTCGCGAACTCACGCTGCCGTGCGGCCAGCTCGCGGCGCACGGCCGGGTTCGAGGCCACGATCGAGCTGCCACGAGAGACATCCGGGTGGCGTACTTCGGCAGTCACATCACGGCCATCGACGAAGACGTGTTGCTGCTCCAATCGCAGTGGCATCGCGTGAGCACACGCAGCGACGGCGGACTCGTCATGCAGGTCGATCGACCGTTGCAGGCATTGCCACGCCACTGCGCGGTACATCGCTCCGGTGTCGAGAAAATCAAACTGCAACCGCTGCGCGAGTCCGCGAGCCGCAGTGCTCTTTCCCGATCCAGCAGGGCCGTCGATGGTCACGATCATGAGGTGGCTAGGGGTTAGAGGTCAGGGGTTGGAACGGGCAGCTCAGAGGGCACACTTGGCGGATCAAATCGCAACTCCAGATCGGAGATTTCAAAGGGGGACAACTCCAACCGCACGACATCGCCCTCGATTCTCGGCTGACCAGTCGTACGGCCGGTGAAGTCCCGCAGCCGAACCGACAGCGGCGTGCGGAAGCAGCGCATCGCAACACTTTGCCGCCGCCCTTCGGTCTCTTGCAAGCGCACCGCATAACCGCTGCCGACTGGCGGAGAGATCGAATCCGCAGTTTCCCAGGCAGCGGCGTCACTGCGAGGCTCGTCCATCAAATCGGTCAGTCGCGTGAGCTGCACGTTGGGCGCATCGACATGCAGAAACCAGCCGGTCGTGCCGCAGCGCGGCGGACCAATCTCGGTCGGGATCACGACTGCGGGGGTCATCGCGTCGATGGCCGCTTGCAGCGGATATGGCTGCTCGAACGCGATCGAGAAGCGGAACCGCCGTCGAGTTTCCCCTTCGACGATCAGCAGCGAGTCGCACATCCGCCGCCCGATCTTGCGATGAAACGGCAAGCCGTGAGTGATGATCGTCGTGCGCGTGTCGTCGTCGGCGATCTCGATGTAGTGCGGACTCTCGAATCGATCCTGGCCAACCGGCTGAGCCGTCCCCAAAACAGATCGAGTCAACGCGGCGGTGCTGTCCAGCCACGCCCAGCGGACGCCGAAGTAGTTCGTCCAAGGCTCACCGTCGGGCATCTTGACCGAGTCGAATTCGCTGTCGATCTCCAGCACTCGGCGGCCTCGCCACAGGCGAAATGTTTGTCGAAATGTCGCCAGCACCGCATTGGTTTTTTGATCGAAAATCTCGCCGGCGGTCCGCACCTCACCCAGCCACGGGCCGCGGCTGACGACCTCGACACCGTGGCAGCGCGAATCAGAATAAAAGGACTTCTCCTCGAATTCGCGATCGTCGTCGGTGACGGTAATTGCTCGCTCGCGCGGAAATCGAAACGCCAATTGCTGGCTGAGCCGATTTGGTTTGCGGCCGTACTCTTTCAGCCGTTGGATGCCGCCCGTCTTCGGGCTGATGTGAACTTCAAAAAATTCGTTGCGAAGGACGTTGTCTTCGACGAGCGGCGTTTTGAGATTCTCGTCGGTCGCCGATTTCGCGGCACGGCCGCTGCTCGACGTCGGCAGCCAGACAAATCCGCAGCCCGGAATTTCGACGAGCATCTGTCGGTTCGACTCGCTCTCGAACACCCCTTTCACCGCACCGCCGTGCGCTGGCAAGGCAGCATCGCTTGGCCAAGCGACCGGCACTCGCCGCGTGAACGACAACGGATTGACGATCAATACGCCGGGCGTTTTGTCCGTCGTGCCGTGCAAGATGGTCTGAGCGAGTTCACGCTTACCGGCCTCGACAAGTTCCGAGAGGGCACGTTCGCGGGGCAGATCTTCAACCTGCCCGGCCGTGACGTTTTCGGCGATTGACGCGGGCTGGTTGGCAACCTGTTCCACATCGGGACCGGCATCGTCGACCAGTTGTTCCGCGGTTGAGCAGTCGATCTCGTGCAATCGTCGTCCGCGCAGGACCGCCGACATGCTGCGGAGCCACAAGGCGGAATCGAAGCGTTGCCGGCGATCGAAATGATTTCCGTAGCGGCTGATTGGGTCGACCTCGCGCGCGGCAACGCTGCGAGTCAGGAATGGAGCCAGGTACTCGCCTGCTTCGTAGCGCGAGTGCCGCATCGGCGCATCGGTCCGTTCGAAGAACTCACGCAACGTCGCGAAGCGACCGATTACCGGAGAATACTTCCCGCCGCGCAGCAAGTCCGCAAAGAACGGACTGCGCACGTCCGGCCAGCGCGCGACGATCAAGCCAGCCCCTTG
Source organism: Planctomyces sp. (assembly GCA_005798445.1). Taxonomy (GTDB): domain Bacteria; phylum Planctomycetota; class Planctomycetia; order Planctomycetales; family Planctomycetaceae; genus SXKJ01. The sequence goes on from SYJG01000534.1 coordinate 14,900, forward strand.
ATCTTGGTTCATTGACTCGGCCAGCCGCTGTGGCAATCGCAAATAACTGGTCGCACTGTCGGCCGCGAGCGGCAGTCGCGAGATCGCATCAATCGTAACGTTGTCGCAACCCTCCCAGCGGAGCTTGCTGTTTTCGGCGTCCGGATAGATGCCGTCGTCGAGCAAGAAGTGGCACGCTGCCGAGTAACCGAACTTCGTGAGAATCTGCGGCAGCAGCGGATGCAGTCCGAATCGTCGCCGTGCCCAGGTGGTCGGCTCTTTCCGAAAGAGTCGTTGGAAAGTCGCTCGTCCGCGGCGGATGTCGTGCATGATCGATTCGAGCGGCAGCAACGGGGAGGGCATCTCGGACCACTCGCCGCCAAGGACTTCAACTGTCTCACGCTGCACAGCCTCACGCAGCAACTTGGCAATCTCAGGTTTGTCGCGCGCGATTTCGTCGGCGTCGCGAGCTGTCATCAGAAAACTGAGCGCCTTGCTGCCGGTCAACAACGGAATCAGTTTGTCATCGACCATGTTCGGCACGAGCAGACACATGTCGAGCAAGTACGCATCGGTCGGATAGAACCGCTCGCGAGCTTCATGCAGCGCCTCGAAGCAGTTCGCCAGTCGTTGCCTGACGTCGTCCAAGCGTCCGGCGACCAAGGATTCGGCCGCCTCGACCGCTTCGCGCCGCAGACGCATCTCGTCGATCTCGCCGAAGTAGTGCATCTGCCGAGACAACAACTCCACCAGCAAATGCGTTGTCCCCAGCGCGAGGAAGCCGGCGACGAGCTCCGGATCGAGCTGTTCCGGCGAGCTGATAACGGCACCGGGGACCGATCCGTTGGGAGCCTCACCGACCAGCGGCGTCGTGCCGCCGTCTGCTGATTGCTGCGGGGGAGTCCAGTCGCGAGCGGTCGCCAAAACCTCAGCCAGCAGTTCGTCCCGCTTGTGGATTCCGGAAATGACGAACGAACCGGCATCCCGCTGACGACCGATCCAATCGGACTCCAAGCGGTCATCGCAGGCGGTTGGGACGAGAATCAGCCGGCCGGCTGACGGTTCCGGAGGACCATCGGCTCGATGCCAGCCCGGGAGCGATCGGGTCTGCGCCAGTAGCCACGGATGCCACGCCACCGCGAACGCATTGAGAATTCCTTCCGCCGGCTTTTCCCCCAAATCCGTGGGAAAATCCTCCAAACTGTGACAGGGTATGAGGATGACAACGTCGTTGAGCATGGGAGTTTGCGGTCTCTCGTGGGGCAGGTTTTCAATCTGCCTTTTCCGGACGGGCAGTTTGAAAACGTGCCGACGATCGATGGGATGTTAAACGCTCGACCCGAAAGAGAGGGAGTGTGCGGCTGGCGAAGTCGATGAGGATCGTTTTTCAAATTCCTGGGAACCGTTCCAGGGAGTGCCGTGTCTGACGGCTGTGCGCGGAACACCAGTCGGCGCAAGGTTCTTGGTTGACGGCTTGAAAAAGCCTCTGATAGTCTGCCTCCGATTGGGCGTTTGCGTGTCAAACTCTGGTTTACGAAGCGCTGGACCGCGCGGAACTCGAATTCAATTCAAGACTTCGTGGCAAAACGCTCACGCCACTTCGCGATTGAAACCACTTAGCAATTCAGGGTGACTTCCATGGCGGAAAATCAGTCCGTTTGGGGCATTGATATTGGTCAGGCTGGCCTCAAGGCGCTCCGGCTACGCTACGCCGACTCAGCTAATCAGGTTGTCGCCGTCGCGTTCGATTACATCCCGCATGCCAAGATCCTTAGCCAGCCTGACGCCGTGCCCGATGAATTGATTCAGACGGCGCTCAGCACGTTCCTTTCGCGTAACGAAACCAAAGGGGACTTGATCGCGATCAGTGTTCCAGGCCAGTCGGCTCTGACGCGATTCATTCAGCTTCCTCCCGTCGAGTCGAGCCGGGTGGACGAGATCGTCCGCTACGAAGCCAAGCAGCAGATTCCGTTTGCTCTGGAAGACGTGATTTGGGACTACCAGACGCTCGGCGGCGGCATCGAGGAAAGCGGCTTTATGCTGGGTGCCGAAGTCGGCCTGTTTGCGATGAAGAAGGAAGGCATCTACTCCGCGATCAAGCCGTACGTGAACAACAAAATGGAAGTCGAATTGGTGCAGATCGCGCCGTTGGCGATGCACAACTTCCTCTGTTTTGATCAGATTGGCTTGCGCCCCGGTCAGGATCTTACGGACGATGGCGAATACATGATCGTGCTCGACATGGGCACCGACAACACGACACTGCTGGTCACTAACGGCAACAAGATTTGGATTCGCAATGTGCCGATTGGCGGCAACCACTTCACGCGCGCGTTGACCAAAGAAATGAAGCTGACCTTCGCCAAGGCTGAGCACCTCAAATGCAACGCGACGAAAGCCCCCGATCCGCGAGCTGTCTTCCAGGCCCTGCGACCGGTGTTCAACGACTACGTCTCGGAAATTCAACGCTCGATTGGCTATTTTTCTAGCGTCAATCGCGACGCGAAAATCACGAAGATTGTCGGAGCCGGCAACGGCTTCAAGCTCGCTGGTTTGCAGAAATTCTTGCAACAGAACCTGCAATACGAGGTGGAGCGAGTCGACAACTTCCAAGCGCTGGTCGGAGACACGGTGCTCAACGCTCCGCTGTTCCAGGAAAACGTGCTCAGCTTCGTGGTGCCGTATGGTCTGGCTCTGCAAGCTCTGAAACTCACCCGCATTCATACGACGTTGCTGCCGGCCGAGATCGCAACCGCTCGCAAGATTCGACGCAAGAAGCCGTGGGCCGTGGCGACCGCCGCCAGCCTGCTGTTCGGTTTGGCGATGTCCACGGCGGGCTACAGCAACGTGGCCATTTCCGTCAGCGAATCCAAATTCGGTGAAGTCGAGAAAAAGGTGATCTCACTCAAGGATCTGAAAGGCAGCCATGAGAAAAAGTTTGGTGACGCCAAGACTGAGTTCGAGAAAGCCAAAGGAGACGGTGAGAAGCTGGTGACGGCGATCGACACGCGAGAGATGTGGTTGGAAGTTTACCGCGCGATCAACGAATGCCTGCCGCGGGACACGGGGAACGAACAGGACATCGACGACGTTCAGCTCAAGAACCGAGTCAACATCAAAAGCGTCTCTGCCAAGAGATATGCCGACGTGTCGAAGTGGCTTACGGAGTTGGAGGCGAAAGGGAAGACCGGTGGCGTCTACATGTCGATGCTGAAACATGACCAAGACAAACCGCCGCCGAGCGCGGCCGGGTACGTTTTTACCCTTTCGGGTGAGCATTTTCGCAACGATCCCAACGACGAGACCAAACAGCGTCAACAATATGTGAAGAATTACGTTCTGAGCAATTTCCAGAAGTTTGAAGTCCAGCAGCCAGGAACTCTGCAACCGGTTCCCGTTCGAAAGCTGGGAATCACACACGCCGTCTTCAAGTCAGATAACGGAAAGCCATACAACTATTATCCAAAGGGGAAGAAAAAAGGTGGGGCCACAACCAAGGTCGGTGGCACAGGGGGGTTCGGACCATTAGGAGGTCGTCCCAAAGGGGGCGGAACCCCGTCGTCGACAGCCACGTTGGGTGGGGTCGATGGGCAGAGCAAAGAGACTGACGAAATGAAGGTGATCGATCGGACGGAATTCACGATTCAATTCATTTGGGTTCCGACGGTCGTTAGCAAGCGACTCGATGTCGATCCGCTGAAGCCGGTTGCTGCCGAGGGGGCAGTTTCGGAGGTTCCGGCAGATGGCACAAACAACAGTACGCCCGTAAATCCGTTGACTCCAGCCGCACAGTCGAACCCAACGACTTCACCGACGACTGCTCCCGCGACAACTGTCCCATCTGCCCCTGGGAATTAGACTCTTCCAGAATTTGACCGACGAGATCACTGCCCGAATGACTTAGCCAAAACGAGGTTGCCATGAATAAGCTCAAGCCAATTCTCGCTCAGAAGTTTTGGATTCTGTTTTCATTCGTCTTGATCATGCCGCTGGTCGGCTACTTCATGACCAAGGGGAAGCTCGCCGCCGCAATCGACGAACGCTGGAAGAAACTCGATGGCTCGTTCACCAGCATTCCTGACGGAAAAGGAGTTCCCAATGACTCCTGGACCCAGCGGTTGAACGTCATCAACGAACAGCAACGTCAGCACAACATCCGCGCGAATCATGAACTGTGGGTGAAGCAGAAAGTGCGGATGACCTGGCCGAAAGACATCGCTCCAATCATGGCAAAGGCCGAATACTTCCAGAACCTGACGGCGGAGCAAAAAGGGGATCAAATCCTCTACAAATATCCTCAGAGCTACCGATCGCAGATCCGTGCTCTTTGGGAGATTGTGGATCCGCTGGACGATGGCACCAATCTTCGTGACTCGGACAAACGTCGCAAGGTCGCCTTCGCGATGGCGGATCTGCACCAGTCGAGCAAGATGGGTTCGGAGAATTTTGAACCGTCGTTTTTGGACATCTGGAATGCTCAAGAAGACATTTGGCTGCAAACGGAATTGCTCCACGCGATCCGGCGAATGAATGCGAGCGGGATTTCGCAAGGGGACGCGTTCATCAAGCAATTGGTCAAGATCCAGTTGTTCGGCGGCACAAAGGCCACTGGCGAAGCGGCCGCGACGACATCCAGCGGAATGGCGGGTGGTGCAGGCAGTGACATGACGAGTGGGATAATGCAGGGGGGGTTTGGAACTGGCGGAGGTGCGCCAAAGTCGGAATCCAGCACGCAGTCCGCTGACATCAATTTGGCGGAAGAGTTCGTCGTTTCATCGGAGGGTGGAGCTGGCTCCAGTCCTTCAGGTATGTCTGGTATGACTGGCATGAGTGCTCCCGGTTCTAACACTGCCAGTTCTGCTGACGGAAACGCGAGTGGTGACGCGGGGACAAAGCCAGATGTCAAACGCTACATCGACTTCGATGAAAATCAGAAGTACAAGCGACGAGGCTTTTACATCAAGCTGGTCATGGATCATCGCAAGGTACCGGACCTGCTGGCCGAATTGATGAACTCGCCGTTCCCGGTCGAGATCATCCGTGTGCATCAGGTGAAGTATTCGGACTCAGGGAATAGCTCTGGCGGTGCCGGTGGTGTTATGGCAGGCGGTACTGCGGCGGGCTTTGGTGGTGGGCTCAAGCCATCCTCCAGTGCCGACGCCGCTGGAGGTTCAGCACCAGCTTCGACAGGGTTTGGCGAAGACGAAGGATCGGGTTTGGGGAAATCAGGATCGGGCCTATCGACAGCGCGATCGGGAGCGGGTGGGTCGGGTTCTGCGGCGGCGATGGCTGAACCTACTTTGGCTCATGTGGCAATCCTTGGAGTTTGGACGTTGTATATGCCGCCGACTGCGGTACCTGACGCCGGAAAAGTCGCTCCACCAAATTCAGCGACTCCAGCGCCAGGATTGGCAGCCACTCCGGAGAATTTGAAGCCGTCATCGGAACCGACGGCTGAGACCGTCACGGCAGACGCAAAGCCGACAGCGAACGAACCAACCGAAGGAGCGGGGGACGAAGCCAAGAAGCCGGACGATGCCGATGTACCGAAATCCGATCCTGCCAAACCGGAAAAGGCCGACTCCGATTCGGACAAACCTCCCACTGAAAAAACTCCGCCGAAGACTGATACACCTGACAAATCGGAATCCGAGACAGAGTAGTACCCGACCCACGCACGATCCCTCTTCGATCACAGTCCTTCGTTCACAGAAATCGTTTTGGCCAGTCACTCATTGGTCGCAACGGAAAGAGAGTCCGTCATGAAAAACCTTTTGGCAAAAATCAAAAGTGTGAACTACAAACAAGCCCTGATCGAACACGGTGAAAAGTTGGTTTTGGGGCTGATTGGCCTGTTCGTCGTGACTCAACTGGGCTTCACCAGTTGGGCTCGATACGACAAGCAACCGAAGGAATTTCAGGACAAAGTCGAGTCTGGCCAACGGGAGATTCAGAACTCGCTTTTTACGCTGGACGAGCAGAACAAGTACAAGCCAACGGACATTATGCAGCAGGTCCAGACGCTTCAATCGCCGTTGGAGCCCGGACGGTACCAGTATTCGACCGATTGGTTTTGGCCCATGTATCCCATTGCATTCAAGTGCGGCGAACCGAAATGGCTCGCGCTGATTGAGCCCATTGCGGATTTTGGAAAAGCGGTGATTGTCGAGCAACCGCCTCAGGAACAATCGCAACCGTCGGTAGCAACCGCGATCGATGGATCCGAGGCTGCTAAGAAACTCGCCGAAGACGACGACGACGAGTTTGCCGTGAAGGGAACCACAAATGATGCGACTGCGCGGGGTGGAGCCGGTGCCGGTGCTGGTAACGTCGCTACGGCGACGATCAACGGCGGTGCTGGAATTGCCAATTCCGGAGCGACCGCGAGCTCGTACAAGAACTTGGCGGCGGGCGGGATCGGTGGAATGAACTCAATGATGGGTAAGTCAGCGCAGAGTGCTCCGACGGTCAATTCTCGTGGCAATCGATTCATTTCCGTCCGAGGCATTTTCCCCCTGGGCGACCAGTTGGAAGAAATGTTTAAGACGATGCACGAGCAGAAACAGCAGTTGGCCGGTCGCATCACCTTCTTGGATTTCGACGTGGAACGACAAGTGGCCCAAGCCGGTGACAAAACCTGGTCTGGTCCCTGGGAAAAAGTGGATCTGCAGGCCACCCTCGATCTATTGGACCGCATTGAACTCGATGCGGACTTGGTGGATCCCGTTTACACCGACAACGTTTTCACGATGCCGCTGCCACGACGCATCGGCAGGTGGAAGACAAAATCGAAGGACTGGGCTTCGCATCCGCTCATCAAAACGCTGACCGACGCGGAAGCGGAACTTCAAGCTCAATTAAACAATCGGTTGGTGGAAGAGGCCGAGAAGAAAAAGGTAGTCGATAAGACTTCCAAGAAAGGCTTCGCTTCGAGAATTCATGATGTTCGCGGGCTGCGTAGTCAGTTTTCGAGCCAGATGCAGGGTATGAGCACCGATATTTCCAACCAGATGAAACAACCAGGCGGTATGCAGTCCTTCAATCAAAGTTTCGCCGGTGCTGGTGGCATGGAGGCATTAGGTGGTGCAATGAATAGTCTCACCGAACAGATGGACCGGACAGGAAACGGCCGCATGTCAAAGTATCTGCTGTTTCGTTATTTCGATTTTCAAGTCACTCCCGGTAATGCGTATCGGTATCGCGTGCGATTGACGCTGCTCAACCCCAACTTCAAACGTGCCGTCGAGGAATTGGTGGACGAGTCAATCGCCGCTGGTGAAGTGCGTGTTACGCCCTGGAGCGAGCCGACTCCGCACGTCTTCGTGCCCGAAGAGCAGCGCATCTTTCTGGCAAAGGCGGAAAAATCGAGATCAACCGATACGGGGCTGCCCAGTGCGCACATTGATGTGTACCAGTGGTTCGCGGAGGCGGGGACAACGATCGCCGCAAAAGTCGAGAAACTACAGCTTGGGCAGTTCATCGGTGGACTGTGTAAAGAGACCGAAGTCTTCCGCCCTGCCAATGACACGTTGAACAAGGAAGATGTGCCGGTCTTCACCGGCAGTCTGTTGGCAGATGTCGCCGCAGCTCCGACGGCGGTGGGGTTTGATCCCGCTGAACACGCTGACTTGAAATTGGATGAAAAGAAATTGAAGCAATTGACGTCCGCTGATAAAGCCTTGATCGTTGATCGGTACGGCCAGTTGGCGGTCCTCGACACCAAGACTGCGACAGACGACCGCAGCGTCGCTGAAGGAATCGTGGAGAATGAACGTCGTCTAATTCGTGAGCGGCTCAAGGATCGTCCAGCGCAGGACACAGCCGGCGGCGATTTGAAAAATCGCATGGGAAGTGGAGACCCCAGTTCGATGATGGGCAGTGGTGGAATGATGATGTCTGGCATGGGCGCCGGTAATTCGCTGAAAAAAGACAAGAAATCTTCCGCGACGAAGAAGGCTCCGGCCAAAGGCAAAACGAAGTAGGTTTCGGGAGCCGGCAGTATCAGCAGTTAGAATCGGCCGCCAAGGGAAATCTCACGGATGAGTGTCTCGCCGCGATTCTTGGGCATCGATCCGGGCTTGAACCGGACTGGTTATGCTCTGTTGACACGATCTTTACATGGCCCCGTGCTGCTTGAAGGGGGCGTGATTCGGTCCACACGCGGCCTCTCGCTGGCCGAGCGTGTGCATGAAATCGCGTCCGGATTGTGTGAGGTGCTGGACGAATTCCAGCCCAACGTGTTGGCAATCGAGCAAGTATTCTCGTTGGTCAAGAATCCGAAATCAGCGCTGTTGATGGCTCATGCTCGCGGTGTGATTCTGTCGGCGGCCGTCGGACATGGCATTCCGGTTGTGCATTACACGCCAACGCAAGTCAAGAAACTGCTCACCGGCAGTGGCAAGGCCAGCAAAGATCAAATCCAGCGAGCCATCAAAATGGAACTCGGCCTGGACCGCCTGCTGGAACCTCACGATGTGGCGGACGCGTTCGCTGTGGCGTTGTGCCACTATTACAGCTCGCGAATCGCCGCCTGATTTCCGAATATCGGATTCCCGGTCGCCACAGTGCGAGCCGCCGTCCAGCGTGGTATCCTGCAACGACTGTTGGTCCGTTGGCCGCGCGAGCCAAAATTGTTCGGTGAACGACGTCACGACGACTGATTTTAGATTGCAGCCATGTCGACTCCGCGAGTGATCCTGTCCCTGATTGCGCTGCTGTTCTCTGGAGCGGTGCTGTCGTGGTGCCTGCTGGCTCCGCCTCTCACCATCAAATCGGGCAAACAAGTGGCAAAGTCCGAAAAGGAGCCGCACCTCGCGCCACCAGGCATGACTTGGATTCCCGGGGGCAAATTCCTGATGGGAAGCCGCGATGGCCAAGACGATGAAAAACCAGTCCATGAGACAGAACTGTCCGGATATTGGATCGACACCACCGAAGTCACCAACGCCGAGTTCCGACGATTTGTGGACGCCACCGGGTATGTCACCCTGGCCGAGAAGACTCCGACGCGAGAAGACTTCGCAGGTGTCGTCGACACCAGCCTGATCACGGATGAAGACTTGGTCGCGGGGTCGATTTGTTTCAACCCCAACTTCGATCGCGAACTGGTGAGGCGTATCCGCCACCCATCCAACCCGGACTGGGCTCACGCGGTCTGGAGAATTCAGGAGGGTGCCAATTGGCGGCATCCGCACGGCCCGGATTCCAACATCGACGAAATGCTGGATCATCCGGTTGTTCATATCGCATGGCCCGATGCCTGTGCCTATTGCCAGTGGGCGGGCAAGCGGTTGCCGACCGAAGCGGAATTTGAGTTCGCCGCGCGCGGTGGCCGTCATCAACAGGAGTACCCGTGGGGCAATGAGTTGCAGGACGGTGATCGCTGGCGTGCGAATCTCTGGCAAGGAGAATTTCCGGAAGAGCATGATGTGCAAGATGGCTTCCGCTTCACGTCAGCGGTCAAATCGTTTCCGCCAAACGGATATGGTCTGTACGACATCGTCGGCAACGTCTGGGAATGGTGTTCGGATTGGTATCAGCCAGCGTATTACTCGGACAGCCCACGCCGCAATCCGCACGGCCCGCGAGATAGCCTGGACCCGAATGAACCGAAGATTCCCAAACGTGTTCAGCGCGGAGGCTCCTTCATGTGCAACGACAATTATTGTCGCGGATATCGCTGCGCCACGCGCATGAAGGGGGATGTGAACTCCAGTTCGTTCCATTGCGGCTTCCGCAGCGCACTTTCGCCGAGCGATTTTGACGCTTTTGCAAAAGCTCCCGCACAACAATCCGCAACGACTCGCTGAGTAAATGTCTCCAATGCCTGAATCACACACCGCAGCCATCGACTTCGCTCATGCCGACATTGGAATCGTGTGTGCGCTGCCAATTGAGTTGAGCGCGTTTATGGACCGTTGCCAAAAGGTCAAGAAATACACGGGGGGCGACTTCACCTTTCGAGGCGGGCTTTACGATGGCATTCGGATCGCCATCGTGGAGTCGGGTATGGGCTTCGCCCGAGCCCGACGCGCGACACAAGCGATGATTGAAGGGCACTCACCTCGATGGCTGCTGTCGTGCGGCTTTGCCGGAGCTTTGCGGGCCGGCATCCCAGTGGGATCGATCCTCGTCGCCGATTCCATCGTTGACCAGCACGGCCAGAGTTTGCAAATCGATTTGCACATGCCGGCCGATCCGGCACATGGTCTGTTCATCGGCCGGCTTTTGACGGCGGACGACATCGTCCGCACCGTCGAAATGAAACGGCAGCTTGCGGAGCAACACTCGGCGCTCGCGGTTGATCAGGAAAGCCTCGCGGTCGCGCAAGTGGCTCGCGAGCACAAGACGCGGTTTTTGGCAGTGCGAGTCATCAGTGATGACCTCTCTTCCGATTTGCCACCTGAGATTTTGAGCATCGTGGGCGCGACCGGCAGCGTGCGTTTCGGCGCGGCCGTGGGAGCCCTATGGAAACGTCCGTCCGCCGCGAAAGACATGTGGCGACTGCGCGAGCAAGCTCAATCGGCCGCGAAGCGCCTGGCCACGTTCTTGGACGGCGTCGTCATTCAGTTGCATGCGGCCACGAAAAATGCTTCGGACGCAAGCTGACTTCCAACTCACCAGCGTCCCATCACCATGTGCAGGCTGTTGATCTCCGAGACTTTGGGAACACCGAGTTCAACGTGCGGCGTTTGAGTGGCCAATCCATAGAAAGTGCGAGGAACCGGCGAGTACTCCGCACGTACGCCGCTTGGAACGACGGCACCCGATCGAAGTCGGACGCTCGCAGTTTCCATCAAACTCTCGTTGTGGTGCCAACTGGCTGTGCCGTAACCGTAATACATTCCGCGGCGGTAACCTGGTGGTCCTCCCCAAAAACTGGCTGAAGGAGATCCGGCACTCGCAAGGCCGGCCGGTAGATCCAGCGGATGACGTTGCAGCGCTTCATTGACGTCCTTGAGTTCGTCTTCGGTCGCAGGTTGCAGATCGATGTTTGCTCCTGCTGGCACGCTCTTGCCGACGAACAATCGACCCTGCTCGTTGACCACGACCAGTGGCTCGAAGCCCCATTCAAACCCGTTCGCAACGGTCAGCTTGTCCGGGCTTGAAGAGGTCACTTCCAAACGGCCGCGCTCAGTTCGGTGTCCGACCGTCAGAAACTGTGTGCGCGTCCGCGACCGCAGCCAGCCCGAAGTGAGATTCTGCGAGTTGGTCCAATCCACTTGGCCGGACTCAAATTCTTCGTGTTCCGGCCAGACCGGGTACACCGCCGTTTCGCGAGAAAACTGCATGCCTGCCGAGGGCGCTTGTCCAGCGTACAGGCTGAGCCGCCCAAACGTCACTGCCGATTGCGCGGCTTGATCGACAAACGTCAGACTGCGGCAACGGGCCTTCACGCTGAAACCGTGAGCGACAATCGTGTAACCAAACAACAGCAAGCTGGTCATCAACGCAACGGCTGGAATCGTGAGCAGCAGCAAGTGAAGCTGCTTTCGGCGTGCCAGAACGAAATAGTTCAGCGGGCCAATCACCACGGCGAAGATCGTGATCAGCACCAAAAACATCACGATCGGCACGCCACCAACGCCTGGAATCAGGAACAGCAAGAAGTCGCTCGTCCCGGTGCGAGCGGACTCGCCATGCCGCTTGCCCCAATCCCATCGCGGCATACCGCCGATCGATTTCAACAGCCAGAACCAATCTTGAGCCGTACCGGGAAACGGCTCTCCGCGAAACAGAGCCAGCTTGCCGAATCCGACGTCGGCCACGCGAAACGGCATCACCTCGCGCGACCATTCGCCAGGAACAGCCGTTGGAGTACTGATGGTGGTCATGGCTCCGCTGGTATCCTGATGCACGATCTGCGCGACATCGCGATCGGCGAGTTTCGGATCTGCCCACGACCAAGTGCCGGCGGAATCGACATCGCCGACCAGCAACTTTGCGGGTGCGCCGCTCGCGGACTCCCCTTCACCGACGGCCGTCACAAGCAATGTTCCGCCGCAACGCGTCCATTGAATTAGAGCCGCGCGAGGTCCCTTTGGAAGCTTGCTCAACTCACTGAGCGGAATCGAAACGATGTCGAGGCCGCTGTAGTCGATCCACGAACTGGGCAAGGAATTGGCGGGAAGGGCGACGCAATTTGACGTTCGATAGGTGCCATGGTAGACCCCTCCACTGGTGCTCGCTCCGACCGTGCCACCGGCAGTTTGACGAAATGTGGTCGCACCATCTTCAAACGATTGCAAATCGACAACGCCGGGAGCCACCACCAGCAAGCCAGGTCGACCAATTTCATAAATGTTAGCCTCCGGCAGGCCGACGCTGTGCTTCATGTTTTCCAAAACGCTACCGGATTCTTCGACGCGGAATTCGGCACTGTTCGAGAAGTTGACCATCGGTACCGACAGTGTGATGGCCAGCGCCGCGTTCTGCGGTACGTCGATCGACTGCCTCACGCCGACAACCGACTGGTACGACCTGGCGATGCGAAACGTCAGCCTTCGACTTGGTCCACGATTCACTACACGCACTCGCACCGGGCAATACCCTCCCTGTCCACAACCGGCCCAGCGCGAATCGACATCAATCTGCAAATCATGACCGACCAGCGAAAACGTCTCGCCAGAAGCCATCGCCGGCAAAACCGAGCAATGCGCGGCAACCAAGAGCAGTGCAATGGCCAATGACCAACGACCAATGACCAACAACCAATTCGTGTGATTCGTCATGCTCTCACATCCGCAGGAATCTGGTGGGCCACTTCAGCGACTCGGCTGATCAGCAAATCGACCATCTTGGGAGGCGTCCAACCCTCAAGACGAGCGGAATAATCCAAGATCAGCCGGTGTCCGAGCACGCACGGAGCGACCTTTTGGACCTCGTGAAATCCCACGTTCGGCTTTCCGGCCAGGAGCGCGGCCGCGCGACTGGTGTTCGCCAGCGCGATTGCGGCGCGCGGCGACGCTCCGTACTTCACGAATTTCTTGACCTCGTCCGGTGAGTCCGGCCGCTGCGGATGCGTGGCGGTGACCAGCCGAGCAATGTAA
>SYJG01000535.1 GCA_005798445.1 Planctomyces sp.
AAAAAGCCCGATGTCTGTGTGACACCGGGCTTTGAAAGCTCCCGTCGGAAAATCAATCCGGTGTCACTGCCTGAGGCGATACGGGTGCGAATTCGTGTTGGAAATGGTTTCCATCTTCTGTGATGGACAACCCACGACGGCGACGGGCACCTCGACCGCGGCTGTAAATAGACTGCGCAACCCTAACCGGGCTTGCAGACTTTTCAGTCCTGTCGCATCGAGTTTTTGCCAATCCCGTCTCACAATTTTCGCTCCCGAATCCCAAGCGTGACACCTGGGCAATCCGTATTCAGTATCGGCTACGCTGCCGACCAAGCGTTTGTAATTCTCAACAAAAAACGCGCTCATCGAGCGTGTTCGAAGACAATATGCCAGACACCGGCAGCATGTCAACACGGCATCATGTCATTTTCTGGAAAAACTCAGAAATACATACTCGCACAATTCGCAGCACAGCAGCGAGATCATTTGTCTGTCTTATACGTCGTTGAGCCACCTTCCGCCACAGCTCGCATCTTTTCCAGGCCCAGCTTGGCGACCTCGCGTGGATCGCGTGCCCACAGGTCTTCGCGGAACAGTTCCAATGACAGCCAGCGGCGATAACCGACTTGATTGAGGAGATCGAGGTAGCGGCGGAGGTCCATGTGGCCGTCGCCTGGCATGACTCGGCTGTGATCGTGCTGTTGTTCGCGCGGCGGTGATGATGGCGTGTCGTTGAAGTGCGAGATCGCGATGCTCGATCCCTTGAGCTTGGCGATCGACTCAATGCCCTTGCCGCCTCGGAAGCAGTGGAACGGATCGAGCACGATCGTGGCTTGCGGATGCTTCGAGTGCTCGACGACTTCGATCGCCGAGTCGATGCTGTTGATGTCGTCGACGAAGCCGAGGTACTCGAAAGCGGGCTTCACTCCCATTGAGATTCCAAGATCCAACAACTCGGCATACTTCGCACCGACAAACGCGTGATCACAGGCTCCCGGAGGCGGGCCGGAAATGATGTAGTGCGCGCCGACGGCGACCGACTGTTCCATGCGGCGTTTGCATTCGTCGAGTTCGCGCTGACGCACCGAGTCATCCGGTTCGGCCCAACCTTTGAGGTAGATCGTCGTCGGCACTTCGAGGCCCTGATCGTTGACGGCTTTGCGGATGTCGGTCAGTTGGCCTCCTTTCGACAGGTGCAGGTCGATATCGTCGTGCCACAGTTCGATGGCGGCGTAACCAACCTGGCCGGCGATTCGAATCTTGTCGAGGATCGGCGTCGGCCGGATCGTGCTAGAGTTCAGGCAGTAGATGAAATCAGACATGGTGATGAGCCGGTTGCGAGAGGATGGAAGGAAACTCGGCGAGCAAAGCGCCGTGACGTGGGGAACACGCTATCGCGGTTTGTGCGGGGCGGCAAATGCGGCTTGGACGGATGGCAGAACGATGGGGGCAGGACAATGAAAGCAACCACGATTGGAAGCGGGTTTGTGATTCCGCTGCTGTGTGCGCTTATCGCAATTGAGCCAATCGTGCCCGTGGCTGCTCAAGATGGTTTTCGCATCCCCGACGATCGGCCGCGTCTGCCGATCACGGTCAAGCAACTGAAAGAGGGAGGCATCGGAGTTTTTGAATCGAAACGGCTGAGGCTGTTCACGGACCTCGATGCCGAGGTCGCGAAGTCGCTGCCTCCGCTCATCGATGAGGCATACGAGTCCTGGGAGGAGTATTTTGGGAAGCTGCCGCCGGCTCGTGACGAGTCGGAGTTTCAGATCAACGGCTTCCTGATGAAAGACAAGGAGAAGTTCGAGAAGGCGGGTCTGCTGAGAGACGACATGCCCGATCAATTTCATGGGCGGCAGGCGGGATACCAGTTTTGGATGATGGATCAGCCACAGGACTATTACCGTCGCCACTTGCTGCTGCACGAGGCGACGCACGCTTTCATGTTGGCGATCGCGCGGCTCGATGTTCCGGTCGCTTATCTCGAAGGAATGGCCGAGCACTTCGGGACGCACCAAGTGATCGGCGGCAAGTTGCAGATGCGGCTGGTGCCATCCAATCGCTCGGACTTTCGCGGCCACGATCGGTTGTTCTTGATTCGGCGGGATGTGAAGCAGCGAGGGATTCCGGGACTACTCGACGTCAACGAATGGAAGGACGCGAACTTTCGGTTCTTCAACGAGTCGTACGCCTGGGCTTGGGGGATGAGCGTCTTCTTCGATCAAAACCCACGCACGCACGAGCGGTTTCGCAAGCTGGCGAAGTCATTGACCAACCCGAGCGCGTGGAAGACTTTTGAAAATGAGCTGCATCCGGATTTGTCGGAGATCTTCACGGAATGGAACTTGTTCGCGGCCGATGCCTGGGAAGGCTTCGACTTTCTGCGACACGCGATCGAGTTCCACGAAGGTGAGGCTCTGACCAAGCCGCAGCGGGTCGAAATCCACGCAGACCGAGGATGGCAATCAAGCCGTGTGCTCGTCGAGAAGGGGCAACGCTACGAGTTGCTCGCGACCGGGCAATTCACGCTGGCCGAGAAACCCAAGCCGTGGGTCAGCGAAGCGGACGGAGTCACGATTCGCTACCACAACGGCCGACTGCTGGGGCAGTTGCTGGCCACGATTCGTCCTGAGAAATCCACGGAGAACGAACCGGAGCCGATGCGAGATGTGAAGCCGCTCGGGAACTCCTCCAGCTTTGAGGCCTCACGAACCGGTACGCTGTACCTGCGGCTCAACGATCATCCCGCCGAGCTGGTAGACAATCGCGGGAGTGTGTCTGTGGAGATTCGCGCGGCAAAGTAACTCGACGCGTCAGCGAGGGCGAACGCCTCAAGTGCCTCAATTCATCGTGTTCTGGAACGTCCGCCCTCGCTGACGCGTCGGGTTATTTCCCGGAGCGACAGGGCTACTTTTTTGGCGGCAACGCCTCGAAGACTTTGGGCACTTCGGTCTCGTTGATCGAGAGATAGCCTTTGCTGAACTTCGCCTTGGCTCCGTCGGAGACGACGACCGTGATGTCGGCGTCGGGATTGATGCCCAAATTATTCGGGCCGGTCTTTTCGCCAGCGAAGACGGACCAAGCGGTGCGTTCCGTCTTGAGCGACATGAACGCTTTCGGCAAGTAGTCCTTCGACTTGTTGACGTCGTCGGTCAACCAGACGGCGACGATGTCCACGTCGGTTCGCTCGGCCTTGAGTTTGTCGTCGAGCACTTTGATGAATCGTGCCATCGGCCGTGAGAATTTGTCGGCCAGCACGAACACGAAAACGGTCGGCTTGTCTTTGCGTTCGGTGACGAAATCCAATTCTTTGCCGGAGGACTCGCCAGCAACGACGGCGACTTTGAACTTCTCAATGGCGTTCCCTTCGCCGGGGCCGGAGGTGACGTCGGCTCGCGCGGCAAGTGAGTTCAACACAAACAGGACGGCGAATACGACTGGAGAAGCGCGACGCATGGCGAAGCTCCTGGCCGACGGAGAAAATGGTATCACGGCTGACAGCTTTCGGCTGACGGCGGTCGGCCGGGCAGAACACGCGGCAACAGCATAACCGCCACAATCGGTTGACTCGACCTTCAACCAGACCGGTACCCGATCAGGAATCGCCGAAAGAGGATCAGGCTTGAGGCAGACTGGCGGAGTGCCAATAATGCGTCGCATCGAATGCAGCCGATATGAAAGTCGTAGGTTGGGACTCTGTCTCAACCATCTTTTTTACTCGATGACTTGCCGAAATGCCGGGTCGGGTCAGAGACCCAACCTACCTGGAGAGCAATCATGTTGAAGATTGATGCCGGCTCTGCCCCGAACCCGTATTGCGATGGTCTGACTCGTCGCAGCTTCGTTCAGTTGGGGGTCGCCGGTATGGCGAGCGCCGGGCTGGCCGATGTGATGCGAGCCAAGGCGATGTCCGCCGAGTCACGCAGCAAGAAGGACACTTCTGCGATTCTGATCTGGCTGGATGGCGGGCCGAGCCATCTCGATCTGTACGACATGAAGCCGGAAGCTCCGTCGGAAGTGCGCGGCTTGTGGCGACCGATCCCGACCAACGTGCCGGGGATCGAGATCACTGAGTTGTTCCCGAAGCAGGCAAAAGTCGCCGACAAATTTTCGATTGTCCGATCGCTCCATCACGACACCGGTGACCACTTCGCCGGTGGGCATCGGATGCTGACGACCAAGGACATGAACGTTTCCGGCGCGCAGAACGCCGGCAAGTTTCCGGGCCTCGGTTCGATCATCGCTCGCGAGCGTGGCTCGCGTCATCCCTCGATGCCCAGCTACGTCGCGGTGCCGTATGCCGCGAGCATCGGACTGGTCCCCGGATACTTCGGCGGCAACTTCCTCGGAGTGCAATACGACCCGTTCCAACCGGGTGGCGATCCGAATCAAGCGAACTATCAGGTGCAGAATCTGAATCTCGTGCCGGGCATGAACATCAACCGCTTGGAAAGCCGCCGCGAATTGAATCGAGTGCTCGATCAAATCCCGCGGACGGTCGAACGACGTGGGTTGTTTACGGCAATGGACCAATTCGATCGAGATGCTTTCGATTTCGTCTCCGGCTCACGTGCTCGCAAGGCGTTCGACATCGGACAAGAAGACCCGCGACTGCGCGACAAGTACGGCCGACAGAATTGGGGTCAGAGCACGCTGCTGGCTCGTCGGCTCGTCGAAGCTGGTTCGACGTTCGTGACGGTCCACTACGGCGGATGGGATCATCACTGGAATCTGAAAGAGGGGATGGACAACTACCTGCCGATGGTCGATGCGGCGGTCTCGTCACTGCTGGCCGACCTCGATGAGCGCGGGATGCTCGACACGACGCTCGTCATTTTGTGCGGTGAGTTCAGCCGGACTCCGAAGATGAACGATGGCGGCAACGGCGGTCCTCCAGGCAGTATGGGAACGCCGGGCCGCGACCACTGGGGCAACTCGATGTTTTGTCTGCTCGCAGGCGGTGGGATCAAAAACGGTCAGATCGTCGGCTCGACTGACAAGAACGGCACTCGCCCGGCAACGCGACCGGTGCAGCCGACGCACATTCACTCGACAATCTACAACTGTCTCGGCATTGATCCGCACATCTCGGTGATCGACCACGCAGGCCGACCGAATCCGGTGCTCGAAGACCCAACGCCGATCCACGAGTTGCTGGCGTAACACCTCAGCGAACAGAATCGCTGGAATGATTCACGGCACCCTTCGAGCCCTTCTCCCTTTGGGAGAAGGTGGCCGACGGCCGGATGAGGGATTCAACCACGACCGGCTCCC
>SYJG01000536.1 GCA_005798445.1 Planctomyces sp.
GACATAGGTCGAGAAAAACTCGGCCCCCACGCCCCCTTGTCGCAATCGCGGGATGTCCGTGTGCAATTTCGATTGCGGAGCATGCAGATCGACCGAATCCGTCGTGAGTTCCGGCCGCTTGCGAAGCTGCATGGCCAGGTTATTGTGTCCGTCGAACACAAACGATTGCCGATGCAATTCCAGCGCTTCGTCCGTCATCCGAGAAGGCTCAGCGGTCATCCCGATGGCACTGCTCAACACGACGCCACTCAGCAGCGCCAGCGGACGAGATTGACTTAACAAACTTCCGAAACTTCGGATCATCCCAACGCCCCTGTTTCGTTGCGAGAGGCCGGTCTCCGTGTCGTCGCGCACGCAACGTCTCCGAACAAAGACCGAACTTCACGGGACGGGATTTTGCGACCTTTTGTTAGCTTTTGATGAAGACTCTGTGAGGTCTTCGCGTAAATTGGGTCTGGCTCTGCCAGTTTCGGCGGCGGTTATTGGCAGCATTTGCCGCGGCTCTTAATCCTTTCTGGCCCTGACGATCTGGCGTGGGCGGCAAGCTTGACGCCACTGAGCACTTTCGATCGGCTCGTAGCTGCATTCGTCAGAATTCAGTTGGTGCCGCAAACTGAATTCTCACGAATTCAGCTACAAGAATCGCCGTCCCTGTCGTGCGGGATCAGAAGTCCAATTGAGCACGCAGGCCGAAGATGTCGGCGGTGCTGTCCCCTGTGGTGGGGCTGTCGAGGAACGCGCGGATGTAGTTGAACTGAATCTTGCTGTAGTTGTTCAAGTACCAGTTCACTCCGAATGTGAAGTCGGTCAAACGTCCGCCTCGGATGTCCGAGCTATTGAGTTCGATGTGCGACAGTCGCGCCGCGATTTCCCAACCACCCCAGCCCCAATCCTCGCAGGGATCGTGCAGCCGACCGATTGGTCGTTTCACTTGGATGCGGTCAATCGCCCCTTGCTTGCGATTGTAGGGGCGATGCTCTCCGGTCAAGAAGTAGCCGACTTGTGAATAGCCTCCCCAGAAGAAGGCGTTCTTGTCGGCCGGCCGACTCGCCCACAAAAACATCGCTTCCGTCTGCCAGGAGAATGGACCTTCCACCCACATGAGTTCGTTCCCGAGCAAGTGATAGTCTTGAATGGGGGGCTTGCCGGTATCCACAAAGAAGGGAGTCCCGTTGAAGCTGCCGGGGGCCGCTTGCCCGGACGTTCCGGGGGGAAGCACGCCAGTGTTCTCGCCAACGAAGTATTCCGGGATCGTACGAAACTGAGCCATTCGATCTTTGGGAGCGACGAAGTTGTAGGCGATGCCGGTATGCAAGTAACGGCACCCTTCGTCTTCCCACCACGGCAACGCGGTGAGGCGGCCCACTCCGGCGTAACCTCCGTTGTCAGCCAACGAGCCACCGAATTGATCCTGTCCGGGCCGATAGACCGACGCGGCCCAAGTCATCCGCTCGTTCTCGGCCCAGTCGTAGAAGCCGACCGCGATGTGCCGGAAGGGGACGAACGCTTGAAACGTCAGCGCACGCTCGGCGAACGTCGTGTAGCGAAAGCTGCTGACGACCTCCAAAGAGAACGGTTGCTTCCACTGACCGACGCGCACGTTGCCCAGCACCGGAACTTTATTGACCTCCATCCAGACGTCGGTAAACGTTGGTCGGCCAAAGAAGGCGAAGTCCATTTGCAGGAGGTAATTCATGTTCGGCAGGACGGAACCGTTCGCCGAGAGACGTGCTCGACGAAAACTCGCACCGTCCTGGATGTCGCCAATCAGCCTGCCAGTGGTGCCGACTTCCGCCGCTCGATTCGCGTCGGTTTGCTCGAACCAGGCCGAGTCCACTTGAAACACACCATGCACTTCCACCGACGGAAACTTCGGCTTCGATAAGCCCTCACTCATCGCGTTGAACTCTTGCCGCAGCATTTGGATCTGCTGCTCCAGCGGGATCTCGGCCGGTGAGGCCGCCAGTTCATTGCTGATTGCGAGCTCGTCCGGTTGAGCGACGTGTCCTTCGCCGGCCGGTAGATCGTTGGCGGCGACATTGTGACGAAGGCTCCAAGGCAATTCGGTTTGCCCGAACGCCGTCGCGGGAATCGCGGTCACGACCAATGCCATTACCAAAATCGCGACGCACTCAGCGCAGCGCAAGGCCATCGGACACCTCGGAGGAAAGGAGAGTCAGTGAGATTTGAGATTCGGTGGGAAATGGTCTCACAAGGAATGTTGAGACCGGCGGGAAGAGCGGGTTGGTAGACGAGCCTGCTCGAAAACGTCAATGCGATCTCAGATGGCTCACTCAGGTGTAGGTTCTGGCACTCTGCCGATTTCGTGAAGTTTGACGATCATTCAAGTTGTGACGGCGAGCAGCCGATCTCATGGGAAGTCGAACTTAAGCTGACCGGACCACCGGAGGCGGACGGGGCTGAAGGGCTTTTCCGTGAGCCTCCGTTTTCGCTTTGGTTCTGGGGACCGAACGTCGCCGAGGAGGGCGTCATGGGTCGGGTCAGAGTCGTATTGCTGGCGTTCATCGCGTGTCTAGCGATGTCTGTTGCACCCGCACGCGGGCAGTCGATTGAGCCTACTGACGCTCCGGCTTCGGACATTCCTGAGACGATTGCCGTACCGCGACCGTTAGGGAGCGGCCAACGCGGGCCGCTCCCTAACGGTCGCGGTTCGGATTTCGCCGGCAGCAGCGATGACATCACGGCCGAACTGCGATCGTTGCGCGAACAGGTTCAACGCCTGGAGAGTCGAGAGCAGCCCCTTGGCTTGGAGCCGATCCTCGGCCGGCTCGACAAGCTTGAAGCGAAAGCCGCACCGCCGAAGGAAGATCCCAACAAGTGGACGATCAAGATGGGCGGGCATGTGCAGCTCGACTACATCAACTGGGCCAATGCCGATCCCGCCATCACCGGCCCGGCGGCTGCACCAGGAACGAAAGACTATTTTGAGTTTCGTCGCTTGCGGCTCGTGGCGGATGGCACGGGATACGGGCAGTTCGAC
>SYJG01000537.1 GCA_005798445.1 Planctomyces sp.
AAAGTCTCGTCAATGTCCGGGGGCTAACGCTCCCCGGCTCGCCTGCAAATCTTTCTCCGAGGAACCTCACCATGATTCGTGATGTCTCGTCCAAATTGGTTCTGGCTGGCCTCGTGCTTCTGACCAGCGGAATGATCTCGCTCCCGCTCGATGCCGCCGACGCGAAGCGACCGAACGTGATCTTCATTTTCACCGACGACCACGCCTCGCACGCGATGAGTTGCTACGGCTCGAAGATCAATCAGACGCCGAATCTCGATCGCATCGCGCGCGAGGGGATGCGATTTCAGAATTGCTTCTGCACGAACTCGATCTGCGGCCCCAGCCGAGCCGTCATCCTCACGGGTAAACACAGCCACTTGAACGGCTACAAGACCAACGAGGGAGGCGAGAGCTTCAACAGTGCTCAGCAGACCTTCCCCAAGCTGCTGCAAAAATCCGGCTATCAAACCGCGCTGATCGGCAAATGGCATCTCGGAAATAATCCGACGGGGTTTGATTACTCGGACATCCTGATCGGCCAAGGCCCGTACTACAACCCGCCGATGATCGCCAACGGCCAGCGCGTTCAACGCACGGGATACACGACCGAGATCCTCACCGACTTGGCATTGGACTGGCTCGAAAAGGGACGCGACAAGGACAAGCCGTTCCTGCTGATGTGGCAGCACAAGGCTCCGCACCGCGAATGGCAGCCGGGACCGAAGTATTTCGACCTCTACAAGAACGTCACGATCCCGGAACCGGACACGCTGTTCGACGACTACTCCGGCCGAGGCACCGCCGCACACAAGCAGGACATGACCATCGAAAAGACGATGACCCGTTTCGACCTGAAGTTCGACCCACCGAAGAACCTCAACCCGGAACAACTCGCCGCGTGGCACAAAGCCTACGACGACGAAAACGCCGCGTTCGAGAAGGCTAAGCTCACCAGCACGGAACTCGTGCGCTGGAAGTATCAGCGGTACATCAAGGACTACCTGCGCTGCGTCGCCGCCGTCGATGACGGCGTCGGCCGAGTGCTCAAGCACCTCGACGACACAGGCCTCGCTCAGAACACGGTCGTGATTTACTCATCCGACCAAGGCTTTTATCTCGGTGATCACGGCTGGTTCGACAAGCGGTTCATGTACGAGCCATCGCTGCGCATGCCGCTGGTGGCCCGCTGGCCCGGAGTCATCAAGCCCGGCTCCGTGAACACGGACCTCGTGCAGAACCTCGATTTCGCCGAGACATTTCTCGATCTCGCAGGCATCGAGGCTCCGAAAGACATGCAGGGCCGCAGCATCGTCCCACTGCTGAAAGGCCAGATCCCCAGCGATTGGCGAAAGAGCATCTACTACCACTACTACGAGTTCTTCTCCGACCACGGCGCTTCCCACGCCGTCCGTCGCCACTACGGAGTCCGCACTGACCGTTACAAGCTGATCCACTTCTACAACGAAGACGAGTGGGAACTGTTCGACCTTCAAAAAGACCCGAATGAAATGCGCAGCATCTACGCCGATCCGGTCAATGCCGAAGTCGTCAAAGATTTGAAGGCGGAAGTCGCACGACTGCAAAAGCTCTACCAAGTCCCGGACGACCGCGGAAAGTTGAAAGCTTCCGAGCTGTGAGAGCCTCCGGGGAATCGTCGCTCGCGGAGCGCGAACGGTCACGCCTGAAACTGCAGCCACAATTCCTCAAACGTCTTTGAGAAGACCGTCACGAGGCGACGATTGTTGGTGACGACAAAGTTCTCTTCGTTGTTGGCTGCGGCACCGCGCGTCCAGTTGTAGCTGCCGTTGAGCAGAATCTTGCTGTCGAACACCGCGAACTTGTGGTGCATGTGGTACTCGGTGCGGTCCACTCGCAGTTCAATGCCCGCCTGAAGAAACCGATCCGCATCTGATCCAAGGTCCGCCGCCTTGTCATTATCGGTGATGATGCGGACCCGGACTCCCCGACAATGAGCCTCCAGCACGGCGGAGGTCAGGCGATCGTCCGTGATCGTGAAGACGCAGATCTCGACCGTCCGTTTCGCTTGAGCCAACAAAGTCCGAATCCGCAGAGGACAATCGCTGTGCGGACTAAACCACGCCTCTGCCATGTCTCCCGTTGCTTCGGCGTCCGATGGCTGCAGGATTTTGGCAATCTCTTCCAGCCACTCGACAATCATCGTCCCATTCGTGGCATCGACCGCTTCCCTCGCCAGGCCGAATGCCAGTCGGCGAAAGTGAGCCAACTGCTCCGCATCCGCTTTCATCTCTTCCAGATGCTGACCGAACACTGACTTCTCGCCCCGCGACAGCCGTCGGTCCGCCAACGACTGCTCCAAAATCTCACACATTTGCTGTGGCGTCATCATGATCCTGCTTCCGCCATTCGTGTTGGATCGCAAACATCAGCCGCAGGGCGTTAGCCGGGATGATTCATGGGTTGGGGAAGATCCGCCGCAGAGTGTTTCGAGATTAGTAGAGTCGAGAAGTGGCGCGGTGGCGTGTGAGGCTCCGGTTCCACTTCCCGCTCGTCGAACCGGACGTGCGGGTCTCCCGCATCCGGCTCTCCGACCAGATTAGCGTGGTGTCGCCCACAGAGGTTTGCGACGGATCG
>SYJG01000538.1 GCA_005798445.1 Planctomyces sp.
CGTTGCAATCACAGCCTCTGTCAGTTCTGCATTCATCGTCTCGTCCCTGAGACCTGGATGTTTCTCCCAAACCCTTTCGCGGTCTATAACTCAGCAAGCCAAACTGCCGGTAGATCAATTTCAACTGGCTGCCTTACACCGGCGCGACGACCATCAACGCCGGCTCTCTGAGCGTCACCGGCTCGATCACCAGTAGCGTCACCGTGAATCCCACCGCGACGCTGACCGGCTCCGGAACGATCACCGGAAATGTCAGCGGTGCGGGAATCGTGGCTCCGGGTGATTCCACGCAAACGCTGACGATCGCCGGCAACGTTACACAATCGGCGACCACGGACTTGAACCTGGAAGTCGGTGGAGCGTCGCCAGGCACGCAGTTCGACCGACTGGTGGTCAGTGGAATCGTGACGCTCGGCGGAAATCTGAATTTGAGTTTGATCTCCGGCTTCGTGCCGTCGCAGTACGAGAGTTTCCGCATCATCGACAACACTGGCGGCAGCGCCGTCGTCGGCACGTTCAATGGTTATGCCGAAGGGGCGTTGATTCCGGTGGCGGGAACGCAGTTCCAGATTTCGTATGTGGGCGGAACCGGCAACGATGTCGTACTGACCGTGCCCATTCCCGACGTCATTCTGAATTCCGTCACGACGAACGGTTCGACGACGATCACGGTCCAGTACGAAATTCAGCATTCCGCGCTACCCATTCCGCTGACGATCCAGTTCCTGCAAACGGTAGGAGCGGTCGAGTCGCTGTTGAGCGCGAGAGTGATCAGCAATCCACCCGACTTGATTATCGGCACGCACACGCTGACCTATTCGCTCGGCTCGGGCGCGGAAGTGCAGTTGCCAGGAGCCGGATTGCCGGAGGACACGAGCGATTACACGCTGCGAGCGGTCGCGGACCCGGTGAATACGGTCAACGAAGTCGATGCGCACCCGCTGAACGAGGACAACAGCCTGACCTTCGTGGCGAATTATCTGAGTGGCAAAACCGTCTATTTGAATGCCGGCTCGGTGGCCGACACGGTGACGATCACCTATCCGGCGACGAAAACCGGCAACACGACGCTGGCCATCACAGGGTCGCTCAATGTGACCTACACCTACTTGTACAACGACGTGACGCAGTTCCGCATTCGCACGCACGGAGGTAACGACACGGTCAACGTGGTGAATACGGCGAATCTGACGAACCGCAACATGTTGGTGTTGGGTGGCGATGGCGACGATGTGCTCAGCGGTGGAATGGCCATCGACACGATCAACGGCGGTGCCGGAAGCGACACGATCACGGGCAACAAGGGGAGCGACTCGCTGGACGGCGGTACCGGCAACGACCGGTTGGAGGAAACCGCTGACGTCAATTTCGTGCTGACGGACACCAGCTTGACGGGCCTCGGAACGGACACGCTTGCCGGCTTTGAACTCGTACAACTCACGGGCCTGGCCGGGGCGAAGAAATTCACGGTCAGCGGTTTCACCGGCACTGCCAATCTGGTGGGCGGCGGTGGTGGCGACACGATCATCGCCGTCAAGAACAACAATTTCACACTCACGAATTCACTGCTCCAGGCGACAGACGGCGTGAATGTCTCGCTGACCGGATTCACCAAAGCGACACTGACCGGCGGTGATGGCAACAACTCCTTTGAAATCAGCACCTGGACCGGCGCGGCAACCCTCACGGGAGGTAATGGCACAGACACAATCACCGCCACGCGCGACATCGACATGACGTTGAGCTCCAAGTCGCTGATGACTGCCGGCTACGGATTGGTCAAGCTGGTAACGATGGAATCGGCCACGTTGACGGGAGGCGTGGGGAACAACACCTTCACGGTCAGCGGCTGGACGGGAACGGGCCAACTGATCGGGGGAGGCGGGACGGACACCGTCGTGGCAGTGCGGAATTCCAATTTCACGTTGTCCAATTCCGTGCTGGTGGCGGCGGACGGATTGAACCTTTCGCTGACAGGCATCAGCGCGGCCAAGCTGACGGGCGGTAAGGGCAACAATTCCTTCACGGTGACGGGTTGGACCGGCACCGGTTCGCTGACCGGCGGCGGCGGGACCGACAATCTGATCGCCGTCTTGAGTGACGACGTCTCGCTGTCCAACAGCCAATTCATCGTGACCGGCGGCATGTCGATGTCGATTTCCGCTCTGAGTACTGCGGAATTGACCACAGGCATCAGCAATCAGATTCTCGTGACCGGCGGTTGGCAGAGCACTTCGCTCGACCAGAGTGGCAGTACCTCGGTGATGTTCCTCAAACGCAGCACGAAGTGATGAGCAGCGAAAAAGCTGCTCGCGCGACGCGCCAATTGATTTCGTGCATTTGAGGATTCTTGGCGACTTAGAATTGCCAACTGACTGCACTGGGCGTCAGTTTTTACGGTCTGTTTCAGGCAGCCTCGGCCCTCTTGCCGAGATTATTCATGGGTCGGGGAAAAGTCGTCGCAGTGTGCTACGGAATTAGCACGACGCGCAAGCGAGTGATCTTGATACGCACCACTCGCTTGCGCGTCGTGCTAATTGCGACCCATGAATCATCCCGGCTTGCTGCCTGTGTAGATCAGCTCATTCTGACCACAAAGGCGTTAAGGCACGAAGAGTCTCTTGCCGGGTCGCAGAAATGTCATCCGAAAAGCCGCCAACAGCCGAAAAACCAGTCATCGTCTCTTCGCAGGGAACCTCGAAATGTCTGTGTCGTTCTGGAGCCGTCGGGGTTGGAAATCTTTGGTCACTGGTGTGTTGAAACCGCGAGGGCGAATTCGACAATCAGTTCGTGCACGGCATTGCGGATGGCAGGCGGCACTTTCTGCCGAAACGCTCGAAACTCGGCAGTTGCTCGTCGATCCTCCGCCGCTGCTCACCGCCGAGTTTGAATTTGGGCTTTTGACACTGACGGGAGCGGAGGATTCCGACGAGACGTTGATCGTCAAAACGGGACTCGACTACACGGACGTTTTCCTCAATGGCCAGTTCTTTTTGCGTGAGCCATTCGCCCAGCAGGACACTCTGACGACCATCCTCTTCGATGGACTCACCGGCACGGACTCGCTGACATTCATCGGCCAGACGCCGGTCATCACCGTGATACTGGTCGACGTTGAGCAACTGCAGTTGAACTGCCGCGACGCCGTTGTGGAATCCAGCGCGGCTGTCGCGTTCGCCGCCTCATCCGTGAACGGTCCCTTGGACGTAACCACGACGGATGGAGACGTCACACAGACGGGGCGACTTTCCGTGTCGGGCACCGTCACCATTACGGCGGCGGACGGAGCGGCCAATATCCTCCTGACTTCACCCAGCAATCTGTTCGGAACGCTGATCCTGACCGGAGCCGACGTCAGCATTCAAGAAGCCGCGTCCACCGAACTGGGACCATCAACCATCGGCAACCTCACGGTCAAATCGGGGTCAGCGATCACCGACTCGGGAAAGCTGACGGTGGCGGGCGACCTGACTCTGACCTCGAATCGCAACGTGATCACTCTCGACGATCCTGCCTCGACGTTCGACGGAACGATGCACCTGAAAGGGACCAAAATCGCCGTGACGAACGATACCGACACCGACCTGGGTACGATCACTGCCACAGGCACGTTCACTCTGATCTCCTCCGGGGCAATCACGCATGAGGAGTCTCTCAATCTCACGTTGAGCGGTTTGGCGACCATGACCGCTGGCGGAGACACCCCTGACATCACGCTGGTCAACGGAACGAACAACTTCGCCTCGCTTTCATTGTTTGGTCGTGATGTCACTGTCTCGGAAGCGAGCGCGACCGACCTGTTCACGACCGACGCCACGAATTTGACCGTGAACTCGAAAGGAGCGATTTCCGACTCCGGCATACTGACGGTGTCCGAAGCAACCTCGCTGATCGCTGTCGGTCGTCCAATCACACTGAATCATCCGGCCTCGAAGTTCGAGGGGGTCGTGACTCTCAGCGGGACGAACCTCGACTTGGTCAACAACACGGCGACCATTCTCGGAACGGTGGTCGCGTCTGGACGCTGGAATCTGACTTCCGCCGGTGACGTGACTCAATCGGCGGCGACCACAACGGTCGTCGGCCGGGTGACCATCGTCGCGGCGGATCAAAACATCTCACTGGGCACCGGCAGCCGGTTTGGTTCGATTTCCGTATTCGGCAAGGACGTCATCCTCGACGAAGCGAACGCGACCAACCTGTTCACGTCCACGATGACCGGTGATTTCACACTGACCTCGGCGGGACCCGTGACGGATAGCGGTGATCTCCACATTTCCGGGACGACCACGATCGACGCGGGAAATCGCGCGATCACACTGGATTCCAATGGCTCTCACTTCGACGGGACCGTCTCGTCGATTGGCACGAGTGTGACACTGAAAAACGGAATCGCCACGGACCTGGGAACGACCATCGCCACTGGCAATCTGCGGGTCACCTCTGGCGGAGACGTGACGCAGTCGGGCACTTTGCGAGTCACCGGACGCGCGACGTTCATCGCCACCGAGCAGAACATCACGCTGGATGACTCGGACAACAGGTTTGGTGCGATTTCGCTCTTCGGCCAGGAGATCAAGGTCAATGAACTGGATGCGACAAACCTCTACACCTCGACGGCGACGGGATCATTCACTCTCCAGTCCGGCGGCAGGATCACGGATAGCGGCCCGCTGACCGTCTTGGATGGCCTCACCACGTTGATTGCTCTGGGGGGTTCACCCAACGACATCACTCTCGATTCCACTGCGACCGCTTTCGGTGGATCGGTCATCTTGATCGGTCTGAATCTTTCGCTCCGTTGCAATTCGTCGTTGGATCTGGGATTCGTGGAAGCGGCAGGCACGCTGACGATCATCGCGCGAGGGGACATCACCGATAGCAATCCCACGAATGTGCCCCCGTCCTCTCCCGTCTTGGCCGCGGAGGGAACCGTCTTCATCCGTGCTTCCGGATTGCTTTCGCTCGACGAAGATCGAGCCTTCACGGCCGCCAGCGTGACACTGGTTGGCGATGCGGGAACGAGTGTCTGATCGGCCCACCGTCAGCGGAGTGTTGTTCGCACTGCGAAAGAGCATCGGCTACAAAGGTTGGTGCCTGTCCGAAAGCCCGGCCACCTCCGACACCGTTCGCGTCAATCGCTACGACCGGACTCTGTTCGACGAGTTGACCAAACAGTCACACAGCACGCCCTCAGTTTGAGGACATCGTTCATTCTCTCTCGCGACGGAGATGTCGGTAAGTCAGGGACACATAGTCCGAAGAGGCGATGCCACCAACATGGAACCCGCATTCAACAACCTCGGCCAGCCAATCGCTTTCCCATTGCCGACCTGGACTCCACCGCCCCATCCACCACGCGAGCCAATGCAGGGACGATTCTGTCGCCTGGAACCGCTCGACCCCGATCGACATACCGAGTCGTTGTTCGCCGCGAATGCTGCTGATGTCGATGGACGGAGTTGGACCTACATGGCCTACGGCCCGTTTCCCACTCTGGCCAGCTATCGCGAGTGGATGCGCACGACGTGCCTCAGCGACGATCCGCTGTTCTTCGCGATCATCGACTTGGCCGACGGTCAGCCAGCCGGCGTTGCGAGCTATCTCCGCATTGCTCCGGCCAGTGGCTCCATCGAGGTCGGACACATTCACTAGTCCCCGCGCTTGCAGCGCCGTCCGGCCGCGACCGAGGCGATGTTTTTGCTGATGCAGCGCGCGTTCGAGTTGGGCTACCGCCGCTACGAATGGAAATGCGACGCGTTCAACGCCCCCTCGCGAGCCGCCGCTCAACGCTTAGGTTTGTCGTTCGAGGGCATCTTCCGGCAAGCGACGGTCTACAAACACCGCAACCGCGACACCGCCTGGTACGCCGCCATCGACACCGAATGGCCCGCTCTGCGCGAAGCGTTTGAAGCGTGGCTCGCCCCCGGCAATTTCGACACGACCGGCCAACAGCAAACCCGCCTAACCGATTTGACGCGCCCGATCCTCAAGCAACGCGGATGAAGAGAAGTATTGCAGGTGGATGAAGTGTCGCAGTTGAGTTGACGGGCCTTCCTTCTTGAGCCACGGAGTGGCGGCAGAATGTAGCCGGGGGCGTCAGCCCCAGAATACGGAAAGAAGAATTGCGAAGCCCTGAAAGGATGACACTCGAACGAGAACGAGAACGAGAACGAGAACGAGAACGAGAACGAGATCAGGGTGTCGCCCCTTCGGGGCTTTGTGAGAATGAATCGACTCAAACCGGAGGCTTTCGCCCCCGGCTAAATTCCGTCGCCGCTTCGCGGCTGAAGGCGACGCAATTTCAATAGTGTCAGCGGGGCCTCTTCGTGTGCCATGCGGTTGCTCGTTCAAACATGCGGGCGGCGCGAAGGAGTTTCTCTTCCTCGAAAGGCGCGGCGAGAAGTTGTAGGCCGATCGGGAGGCCGGTCGAGCTGAGGCTGCAGGGGAGCGACAGGCCGGGGATGCCGGCGAGGTTCGCGCTGATCGTGTAAATGTCGGAGAGGTACATCGCCAGCGGATCGTTGACCAACTCGCCCAGCCGGAACGCGGGGGTCGAGGCGATCGGGGAGGCGAGGACGTCGCAACGCTCAAACGCAGCGTCGAAGTCGCGGCGGATCAGGCGGCGGACTTTCACCGCCTTCAGGTAATCGGCGTCGTAGGAGCCAGCCGAGAGCGCGTAGGTGCCGAGCATGATGCGGCGTTTCACTTCCGGACCAAAACCCTCGCCACGGCTGGCCGAGTACATGTCGATCAGGTTGTCGAACTTCGCCGCGCGATGCCCGTAATGCACGCCGTCGAAGCGAGCCAGATTGCTCGACGCCTCGGACGCCGCGATCAAGTAGTACGTCGCGATGGCATACTTCGAGTGCGGCAACGACAGCTCGACGATCTCGGCTCCGAGCGAGCGATACACGTCGAGCGATTGCTTGATCGCCGCTTCGACTTCGCGATCGAGCCCCTCGACGAAGTGCTCGCGAGCGATGCCGACGCGCAGGCCGGCCAGAGGCTGCTCGACGGTTTGCGAATACTCCGGCACCGGCCGATCCACACTGGTCGAATCGCGGCCGTCGTGACCGGAAATGACCTCCAACAATAACGCCGCGCTGGCAACATCGGTTGCGAACGGGCCGATTTGATCGAGCGAACTCGCGTAAGCCACCAAGCCGTACCGCGAGACTCGGCCGTAGGTCGGCTTCATCCCGACGACGCCGCAGAAGCCGGCCGGCTGACGGATCGAGCCGCCCGTGTCCGAACCAAGCGACAGCGGCACCATTCGCGCGGCCACGGCCGCCGCCGAACCGCCGCTCGAACCGCCGACGGTGTGCTGCAGATTCCACGGATTGCGAGTCACTTGAAACGCCGAGTTCTCCGTCGAAGAACCCATCGCGAACTCGTCGAGGTTTGTCTTGCCGACGAGCACGGCGTCGGCGGCTTTGAGTCTCTCAACAACTCCCGCGTCATACGGCGGGATGAAGTCTTCGAGGATGCGGCTGGCGCACGTCGTCTTCACGCCGGTGACGCACATGTTGTCTTTGAGGGCGATCGGCAAGCCGGCCAGCTTGCCGACTGGCTGACCGGCCTTGCGTTTCTCGTCAATCGACTTGGCCTGAGCGAGCGCGGAGTCGGCATTCATCGACAGGAAAGCGAGGATGTTCGAGTCCTGTGCCGTGATGGCTTGCAGAGACTGCTGCGTCAGTTCGACGGAGGTGACTTCGCCGCGATTCAACCGAGCGACAAGTTCTGTTGTGGACATGATGCTTCGCCAGATTCGTGTGAGCGGCAAGGCGCTAGCCGCCGGTTTTGAACGGAACACGACCGGCGGCTAGCGCCGTGCCGCTCAGAATAGCCTCTATCCCTCTTCCAAGATTTGCGGCACCACAAAGTATTTTCCATCGGTCTTCGGAGCGTTCGACAGCGCGGCGGCTCGCGGCAGAGACGGTCGCAATTCATCGTCGCGGAAGACATTGGCAATGTCAGCGACGTGCGCCATCGGCTCAACGGCCGATGTGTCGAGCTCGTTGAGCAACTCGACGTAGCCAAGCACTTGGCCGAGCTGAGTCGTGAAGAGGTCGAGCTCCGCGTCGGACAGTTTCAGCCGCGCGAGGTGCGCGACTTTCTTGACGGTCTCTTTCGTCAGCGGTTCGGCCATGTGGTGGCTCCGTAGGTTGGGACTCCGTCCCGACCGGTCGGGATGGAATCCCAACCTACACAACACAAAAACCCGGCTCCACGAGGAACCGGGTTTAGGAAATTACGATGCAGTCAACTCGCCGATTAGTTGTTCACAGCGAGTGTGAACGGCTTCCGTTTGACGCTCTTGCGAACAGCACCGCTGCGGATGCACTTGGTGCAAACGCGAGAGGTCATCGCTCCGCCTTCCGGCTTTTCGATATGCACGGTCTGGAGATTGATGAAGTAATGCCGCTTGGTGATGCCGGTCGTTTTGCGGCCGTTGCCACCCAGGTATTTGGCCTTGCCGCGTTCGACCTTGGAGTTGCCTCGGCCAGCGGTTCGTTTGCAAACATCGCACATCAGAGTCATGACGCACTCACCCTTTTTGAGACGGAAAGCTGTCTAGCGGTTCGCTTTGGGAGGCGGGAGTATATTGACCCGCCACCGACTTGCAAGACCGGGAATGGCTGCCGTTTCACTTGCTCAATCGCCCTGTGTCTTGCCGACGGGATCGCCAAGTTCAGCCATCCGCTGTCGGATGAGTTTCGACAGCTTCGCGAACGCGGCCTTCGCTTCCGGCCGATCGGAAGTCGCGAGGTTTGTCGTCTCGCCGGGATCGTTCCGCAGGTCGTAGAGTTCGTCACGGTCGGCATTCAAGAAATCTCGTTTGAGCTTCCATTCGGACGTGCGGTAACTGCGCATGTCGGCCCGCATCGTGTGCTGCACGCTGAACTCCGTGTAGAGGTCATCGGAGCGATCGAAAGTCCCCTCTCCTCTCAGCATTTTGAGGACGCTGCGTCCACGAATCGTTGTTCCAGCGGGCAGCGCGACGCCTGTCGCCTCCAACAGCGTCGGAAACCAATCGAGATGCGTGATCGTACGGCTGACGATTTTCCCTGCCGGGATCGCCTTCGACCAGCGGATGACGGCGGGGACTCGCAGTGACGTGTCGAACATGTTGGGCCGATGAGCAGCCGGGACGTTCTTCGTGCCGGGAGGGTTCTCGGTCAGAATCCACACGGCGTTCCCTTTGTGCAGAATCCCGTGCCGGCCGATGTTGTCGCCGTAATCGCTGGTGAAGATGACCAGCATGGATTGAGTCAGTCGAGAATTCCGATTTTGGTCCCGTGGGCTGGTGAGAATCGAAACACGCGACGGACTGCACACCGGCGTCGGCGTGAAACAATTCGTCAGCCGCACCCTTCGCGAGCGATTCGGTCCGTGTTCGGAGTCTTCAACTCAGGATGCCCGGAGCAGCTCATCGCCCACTCGGCCTGATCGTCGGCGACGATGAAAAGAATGTTCGGCCGCGCGGCATCGGAAGCGAGCAGCGTGCTCGACAGCAGTAGCAGCGACGCGACGAACCAGAATCTCATGCAGCTTGCCATGCAACACCTCCGAATTTGGACTGCGACGACCAGAGTCGTCGCTTTTCAACACACGACGTTTTCCAAAACGGATATCAAATGATCAACAGCGTCGTTTGAAAAGCTGCGACTCAGGTCGCAGCAGTCCAAAGAGGCAGCAAATCTGACAGGGCTGGACTACATTAGCGACATGACGAATGCCACAACACGACGGAGCGTGATCTTTGCCGGCGGCGGTACCGGCGGGCATTTGTTTCCCGGCGTCGCGGTTGCTCGCGAGTTACTCGCTCGCGAACCGGACGCGCGAGTGTTGTTCGTCGGATCGCAGAAACCGATTGAACAAGACATCGTCGTCGGCGCAGGCTTCGAACATGTCGCGTTGCCGTCGGTCTCGCCGTCGCTGAGTCCGACACGCATCGGCTCATCGTTGGTCAACAATTGGCGAGCGTACCGGCAGGCGTGCACGATCATGACTCGCGAGCGTCCGAGCGTGATCGTCGGACTCGGCGGCTTTGCCAGCGTTCCCCCGGTCCTGGCTGCTTGGCGAGCAAGTGTGCCGATCGTGCTGCTGGAACAGAACGTCGTCCCCGGCAAGGCGACTCGCTGGTTGAGCCGTTTCGCAGAGGTTGTTTGTCTGCCGTGGAAACAAGCCGCGAACGGATTGCCTAGCGTCGTGAAGACGGTTGTGACCGGCAATCCGATCCGTGCTGAGATCGCAGCGCTGGCTGGCGGCCGCGTTTCTCTCCCTCTCCCTTTGGGAGCGGGCCGGGGTGCGGGACCGCAGGACGAAAGATTTTTCTTACCGGAGAAAAGTGAAGGTAGGGGAGTCAACCGTGACGCCGTCCCTCATCCGGCCTTCGGCCACCTTCTCCCGGGGGGAGAAGGGGTGGGATCGAGCCGTGAGACTAATTCGATGCTGCTCATCCTCGGCGGCAGTCAGGGAGCGGCATCGCTCAACGCTGCCGTGCTTGATGCTCTCGCGACTCTGCAAACCGAACTCACTGGTTGGCGGATCGTGCATCAAACCGGACCGGCTGATTTCGACGCGATTCGTCAGCGTTATGCCGCGTTGTCGCTGGCGGCCGACGTGCAACCCTTCTTTCGCGACATGGCCGAGCAATACCGCCGCGCCACCTGCGTCATCTCGCGAGCGGGAGCTACCACGCTGGCCGAACTCGCGTGCGCGGGACTGCCAGCCCTTTTGGTCCCGCTCCCGACCTCGGCTCACGACCACCAGCGTCTCAACGCCCGCCTGTTCGCCGCCCACTCCGCCGCCCTCGTGGCCGAAACGACCTCGTCCGCCGCCGACTTCTTGCGAGCCTCTCTCGTCCAACTCTTGAGCGATCAGCCTCTACGACACCGACTCCGTCAAAATCTCCTTGCTCTTGCGCAGCCGCAAGCCGCGAGTGCCGTCGTGGAAATCATTCGCGAGCAGTCAAAGCTCTCCCGTGAATAGCCGCAGGAGATCGAGCCTACCGCGATTGCCCGAAGAACAATGCGGCTCGACGGGCAATGACTTCCAACTGGCCAGCTTCGGCAAAGACCGTGGCCGACACTCGCCAATCATCGGGCATATACCCGGATCGAAGCTCAACACAAATCGCAATGTGTCCAAGTCCGTCGTGACTGCACCGTAGCAAGAGTTCTCCCTCAATCGACTCCCACGTCAACTCGTCAGGCCAACCAGACCATTGATGTGCCAATTCAGCGAACAGCCGTGCGGGGTGTCCCGAGACATAACCTTCACAGACCCGTCCAGCAGCAGACAGGTTGAGATCTGTGACTCGAACCCAGAAATGCTCAAGCGGTAATTGAGAGTCAAGTGGTGAACGGTCATAGAACAATAGACTGCCGATGCCATCGGTGCTGCCAATCAGAAACTCGTCCACGACAATCTCCAATTGTGGCTACGTCAGTTTCCGTCGGCGTTTCTTGGGGAAGCTCGCGTTCGGTTTCAGTTCCACAACGTGAGCATCGCCGAAGAATCGGACGTCGAAGTATTCGAGAAAGCCGGATTGGCCGAGCACTACGATTTCCTCGCTCATAAGATCGGGATACATGACCACGGCCACTGGAAGCTGCCAGCAGAACGACTCCGATTGGTTGACGATTTCGACTTCAAGATGTCCTCGAACTGCCTCCAGCGTGTGGCCGGAAAAGCCGTGAACCTGCCAGCGGTGCTTTGGTTGCAACTTGACGCCAATTTGCCGAGCGATCGTTTGCCCGATCACCACGCTGTCCGCACCGGTATCAACCAGCCCTGAACAGTAAATCTCGCCCGCTTCACCGATCAGATGGACCACAATCTCCGGCCGATGAATCTCCGTCGAACCATCGAGAGGTGACTTCGGAATCTCGTAGCGTTTGTAGGCGAACTTCATCGAGAGCCACCCACGAATCGGGATTCCGTCTGCGGGGCTTTCGTGAAGATGGGCTGCTTCTCACCGGTGACCTCCGCAGCGGCGATGGCGTCGGGAAGTGTCTTGCCGCTGGCCACGATCTTGGTTTGCGCATGGTTCCAAGCAATCCACAGCCCGCAGAACTTCTTCGGCACTTTCGGAACGGGATTGGTTTTGGAGGACATGATTCGCTCGCTTGCCGATTGACGGTCGCGGCCGAATTCGCATCGGCCCATTGGTCGGAGTGTATCCCGATGAATTGGGGCAACTCCAGCCGTCATCGTTTGTCGTTCGGACGCCAACGTCCGAACTTCCGCAGGTCTGACCGGACGTGGGCGTCCGGTCTACGATGTGCCGGGCTTTTTCTTTGGTGGCGGTTGGATGTGGCCGTTGATCACGTCTTGGACGACCTCGGCCAGGATTGCGGGGTCGGCGGATTTCAGAACGTGATCGAGCCGCGACTGCGGCACGCCGAGCCGTTCCATGACTTCGCCCGCTTGCTTCCAGAGACGCTCGCGCTTCTTGCCTTCTGCGAGGTACAGTTCGGCGGCGAGATCGCTCAGCCGAGTTTGGTCGATCGTGTCGCGGTTGTCGTAGAACCGCTTGATGATCTTTTCTTGGTACGGCGAATAGTTGCGTGATGTGGCCATGATGGCTCCTGAATTCACCGTACCGCGACCGTCAGGGAGCGGTCAGCGTCGAGGCGCGAGGCCGCTTCCTAACGGTCGCGGTACGGTTGATTTCAACTCAAAGAGGGGCGAATGAAAAAGAATCCAAAGCGGCACTGACATGCCGCATTCCAAAGTGCTCAGTTGCAGTCGGCGACGAGCGGGCCGGCCAGTTCTTTCAGGAAGAACAGTCGGCCGGGCTGTGTCGGCATGTAGGTGGATGGAATCCACGACGTCGGCGCATGACGCAGCGTCATCCATAGGCTGAGTCCCTGCCACATCATGCCTCGACCGAACGAGCCGTCCGCGCCGCCGATGATCTTGTCGGCCCCAAGGAACAAGCCAGGGCCAATCGTGTTGGCGTACGCAGGCACGAGTGTCGTACGACTCTTGAAGCTGGTGAGCGCGTTTTGCTCGACCGTCAGCGGATGCAGCTTCGCGCCCAGGCGGTGAGTTTGCTTCTTCCATTCCCCTTCGGAAGCGAACTCAGCGGCGAAGTGCGGTTCCCAGAAGGCGATGTGACAGACTCGGCCGATGCCGAAGATGACCGTCAGCTTGGCCCCGTTCGCGCGAAGTTCTTTGATCCGAGCGGCGTAGGTCGGCAGCATCTTCTTTGTGGCGAAGTACCGCTGGCTCTTGGGAGGCGTCAGTTTGCCGAGCGGCCCGTAGAACGCTTTCTCCATCGAGTACTGAAACGACCCAGGATTTTCCGGAGGGAGCGTGTTGCCGACGGCGTCGGACCACTCATCCATGTTGAAGCCGTAGACGTGGCTGCACGACACATTCCACTCGGTCAGGAAGTAGACGGCCCAGCGATACATGCCCATCGGGCCGACGGGCAGAATGAGCAACGCCTCTTCGTTGGCATCACGAGCTTTCTTGATCGTCATGGCGATTTCGTGGCCCAGCATCATGTCGAAATCGGCGACGGTCGCGCACGGGATTGGCTCAAAGAGGCGGTGCCAGGACTTTTGCCGAACCGTGATGTTCGCCGGGTTGTCGTCAACGCATTTGTCGATCTTGGCCAAGTCCCAACCCTTGGGAAAGAATCCTTCCATCAACGAACCGGGCAACGTGCTGAGCAAATCCATGAGGCAACTCCGTGGGGCTTGGGGGTTCAAACGCGGCGGAGTATAGGGACATGAATGACGAATGACGACGCGCTCGGCGAGGGTCTCCTGACCCCGCCGAAGCGCTGGGCCGCATGTCTCAGAGAATGTCCGTTGAATTGCGGAGTTGCGTCTCCTGTTCGTTTTGGAGACCTGCGGTCGAGTGAGCGGCGGGGTCGGGAGACCCGCGCCGAGCGCGGCGCGACCATCGAGCGTCGTCATTCTTTCGTCATTGGGTCTTTCGTCATTCGACATTTCTTCGGCTATCATGCCCGGCCAAATCCCGACCAACCGCCACGTTCGCAGGAGGCGACGATGACCGACAAACACATCACGGTGGACACCATCCGCTGGCACAGCGTGCTCCCGTGCCTGCATCTGCTGCGAATTCCCCAGTTGGCGTTCCGGTTTCGAGCGATTGCCGTGGCAACGTTGGCAGTGCTGGTTTTTGGCCTGGGCAATTCGGCGTTGCGTGAGTTGCCGTTTCACGGAGAGAAGGACTCCGAAGCTCTTTTCCCGACTCTCACGGACTTATCCTACGCGATCTCAAAAGCATTTGGACGGACCGAGGTGATCGAGGGGCAATGGCTCCGTTCCCATGATGCCTTACAGCTCAGACGTGATGATGATTCCCCTTTTCTGCGACGTCATCAACAAGCGAGTGAATGGTACTCCTGGCCGTTTGAGACGATTTATCAGCCGTCAAAGCGACTGTTTGAATTCAGAAATAGTTGGTCTGATGTCGCGACCGCATGGACGGCTCTGCTCTGGGCTGCGCTTGTCTGGGCGGTATTTGGCGGCGCTCTCTGCCGGATGATGGCGGTGCGTTTCGGACGGGACGAATCGGTATCGCTGCGGGCAGCCTTGCGGTTCTCTCTTCGTAACTGGCAAAGCTACGTCTATTGCCCATTGCTGCCAATGCTGGGTGTTGGCGTCTTCGCGTTGTTGGCAGCGAGTGTTGGCGGATTGGAGCGTTGGCTAGATGTGTCAAATGGCATAGTCCTGACCTTCTTCGGTTTCGTCCCAATCCTCTGCGCGATGGTGATGGCATTCTTGTTGGCACTCACGGGCCTGAGTTGGCCATTGATGACGGCGGCCATTAGCACCGAAGGGAGCGATGGAGTCGATGGTCTCAGTCGAGCATTCGGTTATGTGATGAATCGGTTTTGGTTTTTGTTGTTGATGGCTTGGCTGACGGCTTTCGGAATCAGCTTCTTCGCGCTGACGGTGGTGGAATATTTCTTTGATGCCGTCGTCTGGTTGGCCGATTGGAGCGTCGGGCCGGCATTGCAGAGTGACGGGGGAGCCGTGTGGCTCCATGTCTTGAATATCGTTTGCCTCGGTGTCGTCGTCAGTCTGTTCTGGTCGGCGACGACCGTCATTTACTTCCTGCTGCGGCAAAGCGATGACGGGACGCCGCTCGATCAGGTTTACATTCCCGGCCCGCCGCCGAAGGCGGAGCCGTTGCCGTTGGTGGGCGTCGCCGCCTCGCAGCAACCGGTCATCGAACGGCCGGCGACCGAATCCGTGGCGACCGGTGGGTCGCCTGTCAGCCCCTCAGGCTCTTGAGATTCACCATGCCTCCAAACGTCACTTTCCCGCGCGATCCAGAGACACCGACATCGCACCTTCCGTTCAGCACATGCGTGCGCGTTGGCGATCTGGTTTTTGTCTCCGGCCAAGCTTCGGTCGATGCGTCCGGCCAGATCGTGAGTGACTCGTTCGAGGGTGAGTTTCGTCGCTCATTGGACAACATGGCTCAGGTGCTCAAGGCCGCTGGCTGCGGGCTGGAGCACGTCGTGCAGACTCGCAACTATGTGCGCGAGGACGCCGATCTGCCTCAGTTCAATCAACTCTATCGCGATTATTTTCGCGCGCCGTTTCCCGCGCGCACGACGGTCACGAACTGCTTGCCAGCGTCGCTGAAGTTTGAGATCGAGTGCGTCGCCGTGGTGCCGAATGCCTCGTAGAACCAGCGTGTATGACAAACCGCCGTCGCGGAGGGGGAGTGAGTGCTGAGGGACTACTTGCGTCGCAGTCGCCAGACGTCCGATTCCATGTTGTTGCCGGCGACCATCCACAGCGAGCCGTTGTGGACGAACACACTGGCGGCGTGACGCGGCTTCCACGGAGTGTTCGGCACCTCGAACCAGTGCTCGCCGTCGGCCGAGTACCAGGCGTCGTTGCGGTTCCCTTTCGCGTAGCCTTCGAAGACCCACAAGCGGTCATCCCACGCGGCGACATCGTGATACTGCCGCGGTGCCCAGGGAGCGGCCTCGACGTGCCGCTTCCATTGCACTCCGTCCGCCGAACTCCAGACGTCGTTCATGTATTGCCGAGTCGGCGTCTTGGGAGTGTCGTACGTCCCGCCGCCGAGAATCCAGATGCGCCCCTTGTGAACCGCGCTGCCGCCGATCATGCCGCGAGCCGACCAGTACGGCTCCTGCGGTTTCACTTGAGCCCACTCAACGCCGTCGGTCGTCGTCCAGACGTCGCGATAAAACGCTTCCTCCGACTTCACGAACGCCGGCATCGTCTGGCCTCCCATGACCCAAATCTTGTCGGCATGGACGACGGTGTATTGCAACGCGCGCTGGCCCCACGGTGTCGACGGGTTGATCAGTTTCCATTTTTTGCCGTCCGCCGAGTTCCACACGTCGGGCTGATAATTCCCTTGATTGCAGTCTCCGCCAAGAATCCACAGCTTGTCTTTGTAGACGGCGTATCCCGCCGTGTGCCGGCCTTCCCAATCGGCCTTGGCATCGAACGAGCGGTCTTTGAACGTGTTTGGTTTTTCGAGAATCCACTCCGCCCCTTCCTTGGAACTCCAGACTTCGTTGTTGCAGATCCGCGGAAAGAAGCTGCGAGTCGCCGCTCCCGGATTCCATCCGCCGATGAACCACATCTTGCCTTGAAAGGACAACGCCCCCGCGCCGTCTCGCGGAGCGAACGCCGCATTCATCGTGATCTTGACCCATTCGTAGTCCACCGGCTTGGTCGGATCGTCGGCCGCGCGAGCCGAACCACAAAATGGCAACAGCAGAGAGATTCCCAGAAACCAGCAAGCACGATTCATGTCATTTCCTTCGCTGTCGATGATTGTTTGTCGCCACGTTCGCCAGAACGTGAGGGGAAGGATTACCCACGTTCTGGCGAACGTGGCTACAACGGACGCGGATGCTGAACAGCCTCTAGCACGACGCGCCAGCGAGTGGAGTTGGTCTGGACCACTCGCTGGCGCGTCGTGCTTGGCAATCTATTTCGTCAACTCGTCAAACAGTGCCCGGTAGTAGCGCATGA
Organism: Planctomyces sp.; assembly: GCA_005798445.1. Classification (GTDB taxonomy): domain Bacteria; phylum Planctomycetota; class Planctomycetia; order Planctomycetales; family Planctomycetaceae; genus SXKJ01. Next base: position 17,019 of record SYJG01000538.1, read on the forward strand.
CGCGGACGGTGTCGGTGGTGGCCGGGCTTTCGGACAGGCACCAGCCTTTGTAGTCGACACTCTTCAGCAGCGCGAACAGCTCGCGGTACGGATAGTCCGGGTCGTAAAGATCGTGGATGTGCGTCGTCGAACCGAGTTTGTCCTTGAGCAGTTCGAAGCTCGCCTTCACGGAGCCGTTCACGGTCTCACCGGGGTTCGAGTTCCAGCAGGCGACGACTTGCGGATGGTCGGCGACTTTCAGGATGTCGCGCATCACGGCTGGTTTCTGAGTCCCATTGCCGTGGACTTCGACTCGAATCTCTTGCCCGTGATCGGCGGCGAACTTCCCGCACTCGCGCAGAGCAAGCCCCATCCGCTCGATGGTCTTCTTTTCGTCTTCCCCTTTGTTGAAGCCGTTGGGTCGGACTTTCACGCCGCTGCCGCCGATGTCTTTGGAAAGCAGCACGAACTCTTTCGTGAGGTCGATATTCCGCTGCAAGACGCCGTGATCGACGCTGTGATACTCGCACGCTGACCCAGGCCCAACGCAGGTCACCTTCGAATCGGCGAACCGCTGACGAACCTCGCCCCGCTGCTCTTTCGTCAGCGACGGTTCGACGCCGTGCTTGTGCGTGCTGCGAAGTTCAACTCCTTCAAAGCCGGTCGCCTCGCAATTCTTGATGAGCGTCGGCAAATCCCAATCCGCACCCCACATGTACGTCACGATGCCCAGCTTCATCAGAGTGTCTCCGTCGAGTCTTGGTGGGAAGAGTTGTATGGGGCCAGAAAGACGCAATGGTTTTTACCACAAAGGCCAGAAGGGACGAAGGGAAGGCAAAAGAGTTTTGCGGAGGAAGTTGGTCCGCCATGGAAGCACTACCGACCAGTCATGATCAGCCGAGAACTCAAACGCAAAGATCGCGTCTGGCAGCAAGATGGCTTCGATCAGATGGTTCGCTGAATTGAGCAGTTCGAGTATTATTGGCGGTACATCGCGGAGAACGGGCCGAAGTCTCGGTTTGGGAAAGTAGTACGCGCATTATTCGAAGGCGCGGGAGTCCGGCATTATGAACGCGGATCGCTTTGAGCATTGGGCGTTGGAGAATGTTCGGTATGTCACGCGGAGCGTTGACGGCTACTTAGCCATCGCGCTAAGCGTGATGAGCCGAACGCTTTTGACCGCATCGCTACTTATCACAATCTCCTCATCGCCCATAACCGCCGACGAACTGCATTGGTCCTTCCGCAAGATCACTCGTCCGACTCCGCCGCGTGTTCGGAAAGCCGATTGGCCGCGAAACGGCAGCGACTCGTTCGTGCTCGCGAGTTTGGAGAAAGAGAACGTCGCGCCGTCGCCGGATGCCGACCGCGTCACGTTGATTCGGCGAGTCACGCTCGACTTGATCGGACTGCCGCCGACGCCGGAGGAGGTCGCGGAGTTCGTCCACGACGAGCAACCCGACGCTTACGAGCGGCTGGTGGATCGGCTGCTCGCGTCGCCACATTACGGGGAGCGGTGGGCTCGGCCGTGGCTCGATCTGTGTCATTACGGCGACAGCGACGGACATCTGACCGATCAGTTACGCCCGGTCGCCTGGCGCTATCGCGATTGGCTCACGCGAATGCTCAACGACAACCTGCCGTTTGATGAGTTCACGGTGCGGCAGATTGCGGGAGACCTCTTGACTCCAGGCGAGCCGGGGGGGGTCAGCCCCCGGACATCCGCGAACACTCCAACTCCTCCGGGGGCTGACGCCCCCCGGCTCGCCGAAGATCGATTTAATTTCGACCGCGTCCTCGGCACGGGCTTCCTCCGGCAGACGCTCAGCAATCGCGAAGGCGGAGCGGACCTCGAAGAGTTCCGCGTCGCTCAGATCGTGGATCGCACGTCGATGGTCGGCACGATTTGGCTTGGCCTGACCGTGGGCTGTGCGAGGTGTCACGATCACAAGTACGACCCGCTGACTCAGGCCGAGTTCTTCCGGATGTTCGCCTTCTTCGATGACGCCGACGAGGTCAACATCGACGCGCCGCTGCCGGACGAAGTCGCCAGCTATCAACGCTCGCGGCCGGAGTACGAACGGCGACGACGCGAAGTCGTCGAGCCGTTTCGCACGGGGCTGACCGAACTGCAAAAACAGTGGGAGACGAAGGCTCTGTACGCAGCGGCGCATCCGGGCGAAGACCATGTTTGGGATCGGCAGTGGGAAGTCCTCGGCCTAATCTGGGGCGGCCACTTGGGCGAAGGACAACTTGAAGGCTGCGAGATCGTGCGTCTTCCGTGGGACAAACGAACGCAGCGGCAGCAAGACGACTGGCTCGACTACTTCTTGGCTCACGGTTCGATCGTGGATGCGAAGAAGTTCGCCGAACTGAAGCTGCCCGAACTGCAACAGAAGCTCATCGCGTTGAAGAAGGAGTTTCCAGCCGCTCACGCGACGCGCGCTCCGGTGATGCAAGCGGCATTCGCTCCGCGTCAGACCTATATCCACGAACGGGGCGAATTCCGCAGTCGAGGTGCGGACGTTTCGCCGGAGATCCCGGCCTGCGTTCGGCGCGGGTCTCCCGACCCCGCCGCTTCGACCGACCGCAGGTCTCCCAAATCCGAGGAGACCTTCGGTCCAACGTCAGTGCGGGGTCAGGAGACCCGCGCACAGCGCGACGCACCGCGTCTCGCACTCGCGCGCTGGCTGGTCTCGCCCGACAACACGCTGACCACTCGCGTGACCGCCAACCGGATGTGGCAAGAATTCTTCGGTCGCGGCCTCGTCGTAACGTCCGACGACTTCGGTACGAAAGGCAATCCGCCGTCGCATCCGGAGTTGCTCGATTGGCTGGCCGCGGAGTTCGTAGGTCAGGCTTCCCAACCTGACCCGGAGCGCGATGAAACTCTGGGAAGCAACCGAGTCGGCCAAGGAAGGCCGACCTACGGCTGGGACATCAAACGCATGCACCGACAGATTGTCACCTCGGCAACGTATCGGCAATCGTCATGTCCGCGAGAGGAACTCGCGACGCGCGATCCAAACAACGTGTTGCTTGCCCGGCAGAACAGCTTGCGAGTTCCGGCCGAGACCGTGCGTGACTCGGCGCTCGCGGTCAGTGGATTGCTCAGCCGAAAGCTCGGCGGGCCGAGCGTCTTTCCGCCGCAGCACGAGCGGGTCACGATGGAAGCATTCGGCAGCAATTCGTGGAAGACCAGCGAAGGAGCGGATCGGTATCGGCGCGGCCTCTACACGTTCATCCTGCGAACCTCGCCGTTCGCGCAGGCGATCACGTTCGATGCTCCGCCGCCGGTCGATGTCTGCACTCGCCGCGACCGATCCAACACGCCGCTGCAAGCGCTGACTCTGCTCAACGACCCGGTCTTCGGCGAGATGGCCACCGCGCTCTCCGAACGAGTCCGTCGTGAAGGGGGAGTGAGCGATCAAGACCGTCTGCGATTCGCCTGGAAAATCTGCTTCGGCCGATCCGGTACGGAAGCCGAGCTCGCCCGATTGCAGCAATACTTCAATTTTCAACGAGACACGAACAAAGACGAGTCAGCCGCCTGGACCAACTTGGCCAGCGTGTTGCTCAACCTGCATGAGTTCATCACACGGGATTGAAGACAGGGTGGAACGCTGATCTGCGCTGATCATCGCTAATGAAGGCAAACAAGAATCTTGATTAGTGAAGATCAGCGGAGATTAGTGTTCCAGTTGTTTGTTCGGAGTAATTGAGATGACCGACTTTGAATCCTTTCATCAGCTTCAGCGTCGCGCGTTCCTGACTCGGTCAACCTGCGGCCTGGGCTCGATGGCGTTGGCTCAGTTGCTGAGTGGCGAATCGTCGTTCGCGGCGACGGCGAACTCGGCCGGCAACGCGCTCGCTCCGAAGCGACCGATGTTTGAGCCGCGTGCGAAGAACGTGATCTTCCTCTTCATGGCTGGCGCGCCGAGCCAGTTCGACCTGTTCTCGCCGAAGCCGGTCATGCAGAAGCTGCACGGCCAGCCGGTGCCGGCGTCGTTTCTCGAAGGGTTGAGCGATTCGCTGATCAAAGGGAGTGCGCGGGTTTGGGCATCGCCTCGCAAGTTTACGAAGCATGGCGAATGCGGCATGGACTTCTCGGACTACTTGCCGCATCTGGCGACGTGCGCGGATGACCTGTGCATGATCCGCACGATGAAGACGGACGTGCCGAATCACGATCCGGCGCAGCTTCAGATGCAGTGCGGCGTGCCTCGGTTCGGGATGCCGAGCATGGGGTCGTGGATCACCTACGGGCTCGGCTGCGAGTCGCGGAACTTGCCGAGTTTCACCGTGCTGCTTTCGAACAACGGGCCGGGGGACATCGCCGGGACCGCGCTGTGGGACAGTGCGTTCCTGCCAGCGATGCATCGTGGCGTGACGTTTCGCAGTCAGGGTGATCCGATTCTGCATCTCGCGAATCCCGGTGGAGTCACCCGTCAACAACAACGACAAAGACTCGATGCGATCAACGATCTCAATCGGCTGCGTCAGCAACAGCAGCCCGATCCGGAGATCGCGACGCGGATCGAAAGCTACGAACTCGCGTTTCGGATGCAGGCGGCCGCGCCGGAGTTGCTCGACTTCAAGCAGGAGTCGCCGCACACGCTGGCCGAGTACGGCATCGGCGACGAGAAGACCGACACGTTCTCGCGGAATTGCCTGCTGGCTCGGCGGATGGTCGAGCGGGGTGTCCGCTTCGTGCAGCTCTATCACTACACCTGGGACGATCACGCGGACCTCAACAACAAGCTCAAGCAGAACACCGACAAGACCGACCGTCCCTCCGCCACGCTGATTCACGATCTCAAGCGACGCGGGTTGCTCGACGACACGCTGGTGATCTGGGGAGGTGAGTTCGGCCGCACGCCGATGAACGAAGTCCGCCGAGGAATCAACCCCGGCAAAGAAGGCCGCGACCATCACCCGTTCGCCTTCACGATGCTGCTCGCCGGTGGCGGAGTCCGCGGTGGCCAAATCATCGGTGAGACCGACGACCTCGGCTATCACCCCATCGCCGATCCGATCCACGTTCACGACCTGCAAGCCACGATCCTGCACGCGCTCGGTTTGGATCACACGAAGCTGACGTTTCGCCACCAAGGCCGGGATCACCGGCTGACTGATGTGGCGGGTGAGGTCGTGACGAAAGTGTTCGGCTAGAGGAAGAGCCAGATATACGCGTCCAGCGTGCGGTGCATCACCCGCGAGTGCTCAGCCAACCAAATGAGTGGTTGGTAGAACCACAAGTCATCTGCACGCAGCACTCCGCCCGAGCTGCGTGTCAAAACCCCAACGTAAGGTCCCAGGCTCAGCGGATACAACACGAGCAGCAACAAAACCAGCACGAGCCAGAGGCGATGCTTCGACGGGGGATTGATGTCCGAATCAGAAGTCTCTGACATGGGGCAACTCCCGGAAATGGTCTTACGCCGTCGAACGACGAACCGATTCAGACAAGCAGCGGACGAATCGGCTCGCCTTGAAAGATTCGATACGGCCGGCCGCGCGAGTCTTGGAATTCGGCGTGCGAGTCGATGCCAAGTTGATGAAAGATCGTGGCGGCAAGGTCGCTCGGTGTGAACGCATCGCTGACCGGCAGGCCGGCGTGTGCGTCGGTTTGGCCGATGACTTGGCCGGGGCGGATGCCTCCGCCGGCGAGGAAGCAGGGGAAGACGTCCCCCCAATGGTGCCGGCCGGGGGTGAAGATTTCGCCGCTGGCGTTCTTGCCGCCGACGGCAATTGGCGAGATGCGCGGCGTGCGACCCATCTCGCCACACATCACCACCAGCGTCTCGTCGAGCAAACCGCGCGCGGCAAGATCGTCGAGGAACCCGCTAAGGCAGTGGTCGATCGATGGCAGCAGCTTCCCTTTCAAATCCCGAAACGCATTTTGGTGAGTGTCCCAGCCGCGCAGATTGATCTGCACCATGCGGACGCCCGCTTCGATCAAGCGGCGAGCCACCAAAAAACCTTGGCCCCATTCCTCGCGGCCGTATTGATCGCGGATGTGGTCCGGCTCCTGAGTCAGATCGAACGGATTCTGCTTGCCCGGCCGGCTGGCGATGAGCAATTGCATTGCCTGGCGACGATATTCGTCCCAGGCCTCCAATCGGCCAGCTCGCTCGGCGTTGTCCAACGAGCGACGCAGTTGGTCAAAGCGCGCGAGTAGCTCGGTGCGATTCTCGATTTGCCTCAATGTCGAACCGCCCGCTCCGACGTCTGGCAGGCGGAATGACGGATCGCGGCAGCTCGAATTGTCCCACCATGCTTTGGGGCCTTTGCCGGCGGCGCGTTCGGGATCATTGGGGTCATCGTGGCTGAAACAATTCGGGCACGAGCCGGCGGTATCGGGTGACTTGCACACCGGAGCGAGATCGACTTTCCAGCGTTCGTACTTTGGGCCGAGCAGCCCTGCACCTCGGCCGGGATAATTCATCAAGTTCACACGCGGGAGTTCGATGCCGGCTGGCCAGCCGGAATTCGAGTCTCGGAGCGACTCGCCTGCGACGGGCGGCGCTGCGAACGCGATCATTGATCCGATGGACGGCCACTCGATCCGACCGTCTCGCGGCTGAGCGATCGTGGCGTTTGTGTCTCCCGCCGGCATTTCGGTCGAGCCGGTGTGCAGCAGGTACATGCAACTGAGATGCTCGTTGCGAAACTGCGGATGCGCGACGTGGTGCATCGTGCGCACGATCGAGAACTTGTCGTTGCGTGCCGCGAGCTTTGGCAGGTACTCGCAAAAGTTGACCCCCGCGAGCTTCGTCTGCGTGATGCCGTAGTCCCCTCGGATCACGTCGGGGGCTTCGGGTTTTGGATCGAACGTTTCGTGCTGCGAAGGGCCACCGGACTGAAAAATCAAGACGACGCTCTTGGCCCGCGCCTTTGATCGGGCAACCGGTTCCGCGTGAGCTTCCAGCCGCAACAGATCGGCGAGTCCCGTGCCGAGCAGGCCCAGTGAGCCCACTTGTAACAGTTCGCGCCGACCGACGGCCGGATGATCGGTTCGGCAACACCCCAGACGATGTGGCGAGTGGTGACTCATGGCGGAGCAGGGTAACCACGTGAGCGTGAGGCTTCTAGTCGTTTTTTCGTGGGATGGGCACTCTTTCCGGTCCTGTTCCAATTTTCGAACACAGGTCGGACAAGAGTGCCCAACCGACAAGTCTTGGAGCGCGCCATGTCATTTCGCGTTCTCGCTCCCTCGACGACCGTCGTTTTGTTGTCACTCGTGTGGTTCGGCGTCGCGTCCGATTCGTCGCAAACTCAACCGGTGAAGGCAATACTTTCCGGTGCTCGTCCGGAGATCGACGCCCTACATCGTTATCGCCGAAGGCGATGTTTTTTGAGCAAGAAATCCCAATTTCCAAAACCCAATGACCAAGGAAATCCGAAGCTCCAAATTCCAAAACGGAGCATTGCAACCCAGAATCGGAGTCCTCACGGCAACGACTCATTGGGATTTGGTCATTGGTCATTCATTGGACATTGGGTTTTGGACCTTGGACATTTGCGGCTTCGCCGCGCTATGAGAATTTCACAGGATGGAATCTCAGTCGCGGGAGCGACTGAGCTACGCACTCGAATTCATCAGCTTCATCACTTTGTCCGCGGCCATTTCGCCGCTGGCGATCGAGTCGGGGATGCCGACGCCAGTCAAGAAGTTGCCAGCAAGCGCCAAGCCGCGAAACTGCTCTGACGCCGCGTGAATGCGCGATACGAGATCGATGTGGCCGACGTGATATTGAGGCATCGCTTCGGTGTGTCGCAAGATGCGAGCGAAATCGGGCTCGCCGCGCACGCCGAGCAGTTCGCGCAGCTCGCGGCGCACCAAATCCAACAGGGCTGATTCGCCGAGGTCCATGATTTCCGGTTGCAAGGCTCCACCGACGAATGTCCGCAGCAAGACATGACCGTCGGGTGCTCGGCCGGGGAACTTGCGGCTCGTAAAGGAGACGGCCAAAAGTTTTCGGCGCTCGATGTGCGGAATGACGAGGCCGAACGCATCCAGTGGATGTTCGATATCCGCCAGCTTGTGCCCCGTGGCAATGACAGCGGTCGAGGCATATTCGATGCGGTACAGCTCAGCGGCTAATTGGGGCTGCCATCCGCACAACAATCGCGCGGCAATGTATGACGGCACGGCCAGGATCATCGCGTCGAATTGCTTTGCCCAAGTGAGGCCAATGAGTCGGGCATATTGTTCTTGAGTCAAAATGACCGGGTCAACGTCTACGCCACCGACAAGGACACCGGAACTTGGACTGAGGTCATTCTCAGGTCGTCCTGTCCAATAATTCGGTGAAACAGGATCCAGTGGATCGTCTTCAAAAAGACGCCCGCCCCCCTCGCGCAGGATGCCGAACCCACCTTCGCTGAGTGCCCGCACTCCTAGCACCCTCACACCGCAACGAACGTCAGCGAACTCGGCAACACGGCGGGACAACGCGGAGACCAATTCCTCAACGCCATTCGGCAGACTCACGAACAAGCCGTAGCGCGCGCCGCTGGTACTGGATGACTCGCTCGGTGAGCGGCCGCGTGACTGATGCAACGCGGCACGGATCAAACTGCCGTGTTGTTGTTCCATCTCGATGAAACGCGGCAGAGTGGCCTTCAGGCTGAGCTTCTCTGGGTCAGCGGTGTAGATGCCTCCGACGAGCGGTTGCACGAGTCGCTGGAATGCTTCATCTCCGCAACGGCGGCGCACGAACTCGGCGAGACTTTCGTCCCCTCCGTCACGCCGAGCGCGGACGAAGTATTCGGCGAGCAGCCGCAACTTTCCGCGCCAACTCAGCAGCGGCGACCGGAGCATGGGCCAAGCTTGCTCCGGGACCATCAAATGAAATCCTTCGGGGACCGGATGCGCTTTGCCGTCGCGCAGGACGAGCGACTTGCGAAACTGTGCATTCGTCGGAATCAGCCGCTCGGTGAGTCCGAGCTTCTCGCACAACCGCAGTCCTTCCGGCTTGTTCGTGATCCACATGTCGGCGGCGTGTTCGACGAGGTACTCGCCGATCCGCTCAGTTCGCAGCACGCCACCTAGTCGATCAGATTCTTCCAGGATCGTGATTTGCACATCACGATTTTGCTCGACTGCGAGTTCCTGAACTCGCAGCGCGGCCGAGAGGCCAGTGATGCCGCCGCCGATGATCGCGATGCGGCTCATTCTTCCGCCAACTCGCCATCGGCGGAATCGAGTTCGTCCAGTTCGTCGGCAACCTCCCGTTTTGGTTCGGGATTGCGGCGGAAGACAGCGACGATGTCGGCCACCGGGACGACGTACAGGACGTTGGTCTGCTCAAAGTCGACGGGAATCGCATTCTTCGGATGGAACAGCACCTTGTCGTACTTCTCGATCGGGAAGTCGTGATCGCGCTGCACTTGCACGCTGACCTCGACGACCCGGCCGGTGATGGTCGGAATCTCGGCGTGGTCAGGCAGCACGATGCCGCCGCGCGTCTTCTGGCGGCCTTCGTCCTTGCGGATCAACACTCGCATTCCGAGCGGTTCGACGTACTCGTTCAAGATTCTCTGTCATCCGTAGGGTGGGCCAAGTCATCGCGGCCCACCGCTTCCATCGCGACATGGTGGGCCGCGATGACTTGGCCCACCCTACGAAGCACTCACAGCACCGCTTCAATGACTTCGCCGCGACTGATCGGGAATGGGCGGCCGACGGTGTCGTGCATCTCGGTGTCGGGCGCGTAGCCGAGGCAGTGATAAATTGTCGCCAGCATGTCGGCTGGGGAAACTTGCCCTTCGATCGGAAATGCGGCGTCTTTGTCGGACGCACCGTGGACAACTCCGCCACGAATGCCGCCGCCGGCCAAAGCGATCGAGAAGCAATGGCCCCAGTGATCGCGACCGGCGTTGCCGTTGATTTTCGGCGTGTGACCGAACTCACCCAGCCAAACGACCAGCGTTTCGTCGAGCAGTCCTCGATCGGACAAATCTTCGAGCAGCGCGGAGTAGCACTGATCCATGATCGGCATCAGCAGTGATTGCAGAGCCTTGGCGTGAGTCGCGTGAGTGTCCCAGCCCCCTTGGTTCGGCTGATCTTTGATCCGCGTCCAATTGATGCGGACGATCGAGACTCCTGACTCGACCAATCGCCGCGCGAGCAACACGCTCTGAGCATACCGCGAATTGCCGTAGCGATCGCGCACCGAATCCGGTTCGGAGGACAAATCGAATGCTCGTCGCGCGGCGGACGCGCTGAGCAAGCCGATCGCCTGCTGCGTATCGTCATTGAAACGCTGGATCGAGCCTCCTTGCAGCGTTCCATCGAGTTGCCGGTTGACTTGTTCGAGCAGACTCCGCCGAGCATCGAACCGCACGGGGCTGATCTCGTCCGGGAACGACAAGGCAGGAACTTTGAATTGCGGTGAACTCGGATCGCAGTGAATCAACCACGGATCAACCTTGTTGCCGAGGAACCCGGCGTCCTGTCCCGGCCACGGAAAGTTTCCGTCGTTCCAAATGTGTTCGGGCAGCACGACCGATGGCGGCAAGCCATTTCGCACCTGTCGCAGCGACCGCACGATCGAGTCCGCGCACGGCCACAGGTTCGGAGCTTTCGACGTCACGCTCTCGGCGCTGAGCGGAATGTGCGGCACGCCAGTCAGCATTTGATAGCCGCTCGACGAATGCGCGTTGTCGCCGGTGACGACCGCTCGCAGCACGGCGATCTTGTCGGTGAGCGTTGCGACGCGGGGCATCAATTCACCCACGAACAGGCCGGGGGTCTTCGACGCGATTGGGCCGAACGAGCCACGAATCTCCGCGGGGGCATCCGGCTTCGGATCCCACGTCTCGTGCTGAGGCGCTCCGCCAGTGAGCCAGAACAGAATCACCGACTTCGCTTTTCCGAACGACGCGACACGACCAGTTCCGTTCGCCGCTCGTGCCCCATTCTTCGCGGCCAGCAGGTTTGCGAGCGACAAGCCTCCCGCGCCGAGACTGCCGACACGCAGCCACTCGCGCCGGTTGACGCGGTCGCACAGCGAAACGCCTTCATCAAGAATCGTCAGCATAAGCACCTCTTCCATCCACCCCAACAGTCGAGCCATGACACTCTGCTGTCCTGTCCGGGGGCTGACGCCCCCCGGCTCGCCCGGAGTCGCTTGAGAATCGTATCGGCATGACTGGTCGCCACTCCAGCGTAGTTCGAACGCCTTCGTCAAATGATCGACCGGACATAGGCGTTCGGACGACTCGGCTTTAGAATCCGCACGATCCGAACAGGCTGGCGAAAGCCCGAACTACGAACTTGAACAACGGAGTGCCTCATGACCAAAGAAGAGATCCTGCAAAAAGTCGCATCGGGAGAGATTACCCCGGAGCAAGCCGGCAAGCTGCTTCTGACCGAAGCACCGACTCGCGGCACGCTGTACTGCAAGGTCAGCGAGAAAGGCGCGATCAGCGTTTACGGCCTGCAACGGATGCCAGTCACTCTGTACGTCGAGCAATGGACGCGGTTGCTCGACTTCGCCGACACACTCAAGCAGTTCATGAAAGACAACGACGACAAGCTCAAACGCAAAGGGCAGTAGCCGCCATGACCGCTCGATGGACATTCGCCGCGATCGTTCTCGTGCTGACGAATTCGTTGGCCGCGCAAGACGAACCCGTTTCGTTCAACCGGGACATTCGGCCAATCTTGTCCGACGTCTGTTTTCAGTGTCATGGCCCGGATGCAAAGGAGCGCAAAGGGGACTTGCGGCTCGACAACGCAGAGCAACTTTTCGTCGAGCGGGACGGACATCGAATTCTCGTCCCTGGCAATCCAATGAAGAGCGAGTTATTCCGCCGACTGATCGCGACCGACTCAGACGAAAAAATGCCGCCGGCGGCTTCGGGCAAGAAACTGACGCCGCAGCAAATCGAGACTGTGCGCCGCTGGATCGCACAGGGGGCGACGTATCAGGGGCATTGGGCGTTTTTGGCACCGACTCGGCCGCGAGTGCCGGAAACTCGAAACTCGAAACACGAAGCTCGAAATTCCATTGATTCGTTTGTGCGGTCACGACTTGTCCGCGAGGGCTTGTCGCCGTCTCCTCAAGCGAACAACGCAACTTTGCTGCGACGGATCACGCTCGACCTGACGGGCCTGCCCCCTTCGATGGATGAGATCGAAGAATTTCTGAAGGACGATACACCCGACGCTTACGAGCGTGTGGTTGATCGCTTGCTGGCGTCACCACGATTTGGCGAACGGTTCGCTCGGCCCTGGCTGGATGCGGCGCGGTACGCCGACACGTCCGGCTATCAATCGGATGGCGACCGCAGCATGTGGCGCTGGCGCGATTGGGTGATCGAAGCGTTCAATGACAACAAGCCGTTTGACGAATTCACGCTGGAGCAACTCGCGGGCGATTTGCTGCCGAAGCCGACAATGGACCAAGTGCTGGCCACCGGATTCAACCGCAATCATCGCGGCAACGCCGAGGGTGGCATCATCCCAGAAGAGTACGCTGTCGAGTATGTCGTCGATCGCGTCGACACTACCGCGACCGTGTGGCTCGGCCTGACGCTGGGCTGCTGCCGCTGTCACGATCACAAGTTCGATCCATTCTCGCAGCGTGAGTACTACCAAGTCTTCGCCTTTTTCAACAACGTGCCGGAAAAGGGCCGAGCGATCAAGTTCGGAAATTCGCCTCCATTCGTGAGGACTCCGACTCGCGATCAGCAGCGGCAATTGCAGGCGATGCAATTCCAACAGGGCTTCGTCGAGGGCTTCAGCGATCGGTTGATGGAAACCGTGCCGACTCTGCAAGCAGAGTGGGAGCGTCGAGTGGCTCAAAAGCTGCCGGCCGAAATCGACTGGACGGTCACTCGCGGCGAAGTGCTGTACTTGCCGTTCGATCGCGACGGTCAGCCCGCTCCGGCCCGCAGCGATGCAACGAAGAAGGAGCGTCATCAGCCGCAACCGCTGGGGCCGAATTCCGGTCCGCCAATCATCAAAGACGCGGATCGAGTTCCGGTGGAGCTGGGAGAGGGGCGATTCGGCAAAGCGGCGCTGTTTGACGGGCAACGACGCTTCGCGGTCGGCGATCTTGCGAACATCGGCTTCTTCGAACCGTTCTCAATGTCCGCCTGGGTTCGGGCCGATGCGGAATCGGGCACGATCCTCTCACGAATGACGGATGACGCGAACTCAGACGGCTACAACCTTTGCCTCGACAACGGGAAGTTGCAGTTCAACCTCATCAAGCGCTGGCTGGACGACGCGATGCGCGTCGAAACGGCCGACCCGATTCCGTTGGGTCGATGGGTGCATGTCGCCGTGAGCTACGACGGTTCGCGGTTTGCCGAGGGAGTCAAGTTCTTCGTCAACGGGCAGCTCGCGAAACCGCGCATCGTGCTCGATGAATTGAATCAAGCATTCGCCTCAAAGGATGTTTTCCGCGTCGGCTTCGGCGGCCTGACGCCTCCATTTCGCGGCGCGATCGACGATGTCCGGCTGTTCGACGTGCAACTCGACGCGGCCGAGGTGGCAATTCTGTCCGTCCCGGAATCCGTTTCGCGAATCGCGTCGCTGCCGCCGAAGAACCGCTCGGACGCACAGTCGAACAAACTTCGCGAGTCGTTTTTGGCCGACCATGCTCCGGAGAACATTCGCAGCACGCATCGGCAACTGCGACAACTGGAACTTGCCGAGCGACAGTTTGCCGATTCGTTCCCAACGACGATGGTGATGCAGGAAACTCCCGAGCCCCGAACGACTCACGTCCTGATTCGCGGAGCCTACGATCGTCCCGGCGAACCAGTGACTCCCGGAGTTCCAAAGTCGCTGCCCGTGCCTCTGACGTCAGAAAGCCGAGCCAATCGCCTGCATCTCGCCCGCTGGCTGGTCGATCCCGCAAACCCGCTGACCGCGCGAGTCACCGTGAATCGCTTCTGGCAGCAACTGTTCGGCCAAGGACTCGTGAAGACGGTCGATGATTTCGGCTCACAGGGAGACTGGCCGACGCATCCGGAGTTGCTCGATTGGCTGGCCGTTGAATTCGGAGGGGCAGCCGACAGCCGACAACCGACAGCCGACAGCCGTGATACCGTTTTTCAAAAATGGAACATCAAACGCATCATTCGTGAACTCGTCACCTCGGCCACATACCGGCAGTCCTCGCAAGCGAGCGCCGAACTGCTGGCACGCGACCCCGACAACCGTTGGCTCGCGCGCGGCCCGCGTTCGCGACTCTCGGCGGAGATGGTTCGCGATCAGGCACTCGCGGCCAGCGGCTTGCTGGTCGAGCAACTCGGTGGCCCGTCGATCAAGCCGTATCAACCGGAAGGCCTATGGGACGATCTGCAGAGCACCGAAAAGTACGTGCAAGATCACGGCTCAGCGTTGTATCGCCGGGGCATGTACGTTTTTTGGAAGCGCACAATCGCTCCGCCGATGATGGTGACCTTCGACGCGGCGGGCCGAGAAACTTGTATCGTCCGCGAGACTCGCACCAACACGCCGTTGCAAGCATTGACGTTGCTCAATGAGGTCAGCTTTGTCGAAGCCGCTCGCAAATTGGCCGAACGGACGCTGACCAGTGGCAGCGCCGATTTCGATCGCCGCTTGCGTTTCGCGTTTCGAGCCGTCTTAACTCGCGAACCAAACGACCGCGAAATCGCCGTGTTGCGAAACGGAGTTGTGCGGCATCTCGCGCACTACCGCGCCCATCCGGCCGAGGCGGTTGATGTCCTCCGCACCGGCGAATCGCCAGCCGATGCGACGCTCGATCCCGTCGAAGTCGCAGCCTGGACGGCGGTCAGCGGACTGATTCTGAATTTGGATGAGGCCGTGACGAAAGAGTGATCGACCGGCGAGCGGTTGGGCGTCAGCCCACCGAGTCAACGCGGCGAATTCAATTTCACACGGGGGACTGACGCCCAACCGCTCGCCGTTCACTACTCCGACCGAAAATCTTTGGCGAACGCTTTCGGATTGAGTTCCTCGCCCGTCGCAAACTTGGTGAGTTCGTTCCAGCTCAGGACTTGGCCGGGAGCGATGACTTTCACTTTCATGAACTCGCCGACTTTCTTGTCACCAACGTAGGCGACCGAGCGCGGGTCTTTGCCACCGCAGACTTCGTGGGCAATCGTGTGATGCACCTGCGAGGCAAACAGTTCGCCCATCATGTAGTTGTGGTAGTAGACCGGCGCTCCGACGATGTGAATTTTGCTGGCATAATCGGGAGCGTTGCGGCCGTCCGGTCGATGCACCTGCTGGTACTTCTCCGCCAAATCCCACCACAGCTTGTTGAGATCCTGATTCGGGTTTTCATAGAGCCCCTTCTCAAATCGCAGCATGACCTGGCACCAGCGTGAGAAGATCAGCAGTTGATTGCGAAGCACTCGCGCTCCGGCGTCGCCGAGCATCTTTCGTTCGGCAGCATCCTTGGACGCGATTCCCATTTTCTCCTGCCATGTGCCACTCTTCGCAAGCCGGCCCATCTGCATCGCGACTCCTTCGGTGGTCAGGATGTGCGACGCGCTTCGCAGCACATACGGCACCGACGCCGGGATGTTCTTGCTGGAATAAATCGAGTGGCCGAGTTCATGTAGCATCGTGTCCATCCAGCGTTCGGACGGGACGATGTTGGCCAGCACGCGGACGTCACCTTCGCGGTCGATGTCCGTGCAGAAGGCGTGGGGCGACTTGCCCGGCTTTTCGAACAGGTCGCTGCGTTTGAGCACGTCGTCGATCGGCAAGCCGATGCCGGTGTAGAACTCGCGGCAGAGTTTCAGGATGTCAGCGCCTTTGTAAATCGCATCGAGGTCCGTGCCGAACACCGTCGGCGATTCCTGAAAGAACGGATCGTGGTAATGCCAAGGCCGCAATTCGGCGACTTTGACGCCACAGTTGGCCGCGAGCCGTTCGTCGATTTCGGCTTTGGCCTTGGAGAACGGCTCGCGCGTCAACGCATCGAGTTCGTCGAACAACTTCAGAATCTGACCCTGCTCCTGCTCGTTGAGGTGCAGCATCATCTGGTGGTAGTTCGTGAAACCCAGTTGCGCCGCCGCTTGATTTCGAAGCTTTGCCAGCGCGATCAAATCCTTTTCAACGTTGGCTCCGACTCGCTTACTACCCTCCCAGACTTTGCGGCGTTCGTCGGACGATTTCGAGTCTTTCAAAATCTTGCGGACGTCGTTTTCGGTCAGCTTCTTGCCATCAACATCGGCTCGAAAAACGTTGAAGCCTTTCTCGACGGCGTTGGCTTTGGCGACCATTTCACGCAACAGCAGCGGATCGACCTGCTTCTCCAAGTACGACAGGTACAGCACGTCGATCTGCCGAGCCAGCAGTTTGTCGCTGACCTTGCCCGTTTCCTTGATCGCCTTGAGTTCGCGGAACACAACCGGATCGGCCAACGCAGCGTCGATCTTGTTTTGAGCGACTTCCTTTCGCTGAAAGTCTTCGTCCTTGCCGGAAGTGTTGGCGTCCCACCAGGCAATGCCAGCCTCTTTGTCGAGTGGCCTCATTTTGGTCACATGGTCATCGACAAACTTTTTCGCACGAGCGTCTGTCGCGTCGTCGCCAACGCTGGCGCCGCAAAGAATCAGGAACACCATCGGAATGCTCAACAACGACGACCGAGCGAGTAAAAGCATGATTGAACGTCCCTTTCGGAAAGTGATGGATGCGGTTCGCATTCCGATGGTTGATTTTATTTGGGAGACACGTCGCATCCGGGCCGCTATCGAGCGATTTCAATCGCTTTGGTTTCTCGCAGGACCGTCACTTTGATTTCGCCGGGATACGTCAGAGCTTGCTCGATGGCGGTGGCGATGTCGCGAGCCATCTTGGCGGCTTCACGATCATTGACTCGGCCGGAGTCGACGATGATGCGAATCTCGCGACCGGCTTGCACGGCGAAGGCTTGATCGACTCCGGGAAACCCGAATGCGACCGCTTCAAGTTCCTCCAATCGCTTGATGTACCGATCCAGGCTTTCGCGCCGCGCACCCGGACGCGACGCGCTGACGGCATCGGCGGCGGCGACCAGCACCGTGTAGATGTATTCGGGGCGAATATCGTCGTGGTGACCAAACGCGGCGTGGACGACCTCCCCCTTTTCACCGTACCGCTTGAGCAATTCCGCACCGACGGCAGGATGCCCGCCTTCCATCTCGTGATCGGCGGCTTTGCCGATGTCATGCAGGAATCCGCAGCGGCGAGCGATGTTGCCGTCGAGTCCAAATTGCTCGGCGATCAAACCGGTCAAGTGCGAAACTTCGATCGAATGCCGCAGCACGTTCTGACTGTAGCTGGTCCGGAAATGCAGCCGCCCCATGAGGTCCACCAGCTTCTCGTGCAGCCCCAGCACGCCGACTTCCTGGCAAGCCGCTTGACCGGTCTTGCGCACGAAACTGTCCATCTCCTTGGTCGTTTCCGCAACGACTTCGTCGATGCGAGTCGGATGAATGCGGCCATCCTCGATCAGTTTGACCAGTGACTGCCGCGCGATCTCGCGGCGGACTTTGTCGAACGCCGAGACCACGACCACACCTGGTGTGTCATCGACGATGACGTCCACGCCAGCGGCCTTCTCGAATGCGCGGATGTTGCGGCCCTCGCGTCCGATGATCCGGCCCTTCATTTCATCACTTGGAATATCAACCGTGCTGACCGCCAGCTCAGACGTATGCTGCGACGCGCAGCGCTGCACTGCCATTCCGATGATCTCACGAGCTTTGACTTCCGCTTGATCTCGCAGATCCGCTTCATGCTTGAGAATCAACGTGCCGGTCTCGTTCTTCAGTTCGCGATCCAACCGGTCGAGCAACTGCGACGTCGCCATTTGCTTGTCGAGTCCGCTGATTTTGTAGAGTTGTTCCTGCTCGTCGCGCAGCAGCCGTTCGAGTTCCTTGTCGCGGGCCTCGATAGCCTTCAAACGCTCAGCCAGTTTGGTCTGGTTGGTTTGCAGGAATCGCTCCTTCTTGACGAGGTCATCCTGCTGCTCTTTGAGCGATGACTCGCGCTTGTCGAGCTGCCGCTCAAAGTCTCGAACTTCGTCGCGCGTCTTGTTGACCTCGCGTTCAAGTTCCTCGCGGCGTTTGAGAACGATCTCCTTGGCGGCAATCTCTTCCGTCCGCTTGAGATTGTCGGCATCGCGCTGCGCCTGAGCGATGATCGCATCACGATCCTGATAGGCGGCACCACGCCGTAACCGCTCAAAAAAGAAACCGCCAGCACCACCCAGCAACAACGCTACCAGTCCAATAATCGCATTATCCATGGCTCCGCAGCCCTTAATCCATCTGCGAAACCACACGCTCAATCGGTCAAGTCGTTCGACATTTTGTCATCGGTCAGAATCGAACAATGTCAAGCAGAGCGAGTTGGCAATCGGTCGGTTTGAAATTCCGATCAAAAATCGAAATCAACCGAACTCAGCTTCAACGGCCATCGGACTGCCATCCGCCGAGGCCGTTTTCGGCGAGATGCCGAATTCGGTCGGGCGGCTCGGTGCGATCGCTGACAGATCGGACTGGGCAACGCACCGGAAGAAATGCTTCCAGTGACAATCGCTCGTTCGCCATCTTCTGCAGCGGCGCGGATCGGGATGAATCAGTGCCATTCAGAATTCGTCGGACGGCAGTACAGGTCGGCGAAGCGACCAGAATCGCACCGCCTAGCCAAGCCAACATCCAGACAATTACTGACAGCAATGTCTCATCGGCAGTGAACAACACGATGACACCTGTGATAACCGTTGAAGTCACACGTTTAGGCAGAGACCCGTCGATCGACTACCCAAAACGCCTTGCAAACTCGCTCCACCGGCGATTGAGCCTGTGGTTCTAGGAGTTGTGTTGAAGCCAGCCCCGCACAGTTGCTCGGCCAGCGGCGGCGAGCATCCTAACGCGAGACCACAGTCGGTCAACCAACTCGCGACAAGCTCCGATCGGTGTTCCTTCGCCCGTAAAGCCTCGTCAAAAAAACGAACGAAATCGCACCCCAATCGCATAATTAATGACTGGCTCCGGTTCATTCCAGTTCTAGACTCGAAGGAATCTCGATACGCGAATTGTTCTGTGACGGCACAGACGATGAATGGCACTTGATGGCGCTTTGCAGTCACAAGCGAGGCCCCGATCGCAGCACGATATGTCTCGATTCGACCTTGGCCGATCCGCAGTTCTGTGCAGCAGGCTTGATCCTTGCGGTGACATTGCTATTTTGACAGATGAAATTGTCGAAAACGAAACCTCAACAGAGCCAAGTAACAGCGGCGAATCGGCCGCAATCGATTAGGTGCCGGCGTGAACGCAGATCTCTACGACGATTACATCCTGGACCATTATGAATGTCCCTATCACAAGGGGCACCTCGCTAGTCCGACGTGTGCCCACAGCGAAAAGAACCCGTTGTGTGGCGACCAAATCCGGTTGGAACTGAAATTGGATGAATCCGGGCGAGTCGCCGAGGCCTTCTTCAATGGAAAAGGCTGTGCCATCAGCCAAGCGGCTGCGTCGATTCTTTGCCAGCACGTCGAGGGAAAGACATTGAACGAACTGCGTGGCTTCCAAGCCCCCGAGATGTTGCAGTTGTTGAAGGTGCCGCTAACGGCGACTCGGCAACGTTGCGGGTTACTGGGATTCAAAGTTCTCAAGACGCTGATGTACGAATTGGATCAGGTTTCCGCTCCAACTCAGCCGCAACCGACGGACGCCAGTGAGCCGGTGGTCGCGACCACCGGCTAGAAGTCTGCGAATGAGCACGCCACTGGAAAACATGACTCTCCGCCCGTTCGACGTTCAGGCTGTGCGCGGAGATTTTCCGATTCTGGCACGTCCGCTGCCGAACGGAGCGACGCTGGCGTATCTCGACAACGGTGCCACTGCACAAAAGCCGCAGTTGGTCATCGACAAGCTGCGCGAGATCTACGAGACCTGCACCGCGAACGCGCATCGTGGCATTCATCAACTCGGCGATCGAGTGACCGTCGAACTGGAAGCGGCTCGCGAGAAAATTCGGCGTTTTCTGAACGCGGCAGATGCCGCCGAGATCGTTTTCACATCCGGCACGACGATGTCGATCAATTTGGTCGCGAATGCCTGGGGGCGAAAATTTCTGAAGCCGGGGGACGAGATACTGCTCAACGAGATGGAGCATCACGCGAACTTGGTCCCGTGGCAGCAAACGGCAAAGGCGACCGGAGCGAGGCTGAGGTTCATTCCGTTAACCGCTGATGGTCGCCTGGATGAGTCACACTTCGATCGGCTCATCACCTCCAAGACGAAACTGCTCGCGGTGACGGCGATGTCGAACGTGCTCGGAACGATTAATCCGATCCGAGAACTCGCGTCGCGGGCGAAGAGTGTCGGAGCGTTGATCTTGGTCGATGGCGCACAGAGCGTCCCTCACATGCCAACCGACGTGCGCGATCCCACCATCGACTTTTTGGCGTTCTCAGGACACAAGCTTTACGGCCCGACAGGCATTGGTGTTCTGTATGGCCGACGCGAGTTGTTGGAAGCGATGGACCCGTTCCTGTGTGGCGGCAACATGATCAACGAGGTGCATCTCGAAACCTCGACGTGGGGCGAACTGCCCGCAAAGTTCGAGGCGGGCACGATCCCGATCACCGAGGCGATCGGACTCGGAGCAGCGATCGACTACATGCAGTCGATTGGCTTCGAGGCGATCCACATTCAGGAGTCAAAGCTGCTCGAAAAGGCGTTACGGTTGTTGCCTCAACAACCGGGAGTGACGGTTTATGGCCCGGCCATCGAACATCGCGGTTCGATCGTCAGCTTCACGGTCGAGAAAGTGCATCCGCACGATCTCGCCGATCTGCTGGATCAAAAAGGGGTCGCTGTGCGAGCCGGCCATCACTGCACAATGCCGTTGCACGACTGGCTCGACGTCCCGGCAACGGCCCGCGCCAGCTTCGCGTTCTACAACACCGAGACCGAAGTGGACGCGCTCATCGACGCGATTCATTATGCTCGCCACAAATTTCGCTTGGAATGAGGCGGACTCTCAATAGGTCTTCCGATGCGGCACTCACCAAAGTTCTTCGCAGTACTCTTGAGTTTGGTACTGCTGTCGCCGATCACCGCCGAGGATCTAGCGCGTCGTGCAGACAATCTTCGAACTGACGCTGCCATTCGGGATTTGGTGCAGCGCGGTGCCGTCGTGAAGAGATTTGCCGTTCGTGAATCGAAAACCGAAGGCCTTTTGGTCCGATTGAAGGCGCAACACCTGAATCCAAAAGGGATCATCGAGTCGGACATCCTGTCGGCTCTGCAGTCGCTGAGCGAATTGGCGATTGAATTGCGTGGTTTGCCATTCAGCGACGCGGGCTTGAGATCTTTGCTTGCTTCGGTGAAGCCGGTTAGTTTGGACGTATCGGGTTCACAGATTTCAGATCGCGGACTTCAAGAGTTCGCAACGGCGCAAGCTCAACTCCGGATGCTCGACTTGAGTTTCACTCGTGTCGGCGATGACGGCTTGAGAGGAGTGGCTTCCCTGCGGGAACTGCGACACCTCTCGCTGATCGGAAGCCGAGTCACCGACAGTGGCACTGGCTGTTTGGCACACTTATGCCAGTTGCACGAACTCTATCTCGCTAAGACAGCCGTCTCAGCAACGGCAGCCGAGCAACTTCGACGCAGACTTCCGATGTGCCGCATCGAGCAATGACGGTACTTTCAGAATCCGCCCGACGTCGATTTGTTGGCTTTCATTTGTGGGGGCTGCGACGGCACCTTGAGTGTTTCCAACGTGTGCTTCAGGCGATCATCCAACTTCAACCGAGCATCCATCGCTCGCGGAAAGATCAGCACCAATCCGACATGCACGTCTTTGGCTTCCATCCAATAAAAGATGGCGTTGATGGGCTGTTCCTCAGGCGGGATCGAAATCGTTTCGACTGTTTTCTTCCCGACATACGGTGCGAAGTCACGATCACGAAGCGTTTCCCAAGGCCATGCGGAGTCCGTCGTCTCCGTCTGCACGTTGTAGGCGTTGGCCAGCACGTTCGTCAGATCGCGGCGATAGTACTGTGGCTCGATGTCGTTATTGGTTTGCTTCTCGACCCATCGCGGCAAGTTGCTCAACAAGTGCAAGTAGGCCATTCCTTCGCCCGAGGGTTCCAAATCGACCATTGCTCGCCAACTGGCCAGCACACCTTCAAGGCGCACGTTGGGGTGATAGCCCAATTGGGCAGGGTCATTATTCGGATCAATGGGTTGAGCTTCGGGTTCTCCATCCTTGGGTGGAGGGGGCGGAAGGATTTGCTCGAAGGGCTTGGGAACACGAATTTCCACGCCTTCAAACGGGACCACCTTCGGCCCGAGTGCCGAGTTCACCTTTTCGAGATACTCGAAATACTTCTGAGTCTCAGTGAGGCGATTTTTGTAGGTCTCTGCACCACACCCGATCGCAAACAGCGACGTGCCAACCAAGCTCATCAGAAATCTGCGACGGTCGAGTCCAACCACCGGAATCGACGGAAGACTTTGCGACATACTGGTCTCGTCTAGCAGGATGAAGCGGTTGATATGGACAAGATTCATCAACAATGTGTGGCGATTGTGCGAGTGGCTGCAAAGAGCGTCAAGCCAGACAGCGAGCACGTCTTTGTCATGAACTCACCTAATTTTAGGGCGCAAAAAAATCGAGCCGACCCGTGAGGGTCAACTCGATTTCTGGATTCGCACATCGAGCTGTCCAAGAGGCAATTAAGCCTTTGGAGCCGGAGCGGCTTCTTCCTTCGGCGGCGGAGGAACTTCCTTCACCGGTTCGGCCGTAGCACCAGCAGCACTGCCACAGCAGGCCTTCGGAGCCGAGCAGCAAGAGGTCTTGGCGGCGCAGCAGGTCGCGGCCGGCTTGCAGCAGCTCACCGTCTTGACCTGGCACGGGGCCGGAGCACAGGCGGTGGCGCACGGGGCCGGAGCGGCTTGAGCGCAGCAGGTCGGCTTCGGAGCCTTGCAGCACTTAACCTTCACGGGCTTGCAGCAATCCTTGGCTTCAGCGGCACCGCTGAATGCGGCCAGGACGGCCAGGGTCGCGCTCAACGCAACCAACTTCATAGAACGACTCATGATGTCTCCCTTTCCTTGCACTATGATGGTGGCCACCTGGCCTTCCACCGAGACGAACGGGCAAAGCCCTCATGGCTCTGCCGCTCTAGACGATTCGCGTCCGACACTCCCTGGACGCTAGGTGTTACGCAACGTTGATGATCGGACAAACTTTTCCGAATGGGCAAATTATGCGGGGTAGGATAGCCGTGACGCCTCCAATGTCAAACCACCACATGAATCAAGTGCAGCCGGATTCACCGCCTCATCCGAATTTCACTTTTTCAGATTCGCCAGCGGTCCGTGAACCGCTATCCGCTCGTGAGTGGCTTGTCGGTTCTCGGCGATGGGAGATGACTGGTCAAACGAAATTGATGGGAATTGTGAACGTCACTCCCGACAGCTTTTCGGACGGTGGGAAGTTTGCTTCGGTGTCGGCTGCCGTTGAGCACGCGCTGAAATTAGTCGAGGAAGGTGCCGACATTCTCGACATCGGCGGCGAGTCGACTCGTCCCGGTGCTACAGCGGTTCCGTTGGACGAGGAGTTACGACGAGTCGTTCCTGTGGTGCGTGAATTGGCTCGACAAACAAGAACTCCGATCAGCATCGACACCTCCAAGGCCGAAGTCGCTCGCCAATGTCTGGAGGTCGGAGCCGCAATCGTCAACGACATCTCAGGGCTGACCTTCGACTCAGACATGCCTCGCATTTGTTGTGAGTCCGCTTGTGGCGTGATCGTGATGCACATTCAAGGCACACCACAAACCATGCAGGTTGAGCCGCGCTACGACGACGTCGTCGCCGACGTGTGCCGACACTTCTCACGACGTCTGGATGAACTCGAAGCCGCCGGCCTCGCACGCGAGCGGATCGTCTTCGACCCCGGGATCGGCTTCGGAAAAACGGCCGAGCACAATCTGGATCTGCTCTCGCACATCGCGACATTTCACTCGCTCGGTCGCCCCGTGCTCATCGGCCATTCGCGGAAGCGGTTCTTGAAAAAGGTACTCGGCCGTGAGCTCGAAGAACGCGATGCCGGCACGCTGGGGGTCAGCCTCGCATTGGCTGCTCAAGGCACGGACCTCCTGCGCGTCCACGATGTGCGAGCCACTCGCGACGCGCTACTCGCCTGGCGCACCGTGTTGAATCGCTGCCCTTGAAACCCGCGTTTGTTGGCGACCAACGGGCTGACGTTTTCCTCGCGGGGCAATGCAATCACGCCTTGCGAATCTTCTCACGGCCGACCGTGACGTTCTTGCTGGCATTGCGAGTGTCGAGCACCAGCTTTGAATGCTGAACGATGAAGTCGCTGTCGTAGGCCGAATGATCGGTCGCGATCAGCACGCAGTCTTGTGCGGCAAGGTACTCCGGAGTCAGCGGCGAGCTGTCCATGTCGGGAACGTCGTGATGACGCATCTTCGGCAGCGACGGGACGTGCGGATCGTTGTAGGTCACGACTGCTCCGCGCGCGAGCAGCATTTCCATCAGCACGAACGAAGGACTTTCGCGCGGGTCATCGACGTCCTTCTTGTAGGCCATGCCTAGCAGGGCGATCTTACTGCCACGCAACGCCTTGCCTTGTTCGTTGAGGAATTCCATGAGCCGGTTGATGACATAGTCCGGCATGTGCGTGTTGATCTCGCCGGCCAACTCGATGAAGCGTGTGGTCATGCCGTACTTGCGAGCCAGCCACGTC
>SYJG01000539.1 GCA_005798445.1 Planctomyces sp.
CCCCAAACTCAAATGCAAAATTCCAAGCAGTCTGTAAACTCATCGCGGCCTCCGTGCGTGGTCTGAAATGGCTTTTAATCCAACCACTTAGATGCGCGAGGAGGCCGCTTTTGTCTCTAGCCGTGAATAATTCGAGCTAGCGTCCGGTTTGTCTTTTTTCTTGTGTCCGAACCGGACGCTAGCGCGTACCGGCTCAGTTATTCGGAGACCCACATCATGGTCGCGATCAAAAAGATTCTGTGTCCCGTGGACCTCAGTGAGGAATCTCGGCCCGCTTTGGAGATGGCGTGCGAGTGGGCCAAGCGATTCGACGCGGAGTTGCATCTGCTGCATGTCGTCGCGGGGTTGTCAGACCCGTACCCGTATCTCGGACCACCGTTCAACGGGGCGATGTCGTGGGAGACGATGATCCGTCAGAAGGCACGCACCGCATTGGCCGAATTAACGCTGCCCGAAGGCTTCGAGTCGCTCAAGGTCGTGCTCGAACTACGAAGTGGCTCGCCGAGCAACCACATCGTCGATGATGCAAAAGAGGCGGCCATCGACCTCATCGTGATGGGAACTCATGGCCGCAGCGGCTTCTCGCACTTGGTGCTCGGCAGTGTCGCCGAGAACGTCGTGCGTCGCGCGCACTGCCCGGTGCTCACGGTACGGCCGGCCGAGCCGCCGAAGCCAACGCCGTGAGCGACTCACAATGACAGCGCGGATTGCTTGGTGTCCAAGAACCAACGGTCCAGTACGACATGGCGAGTGAACCACTGAGTCCTCAGCAGCTTCTGGCCGAGCCAGATTTGCGCGGCCGATGGAAGCCAGCGTGACGACGTTTCGGCGTGTCCCATTCGCATCCGTGCTTGCAACCGCGCGGCGTATTGAGTGGCAGCGGTCTTTGGATCGCTGTTCTCAATCAGCGCTGATGCGGCCAGCAATCCTGATTCGATCGCCGGACGAATGCCCTCGCCGCTGTGAGCCGAAGCCAACCCTGCCGCATCACCGATCAATAAGACGTTCGACGCGGAGACGCGCGGAACCTGCGTGCGAAGGCGATAGGCATGTCCGTGGAAGCGTGTCGGCAACGCAAATCGAATTCGGCCGCGAGCGTACTGGAACTCGCAGAACGCGGCGACATGTTCGCTCAACCGTGTCTCGTGCTCGCGGCCCAGGCCGATGTTGAGCACGTTCCCTTTGCGGAAGACCCAGCCATAGCCTTTCAAGTCGCGGCAGATAAACAGCTCTGGATGTGTGCCGGAGACGTCGCACTCGGCCTGCTGAGCGTTAGTCATCGCGAATTCGATTTCTTGAGCGAGGATCGCTGAGTGCCGAAGCCTTCGCGATTGCTTTCGACCACTCCTTCGTAGTTCTGCGTCGAGACACCACGCACCATCTTGGCCAACGCCGAGCGCGGCATCGCCTCGGACGATTGCATCAAGGCGTAGCTCTGCAACTCGACCTCTTCACCACGCCGTTCCGTCGGTCGCACACGAGGTCGCTAAATCGGCAGCTTCTGGCCCGCCGTCACCACGAAGCGCGGTTGGTGTCCGTGACGACTCACCGCTCGCCCCGGCGGACGTGAATGCTACGGACCGGACAGACGTTCGACTTCTTCCTCCAACAATCGCGTGGCGACGTGCTGCCCCAGTTCGACCGCGAACGAATGCACCGTCTCAGGTATCAGTGCCACCGTCTCATCCCAGGTCAGCGGCAACGGCACCATCAACCCGCCCGGCCCGTGAGTCCGCCGAAGCGCCGACCCGTCTTTGACGGAGTCACTCCGCCGAGCCGCTTGACGAGCGACCTTCCGCGCCCGACGAATCCCGGAGGTCTTGTCCCGTCCATTTCCTGTCTCGTACTGTCGTCCCAGGGTGGTTTCTCCGGTCTTGATTTGAACATCCATTGGGGAGCGTAATCCCCGACGGAGGAACCGCCTACTTCCTCAACGTCTCAGGGATATCCTCCCGTGTTGTTGTCGAGCATGTTCTCCACATGAGTCGTGTTGAAGCGTCCGGAATGGCTCTTGGCGTTGGCGATTGATTCGACTGACATGGGGAGTGCCAAACTTTCTTCACGGAGTACCAGACCACGAATCATACGCTTTCGTCGAAAATGTCATTATTAGGTGTGATGACGCGACTCAATGGCAACGGTGAACTGTCGCCGCCGTGAGCTGTGTCGATCGTGCTTCGTTTGGTCAAGCATGGATTATGGTGTGGACGACACTTACATTCTGAGAGCCGCTCTGCGGCCTTCAGTGGGATGAGACAAAATCGAATCGTGGTACCGCAGTATGAAACAGACGCTGTCCACTTCCGTACGATTGATCGAGCAGGCGAAGCAGCGCGACCCAATGGCTTGGGAACGGTTGGCTCAACTCTATGGACCGTTGGTTTACGGGTGGGCGCGTCGGAGTGGGTTACAGCCGAGTGATGCGGCGGATGTGGCTCAGGATGTGTTTCGATCGGTGTGTCAGGCGATTGAACGGTTCGATCAGGAACGGCCAGATGGGCGGTTTCGGAGTTGGCTGCAGGGGATCACCCGGAATCGGCTGCGAGATTTCTTTCGGCAGCAACAGCGGCAGCCGATCGGTGCGGGCGGCACGACGGCGAATGTGGGCTTTCAACAATTGCTGGACGACGCTCTGAGCGAAAAGAGTTTGGAAGCCTCCACGAAGTCGTTGGCGATGCGGGCGCTGGCGATGATCGAGACCGACTTCGAGGAATCCACCTGGCGGGCGTTTTGGCGGACGGCGATTGAGGGACACGCTCCCCGAAGAGTCGCCGAGGAATTGGGCCTCTCGGTGGCGTCGGTGTACAAGGCGAAATCGCGCGTCTTGCAACGCTTGCGAGAGGAACTGGGCGAAACGCTAGAGCCGGAGGAGGCGGTGTGACCAGAAGCTTCGAGGCGAGGCGAGATGGCCGCCTCGCGACCATTCCTTTGAAATCTCCGAACGCAGTCGTCTAAGCGCGGCCATCCGACTGGTTCAAAGATGACTGTCAGACTTTCGCGAATTAGTCCGTGGCGGATGCCTGAACGAGGCGAAATATGACGGTGACATGTCCTACGCGAGCGACTTTGAGCCAATTCTCAGCGGGGAGGTTGTCGGCGGGGGACATCGAACAAGTGGCCGAGCACTTGGAAAGCTGCACCGCGTGTCAGTCGGCGTTGGAGACGTTGGCGGATCAGGACGACTTGGTGCGAGCGCTGGCGGTCTTGGACGAACCGGAGCAGTTCGCACAAGAGGCGGCGTGCGTCTGCTTTGTTCAACATTTAGCGACGGAGTCGCGCACGGATTGCGAGACGCGGTTGTCAATGAGTCGCGCTCACGGCTCTGGTTTGCCGGACACGCTGCCGGGCGACCGGCGATCCGAGGCCGAGGCGGCGGTCCTTCCGGCGGGCGTGCGGTTTGGGCAATACGTTTTGCTGCGGCAAATCGGGCGCGGCGGCATGGGGGCGGTTTATCAGGCATTGCACACGCATCTGGAACGAGTTGTCGCCGTCAAGATGTTGGGGTCAGATCGGATGCAGGATGCCGACGCGGTCGCGCGCTTCGAGCGGGAAATGCGTGCGGTTGGGCGGCTGGAACATCCGCAGATCGTGCGCGCGATGGACGCGGGGAAGCACGACGACGTCAGCTACCTGGTGATGGAGTACGTTCACGGGCCGGATGTGTCAGCGGTCGTGAACGGATTTGGTCCGCTGAGAATTCCGGATGCGTGCGAGATTGCTCGGCAGGCGGCGCTCGGTTTGGAGTATGCCTTTCGCCGCGGGCTGGTGCATCGTGACATCAAGCCGTCGAATCTGATGATCGACGTGGGTGAGGATTGCGTGGCATCGGCGAGCGGCTGGGCGTCAGCCCACCGAGAATC
>SYJG01000540.1 GCA_005798445.1 Planctomyces sp.
CGATCTGAGTCGAGCTATCACGTCACTGTCGTGGACCCACCTGACGATCATCATCGGGGCCTGCGATCGACCGGACGAACGCTATTTCTACATGACGATGTCGGTGCGCGAGCGCTGGTCCGTGCGCGAACTTCGCCGGCAGATCGACGCGGCTCTTTTCGAGCGTTACGTCTCGGTCAAGCGCGATCCGGAAAAGTGCCTGCCCACCGATGCCGAGCACGGCGACCTGTTGCCGTTCAAGGATCACTACATCCTCGAATTCCTCGGCCTCGAAGATGAACACACCGAGAAGGAGCTTCGCAAAGCGATCCTCGGCAACTTGCGTGACTTTTTTCTGGAGTTTGGCAAAGACCTGACCTTCGTCGGCGAGGAATACCCGCTGACCGTCGGAGCCGACACGTTCTACATCGACCTGCTGTTCTTTCACCGCCGCTTGCAGTGCTTGATCTCGGTCGATCTCAAGATCGGCAAGTTCAAGCCGGAGTACGCTGGCAAGAGCCAGTTCTATTGTGCCGCTCTCGACGAACAGCTTCGCCTGCCGCACGAAAACCCGTCGATCGGCTTGGTGCTCTGCAAGACGGCCGACCACGCTCAAGTCCGTCTCGCCCTCACCGCAGCGGCCAGAAAAATCGGCATCGCCACGTATCAGACAGTCCTCCCCGACGAACACCTCCTCGAACAACGCCTCGCCCGCCTACCCATGCCACAGGAGTCCGAACCATGAATATCTCGGTTGTGGCCGGTCTCCCGATCGAGCCACTTCATTCCGATCGAAGGTCTCCTGACAGGCGGGAAGACCTTCGGTGAACGTCATATCGCTCGGTGACCGGTCAACACTCCAACCACTCAAGCAGATTCAAAACACAAAACCAGTTCATCGTTTGTGGAAGCACTTCATGACATCACCAACATCTTTCGACGCTTGGTTTCAGACGCTCACGACGCATGAGTCGCCTCGCCGCTGGCAGACCGAGTTGGCGGACGAGCCGGCTTGTCGCGATCGTTTGATTCGCATTCCGACTGGGCTTGGCAAGACGGAAGGCGTTCTGGCGACATGGAGCTATCGACGTCTTTGCTGTGCTGATGACCGCTGGCCGCGACGGCTCGTGTGGTGCTTGCCGATGCGCGTGCTCGTCGAACAGACCGAGCAAGTCGCACAGGCACTCGCAGACCGTATGCCAGCGGATCGGCGACCGGCCGTGCATGTGCTCATGGGTGGTGAAGATGCCGGTGAGTGGATCCTGCACCCTGAGCGTCCGGCGATTCTGATTGGCACGCAGGACATGCTGTTGTCGCGTGCCCTGAATCGAGGCTACGCCAGCGGCCGGGCACGTTGGCCGGTCGAGTTCGGCTTGCTGAATCAAGACGCCTTATGGGTCATGGATGAAGTCCAGCTCATGGATGTTGGGCTGGCGACATCGGCGCAGCTTCAAGCGTTTCGCGGGCAGGACTCCGCGAGAGGTCAGAGCATCCGTCCGTGTCAGACTTGGTGGATGAGCGCGACGCTGCAACCCGAATGGCTCAAAAGCGTCGATACCGCCGAGCAACATGCGGAGTGGATTCGCGAACCTTGTTCGGTCGCGTCCGAACAGCGCCGCGGAGGATTGTGGGAGATCGCAAAGACGCTGACGGTTGATGCTATTGAGCGAGACAAGGCGAAGGAGTTCGCGCAACGAATCCTCGACGAGCACGCCGCTACGGAAGCCGGGTCGCATGGCAAGATCACGCTGGTTGTCTGCAACACGGTGCAGCGAGCGTGCGAGACGTTTGACGCGCTGCACGCTGCCGGACGAACAGAAGGCATCGAATTGGTCCACAGTCGGTTCCGACCGGCAGAGCGTAAAAGTTGGCAGCAACGTTTCCTGAGTCGCGCCGCATGCACGTCAGAAGTGGACCGCATCGTTGTGGCAACTCAAGTGGTCGAAGCCGGTGTCGATATCTCGGCAGGTTGCTTGATTACCGAGTTGGCTCCGTGGCCCAGCCTCGTGCAGCGCTTTGGACGCTGTGCTCGATACGGCGGCAGCGGCCGTGTGGTTGTGGTGGATCGAGGCCAGGACGAGAAGGCAGCACCGCCTTATTCGCCTGACGAACTCGAAAGCGCGCTGTCGTCCCTGAAAGGTCTCACCGATGTCGGAATCGCTACTCTGGAAGCTCACGAAGAGTCGTTGAGTCCCGAAGGACGATCACGGCTCTATCCGTATTCGCCAGCGGATTTGTTGTTGCGTCGTGAGTTCGACGAACTCTTCGACACAACGCCCGACCTGACAGGAGCCGACCTCGACATCAGCCGCTTCATCCGGTCGGGCGACGAGCGCGATTTGCAAGTCTTCTGGATCGAACTCGACAAAGACGAATCGCCGGCAACAAAGCGGCAGCCGCAACGTCAGGAACTTTGCTCCGTGCCGTTTCTGGATGCGCGCGATTGGTTGTGCGGCGAGGAGACGAAAACAAATCGCAAGCCGAAGTTGAAAGCAAAAAAGCGAGCCTGGGTTTGGGATTGGCTCGATGGCGAGTGGAC
Organism: Planctomyces sp.; assembly: GCA_005798445.1. GTDB lineage: Bacteria > Planctomycetota > Planctomycetia > Planctomycetales > Planctomycetaceae > SXKJ01. Next base: position 2,519 of record SYJG01000540.1, read on the forward strand.
CGAGGCCAACCGCGCGAGCCTGCTTCCGGGACGCATTGTTTGTGTCGCCGCGTCGTGTGGTGGATATCGCGTGGATCGCGGATTTGATCCTGACGCCAGCGACGACGTGCTGGTCGTCTCTTCAACGGAGGCTCCGACAGAAACGCAAGCGCTCAATCAAGCGGACAATCGGCAGGACGGTGAAAACCTCAGCTTCCTCAACGAGTGGAAGACGATTGCCTGTCACAGCGGCGAAGTGACCGGCATCGCAACAGAGATCGCGACGGCGCTCTCGTTACCAGATGACATTTAAAAGGTGCTGGCTCTGGCCGGGCGCTGGCACGATGTCGGCAAGTCACATCCCGCATTTCAGGGTGCGTTGCGGTCGAAGGGAGAGTTGCTTCGACCCGACCGGCAAGACTTAGCGAAAGGCCCGGAGGTCTGTTGGCTTCGTCCAGTGGGAACTTACCGCTTTTCCGATGGCAGCGACTCGCGCCCGGCGTTTCGACATGAACTCGCCAGCGCGTTGGCGTTGTTCGCGGTGCTCGAAACCTTCCAGCCGCAGCATCCCGCGCTCTTGGGAACGTGGGGTGAAGCGTTGCAGTTGCTTGGTCATCCGATCGTCGCGTTTGCATCAACAGCCTCGCCTCCCCCCAGCATTCAGCAGATCCTCGACTGCTCCGCCGACGAGTTCAATTTGCTCGCGTATCTGGTGGCGAGTCATCACGGCAAAGTGCGAGCCGGTCTGCACGCCGCTCCGAAGGATCAGGACTACCGAGACCGTGATCACCGTGGCCTGCCAATTCGCGGCGTGCGCGAAGGAGACCGCTTGCCGGGTATTTGTCTTGATTCCACCGCCGCACCGTTGCCCAAATTGTCGCTCACACTGGAACCTGCTGCGCTCGGTCTCTCGACTCGAACGGGCGCGAGTTGGCGCGAACGCTGCGACCAGCTACTCGCTCAGTTCGGCCCCGGTGGCCTCGCGTTTTTGGAATCGTTGCTTCGTGCTGCGGATGTCCGAGCATCGCGACTGCGTACCAATGATCCCGCACTGCAAAATGAGGTGTCCGCATGACGCTCCAATTACATCATTTGACGGGCTGCTCACCGGCTCCACTGGCGAACTATCTCAAGGCGTTGGGCATTCTCCGTCTGGTCTCGGAGCAAGCCGATCGAAACGCGCGCGGCTGGTGGCAGGACGAGCATTTCTGTTTGCTCACGAAACTTTCCAAACAAGAGTTGGAATCGTTCTTCCTGGAGAAGTACCAGCCGACGCCGCTGCTGTCTCCGTGGAATAAGGGCTGTGGTTTCTTCAAAGCCGGTGATCCTGGCCTGGCACCCTTGGAAGCATCAACGGCACTTCGCTTCTCGCGATTCCGCGAGGGGGTTGTTGAAGCTCGCAAGTTATTGGATCAAGTCGCCAACGCCGACGCGGTGATTCGCGCGATCAAGGCTCGAACTAAGACGAACAAGTCGTTTCAGACCGAGCAGCAGCGAACCTCGTTGACGGAAAGTACCACGTTTCGAGGATTCCTCGATCAACTGCGAACGGCGGCTTCCAAGCCGGACATCTCTGCGGAGGATCGCGTCGTCATTCACACCGAGATGCGAGAGATCGAAGCATTGATCGCTCCCACTTCGAGGCCACCGACAAAAGGCGAGGCCGATCAACTCAAAGCCAGTTCTGGCTACAAGCGAGTTTTGGCTGCGGCGGATCGACGATTCAAAACATTGAAGGCCACTTTGATACCTGACTGTCGTCGCGTGTGGCGCGGTGCTCACGCCGAATGGCTTTCCGCCGCAGTCGTCCTGGATGAAGCGGGGGAGCCGCAGTGGCCGTCGCTCCTTGGAACCGGCGGAAACGACGGCAATCTCGATTTCACGAACAATGTCATGCAGCGCATCGGCGAATTGTTCGACGTGATCTCCGCCGAGGGCCAACCTCGAACGGGAACAGCAGCTTTGTTGTCGAACTCGCTCTGGTCTGACGCCGCCAACAATCTGACGGCAACCGCCATTGGGCAATTTCAACCCGGTGCCGCCGGCGGTGCGAACAGCACGACGGGACCGGCCGGCGATAGTCTCGTCAATGCGTGGGACTTCCTATTGATGATGGAGGGAAGCATTGCCTTCAGTGCTCAATCGACTCGCCGACTCGATCCCGCCGCGATCAGTCGGGCCAGTGCGCCGTTTGCCGTGCGTGCTCACGCCGCTGGCCACGCATCTCCCGGCAGTGAGAAGGCACAACGCGGCGAGCAGTGGATGCCGCTCTGGTCGCGACCTTCCACGATGCGCGATGTCGCGGGTCTGCTCGGTGAGGCACGGGTTCAACTCGGAAAGCAGACAGCTAACCGGCCCGTTGATGTGGTCCGAGCAATCAGCCGCCTTGGCGTGGCGCGGGGCATCGACGCCTTTACGAGATACGGCTACTTGGAGAGAAACGGGCAATCGACGTTGGCCGTCCCGCTAGGCCGCATCAATGTGCGTCAACACCCTCAAGCCTTCTTGATCGACGATCTCGCGCCGTGGTTGGATCGGCTGCAACGGCGAACTCGCGACAAGAACCCGACCGCTCGTCTCATTCAGGCCGAGCGTCGGCTCACAGATGCCGTGCTGGCGGCGCTCACCCACGATCTGTCGCCCGATCATTGGCAGTCTATTTTGGTTGCGGCCGTCGCGGTCGAATCGCTGCAAGCGACGAGAACAGCGATCGAAGTCGGGCCGATGCCATCGCTGCGGCCCGAGTGGATTCGTGCGACCGACGATGGCTCCTCGGAATTTCGGCTGGCCGTTGCGCTGGGAAGCGCGACCAGTGTGGTTCGACGCTCCGCGTCGAATCTCAATCGCGACGCGGAGCGTCGCGCCACAATTTCGGACCCCGTTCGGCATCACTGTCTTCCGCTCGAACCGGGTGCGAGAAACTTCAAAAAGTCTGACAAACGGTTGATGAATGATCCGCGAGTTGTCGTTTCGGGTCGCGATCCGCTGGCGGACTGCGCCGCGATTGTCGAACGCCGACTCATCGAAGCGGCCATGAAAGGACAACGCCACCTGCCGCTCGTTGCCGCGCGAGGTTGTGGCGCGCGGTTCGGCGATTTGGCCGCGTTCCTTTCCGGGTCACTCGATGTTGGAAAGATTTTTGATCTGGCTCGCGCGTTTATGGCGATTCGGTGGGACCGTTTGTCGCCAGCTCATCGCCCTGCGAACACTTCGTCGAACGATCAACCGGAAGAAGCTTGGCTCACGCTGCGATTGGCCTGCCTGCCGTGGCCTCTGGAGGACGGACGAAACATTCCGGCGGAACCCGCCGTCATTCGGCGACTGATGGCTGGCGACGTCGCGAGCGCCACAGCCATCGCCCTGCGCCGACTTCGCGCCGCAGGTATTCGCTCACCGCTTCAGGCCGCGACGGCTGACCCGCGCATCGCGCAGCTTTGGGCTGCGGCTCTCGTGTTCCCCATTGACCACCGCACTGCAACTCGCGCTGCGGCAATTCTTGACCCGTCTTTGAAAGGACCAGTCCATGCTTGATGCCTTGAAGAAATGCAACCGCGTTCTGTTTACGGTGCCGCTGCGCCCGGTTCAGGGAGACCGTTTCCAGCCCACCGGTTTTCCGTCGCTGGGAGCCGCGACATACCAGACGAAGGACGGCCAGAAGCTGCTCGTCGAGAGCGCTCAGAGCATGGCCAACCGGCTGGAAACAACCTGCTGGGATACGGCCAGCAACAAGCCCGTCGCGGCGCTCAATGGCATCAGCCACGTCACCATCAACCGCAAAGGCAAGTTCCTGACGGATTCATTGCTCGAAGCGCATCGGATCAACAGCCCGTACCTGCTGGAAGGCAAGGATCGCACCTTTTTTGAAAGCCTCAAGAGCGAACTCGGTGGCCTGGAGGAGGGACCAATCGACCGTAAGAAGCTGGCGGAAGCTCTGCTCAAGTTCGATGTCGGCAGCCTGATTCACGGCGTCTTTCTTGCAAAGAAAGAACTCGCCGGCGGGCGTCTACGAGTCGCTCGCGCGCTGTCGGCATTCATCGAAGCCTCAGACGCCCGCGTTGCGGCGTCTGGCGGTGTAAAAAATGACCACGTCAATCCGTCCGGTGACACGAAGGCGGGATTCGGCAACGTGCCATTCGCTCGCGATGAGTTCGTGGGTGAGATTGTGTGCCACATCAATCTCGATCTCGCGCAGATTCGCGGTTACGGCCTGGGCGAGAAGGCGGAAGGGCTTCTCGTCCTGCTGGCCCTGTATCGAGTTCGCAAGCTGCTCGATGGCGATTTGCGACTCCGCACGGCCTGCGACTTGGAGCCAATCAACCATGAGGAAATCATTGCGAGCCGCCCAGCAGGATTCGCATTGCCGTCGTTGACGGACCTCGAAAGCGCATTGAAGAAGTGCATTGAAAGCTGCAAGGACTTGATGACTCACACCACCGCGACGTTTGAAGATGAACTCAAGAAGGGCAAAGAAGAAAAGCCAGATGACAACGACGACGAAACCGAGTCCGACGAACCCTCCGAAGAATAGGAACCACCGATGCCGACATTGCGACTGCAATTCCCCGGTGGGCGCTACCATGCGACACCGTGGGGTCATCACGTCAACGAAGGCCAGATCGAATGGCCGCCCAGCCCGTGGCGTTTGTTGCGGGCTTTGATTGCCTGCGGCTTCAACACGCAAGGCTGGTCCGAAATTCCGCCGATCGCTCGACAACTCATCGAGAAGCTGGCGGCAACTCTACCTTCATATCGGCTCCCCGGAGCCAGCGCCGCGCATAGCCGTCACTTCATGCCGCTCGGTACGTTGGACAAAGGACGTGAGAAGACCACGCTCGTCTTCGACACCTGGGCCGACGTTGCGGACGAGTGCCTTGAGATTCATTGGGCCTGCGAACTGACCGATGACGAAACTCGGTTGCTGAGTCAGCTCGCGGATTGCTTGGGCTATCTCGGCCGGAGCGAAAGCTGGGTCGAAGCCAGCCTCCTGCCCAAAGCGGATGCCAAGGTCAACGGCTTTGACGCGATGCCGCATCAAGCCGGATTCTGCCCCGGTCCCAAGTGGGAGCAGGTCGCGGTGATGGCCGCCATTCCGCCCGACAACTATTCCGAGTGGCGCACCGGCGCGGCGGCCAAAGTGCTCGCTGAGTTTCCACTCCCCGAAGGCACGAAAAAGCCTTCGGCAAAACTTCTGAAGGACCGAACAAAAGCCGAAGCTCCGTTTCCATTCGACTTGCTCGACTGCCTCACCAAAGACACGGCTTGGTGGAAGCAACACCGCTGGAGTCAGCCGCCGGGATCGCAGCGCGTCGTCTATTGGCGACGAGCCGGAGCGTTGGAAGTTGGCGTGCCGAAGCGATCGACAAGGCGGCCTGCGCGACCGGTGACAACCATGCTGCTGGCACTGGCGACACCCAGTGGGAATCAATCGGCATTGCCATCGGTGACTCGGACACTGCCACAGGCTGAGTTGTTTCATCGCGCCATCGTGGGCCGAGTTGGCAAAGGGCAGAGGGTGCATTGTCCGGAACTGACTGGCAAGGACAAGCATGGCCGGCCGTTGCGAGAGGGGCATCGTCATGCCCATGTTTTGCCGGTGGACCTGGATGGCGATGGTCGGCTGGATCACATCCTCGTTTACGCTCCGATGGGATTGGGTGACGCGGCTCAACAGGCGATTCGCACGCTGCGGCGGACCTGGACCAAAGGTGGAGTCGGGGACTTGCAATTGGCTCTGGCCGGAAGCGGCGACATTGACATGCTGCGGTCACTGCCCGCACCGCTCAACCAGCGCGTGGCCGGGTTGCTGGGACCACGCGGCGGCTCCCGTTCGTGGGTGAGCGCGACGCCGTTCGTGCCGCCGAGATTCCTCAAGCCGCGCGGAGCGAACACATTGATCGGACAGATCAACGCTGAATTGGCTTCGCGCGGACGGCCTCTCGTAGAACAGTGGGACGAGTTGCCTCGCACTGCCGAAACGCTCGCGTTGCGGCACTTCGCGCGTCGCCGCCAACGATCAGGTGCGCCGCCGCCCGTTGACGTGGGATACGCGCTCCGCTTGCGATTCGCGGAGCCGATTGCCGGACCATTGACGCTCGGCTACGGCTCCCATTTTGGCCTGGGTTTGTTTGTCGCCGAATGATCGCAAATCGCAATGGAATCGGCGCATTACCAAGTTTTTGCCTGGCGCAACTGGACGGTGCGATGCTCGTAGTCGATCTCCAGCCGATGCGGATTCAGGAGAGCATGCCGATCAGGCATTCTTTGCCCGAACCGACGAGCACCTCAGCCGAAGTTTCTCGTCGAGTGTTGAGCAAGTCAGCCCGAAAATGTTTGCGATTTCGCAGAGAGCACGGTTCTAATCGTCCCGAACGAAATGGCGACGGAATGTCTCACACGTTGAGCGGCAGGCGGCCGACATGGCTCGGTCCTCTTGGCTCCGGCGAGATCCGTCATGCGGAATACC
>SYJG01000541.1 GCA_005798445.1 Planctomyces sp.
AAACTTAATCTGCGCACACATCGCTGGGACTCCATTCCCAAAGGGCCTTTCCAAAACACACCCAATGAGAACGTCCCAGCGATCTTTTCCTCTACTTCTGCTTTGTTCAGAACCGTTGCGTTTGAGATGAGCGAGCGCCTTCTTTCCAAAACTGACTACTCCATAGCCTCGCTGCCATTCCAGGACTTTGGAACCTTGCTTCTGATTGGTCTCGAAAGAGCTGCCACCTTTCAGTTCTTTGACCAACTCACTGATGCAAACTTGCGGCTCGATATTGATGGCGAGGTGAATGTGAGTTTCCGTTCCATTGATTCCGTGCAACCAGACTCCGTTGGTTCGATGAATTCGGTCGGTGATGATTTGGTGGACGATCGGTTCCAATTTCGAGTTCAGCACTGGCTGGTCATCCTTCACATGCCAATTGAGATGCAGGTAGATCTCGTGATAGACATGGCTGGACATGAAGAGCCTTTGGCTGGACTGGTTTCACTGGGTTGTTGAAGTCTGAAGACCTGCCTCCAAGCTGGCTGAAGCCAGCTACTTTGTTTTGTTGGGCCTGCTCACCACCAGCTAAAGCTGGTGGCAAATGGGGAGTCGGCTGAAGCCGACTGATTCGGAAATGCCTTCAGTTCTTGCGCTCGATGCAATTTGTAATTTTCATTTGGAATACTCGCCTGTCACTCGCAGTTGATAGGCCGTGTCAGTCACTCGACGTTCAAACGGCTCAAGTTTGAAAAACCAATCCGGTACTTTGGATCTGCCGCCGGATTCCTCATGAGGTGGCGTCCAGTGCGGGTGAAGATTGAAGAGTTGCGGAGCTTCACGACTCAATTTCGATAAGTCGTCTTGAGTAAACCCAACTTCAAGGAACCGTTTGGCCTGATCCATCGCATCTCGATAAGCCGGCACTGCGTCAGAGAACCGATCACTCTGCTCCAATTCGACCAATAAGTTCTCCGTCGCTTTGATGAAATCCTCCAGATGTTGTCTGCGTTCAGACACTGTGTAGAAATGCGGCGTCATGTCGTGTTGCTCACACCTCGAACCCGCCCGCCTTGGCCGCGAGCGCCGCGTCTTCGACGCGCCACATTTCATCGCGGTCGAACGGGGTCGGACCCGTTGGCTGAGTTCGCAGGCCGAACTCGGTGCCGTTGAGCGTGCCGGTGGCTTGGATTTTGTTTTGCAGGTCCATGATCGCCTGAATGAGTTGCTCCGGCCGAGGCGGGCAGCCGGGGACGTACATGTCCACCGGCATGAAGCGATCGACTCCTTGCACGACGGCGTAGGTGTCGAACACGCCGCCGGAGCAGGCACAGGCTCCCATCGAAATGCACCATTTCGGTTCGGGCATTTGCAGCCAGATGCGTTGCAGCACGGGCATCATTTTCATGACGACTCGGCCAGCCACGATCATCAGGTCGCACTGCCGAGGACTAAACCGCATGACCTCGGCCCCGAACCGGGCGAGGTCGTACCGCGACGAGGCCGTCGCCATCAGTTCGATGCCGCAGCAGGCGGTTGCGAACGGCATCGGCCAGAGACTGTTCTTGCGACACCAACTCGCCGCCGCGTTGACGGTGGTCATGAACACGTTTTCGGGAAGTCCTACCGCCATTTGAAAACACCTTTCCGCCACGCATAAACGTAAGCAATCGCCAGCGTGGCGATGAACACCAGCATCACGCCAAACACCGTCCCGCGCAACTCCGTCGGAATGCCAGGGCTCGCATGGCCGAGATGCGACGCGACGATCTTCGCACCCTCTGCGTTGTGCTGTCCCTCGACGTACGCGCTGACCGCCCACGGGTAGAGGAACAGCAACTCGACGTCGAAGACGAGAAACAGAATCGCGACCAAATAGAACTTCACGTCAAACGGTTGACGAGCATCGCCGACCGGGTCCATGCCGGATTCATACGGCATCTCTTTGACGGGGGTTTTCTTCCTCGGCCCGACCGTGTGGGCGAGCACCAGGTTTGTGACGACGAACCCAACCAGAATCGCGACGAAAATCAGGATCGGCAGAAATGACGCAAGTTGGCCGGACAACGGAGATTCCTTTCGAGTTCGCGAGCTTCAATCGACCTCAAGCAACAGGCCCGGAACGTGTTTTGAGGGACGGCCGGAAAGAAGTCAAGCGGCGGTCAGAATGGGAGGAATAGAGATTGATGATTGGTCATTGGCTATTGGCCATTGATGATTTGGGGCGGGAATCATCAATAGCCAATGACCAATCATCAATCACCAATTCCCACCTTCACGGCTTCTTTTTCCCCGGCAACAACCGATTCAGTCCCTTCTGGAGTTCGTTCTCCAGCAGGTTCTCGACGGGAGCGGTGATCGCCTCGCGGGCGAGACTCTCGAAGACTCGCAGGTCGAGCTGCGGAGCGGTCAGCGAGCCGCGCACCGGGATGCTCAGCGACTTGCCGCGCAGGCTCGCGAGCTGTTTGTTCTGGGCGATCCATTCGTCGCGAACGGGGACCTCGACGACCAGCTCTAGCGACTCGTCCAGACCAACCGAGCCGCGAGTTTTCAGTGTCGCCTCTTTCGTCACGAGCGTCAGTCCTTCGTGATGCACGCGGCCGTTGACCAAGCGGAACGGAACTTCTTGTTCCGGCAGAGTCACCAAGACTCGCTCGCGGCCGCCAGCCGATGCGGATTGCTCGGCCAGCGACAGCAGATCGGCGGGCTTGAGTGACTTTGATTTCGTCAGCGCTTTGATCCGATCGACGACCGTGAGGACTTGGTTGCCGAGTGGGCCGGGAGCGACCTGTGCCTGATGGACCGCGAGCTGGCCGGCAACGTCACCGGCCGACGGATCACTGACCGGCAACGCTCCGTTGGCGAGCACTACCGAGAATCGACCATCGACGCGTGTCGCATCGGCCATCAGCGGAGCGACAAACTTCAGCCAGCCGGCACACAGTTCGGGAGAGAGCCGCACCTTGTCGATGACCCGCTCCGATTGCAGCACGATCATCGCCGGAGTCCGATCCAGCCGCAGTTGCGAGTTCAGCCGCACCGTCCCTTCGTTGACCAAAATGTCGCGCAGCGCGAACACGCCGATCCCGTCCGTCAGCTTGCACGACACGTCACCCGCTCCGGCCGACAGTCCATAGACGTTCGCCGACTGCCAGCCAAGACCCGCCTCGCCAGTCAGTGTTGCCAGCGATGAATCGGACGGCGACGACGTTCGCGAGACGTTCGACAGGCGAGCGGAGGGTGTTAACCCTCCGAGTGGATCGGTTTGCTCGCGAGTGTTGTTTCTCGCAGAAAGACTCGGAGGGTTGACACCCTCCGCTCGCCCTGCAAGTCGGCCACGCAGCGAGAACTTGCGGCGTTCCTGTCCGGTCAGTTGCACGTTCTTCTGTAGCGACTCGCCGAGCCGTTGAGTCAGCCGATCCCAGTCGTAGGCGACTTCGCCGGTGACGTCGATTTGCGGCGTTGCTACCAGATCAGCGACTTGTCCGCCGAGGTCCAATTGCAACCCGTCGGCAGTCAGCTTCGTATCGCTCAGCCGGAGCGACTGCTTGGCCGAATCGAATACGGCCTGAGTCGCCAGCTTGATCTCCGGTTCTTGCCACGCGGTTTCCCAGCCGGACTGAGTGCGATCCGTCGGAGTTCCGAGCACGAATTTCTCGACGCGTGAATCGAGCGTCGCCTGAGTCATCGTCTCCCGTTGTTGCAAACAGAGCGTGCCGGTCGCCTCGCCTGTAACGAAGTAACTCGGCTGCTGCTGAGCCTGCACCTTCCAGCGTGAGACGTTGCCAAGATGCACTCGGAATCGCGCATCGCCGCTCGCTCCAACTTGCGACCAATCGAGGTCGCTGACGGTTGCGGCCGTGCTCGTGCCGGTGAGCACCGTTTGTGGAGCCACCCAGCGGCTGGTCGCCGTCTCCCAACGTCCTGCGGTTTCAAGCGACAGCTTCAGCTCTTGAATCAACCACTCTGGCCCGCGCGCTTGCAGGTTGTCGATTCCGATGGACAGCTTCGAGACGTCAATGACCCGCGAATCGGAATCGACTTCGGCATGAGCAGTGAGTTGCCCAGCGACTTGCCAGCCTTCGACCGTCAGGACTGGTCGCAGCCGAGCTTGCCACGATTCCAGTCCTCCGACGACATCCGCCACCGCTCGCCAGCGAGCATTCGGCGCTGACCAGTCGAGCGGCTTGACCAACTTCAGATCGAGCCGATCGTCACCGCTGACGAGCCGCACGGATGCGGATTCGACCGTTCGCATTTGCTGTTGCTCCGACAGCCGAGCCGACGACGATGTGACGATCTCCAATCGTTCCTCTCGCCACGGGGATTCGTTGCGGCGTTGCAACTCAAAGTTGGTCAACTCCGTTTTGGTTCGTAGCTCAACTTGGCCGCCGTCACGCCGTTGAATTTGTCCATTTGCAGCGACCTGTCCGCTCAGCCGCACGATGCCCCAATCGAAAAAGCGGCTCAAGTTGTGGTGCAGCCGGTCCAAGTCACCTTTCAATTGGAACGTCGCATCGGTCAGCGTTCCCTTCGCATCGGCCTGCAAGAAGTCCGATCGGCAAGTCACTCGATCGAAGATGAATTCGTCGCCGTCTCGATGAGTCACCACGACTGCTTGCAGCGGGACGTCCCATTCCAAGCGTCTTCCGTCCGCAACGGCTGACAACCGAGCGATCTCAACCTTCCCTTGCAATGTCTCGTGTCCATCTTGCGGCTGACTGGCCAACGCGACACTCACCGAACCACCGTCGATCCGTGTTCCCTCTCGCACCGCCAATGTCTGCGGCAACAATGCCGCGAGCTTCGCGAGATCGACTTCGCCATCGACGCGGAACGTCTCGCGGCCGATCATTTTCAACGCTTCGTCGGTCGTTTTGAACGACCACCCCGACACCGGCACATTGCCGGTCACCGTCAGCGAGCCGACCTCGGTTCGCAGTTCCGCCTCTTCAACGATCAGCCGATCGGCCTGTGTCTCGACGTTGCCACGCAGGCAGGCTTCCGCCAATTGAAGCCGATCCGTCCCCATGCCGCTGAGTCCAGCGACGCTCAAGTCTTGCACGCTGACGGTGCCTTTCCCGGTGACCGCACTACCGAGCGACACGCGGCAATTCGCCGACAACAGGCCCGACAATTCTCCCGTCGGCTGCCACCTCGCAAGGATCGGTGCGAGCCAATCGAGCCGCCAGTCTTTCGCACGCATCAACAACTGCTGCGAGTCGTCCGATTTCGTAGTCGCTTCGCCAGCGGAGTTAGAATCCGCGACGGGCTTGCCAAAGTACATGGCGAACCGACCAGCATCGGAGGACGCCGCTGCCGACTTCGACGGCATCTCTGCAACGAGTAATTCGATGCCCTTCGCGCCGCTCGCCAACTTCAAGTCGAGCGATTCGATCGCCGACTTCCGCTTCGACGCAGGATCCTCGAACTCAACGCGGGCATTCACGATTTCGAGTCGAAGCTCCGGAGCAGGCTCTGTCGCCGGCCCACTCAACAACGCGGCCAAAACATCCTCGACATTCGAACCATCCGCATGCAGTACGACATGCCCGGACGGTTCGACCAACGTGAACGTGCCGAGCTTCGACCGTTGAGTCGCGAGCTGCCACAACGTCCGCTCGCTCCGCAATTCTTTGACCGCCAGAAGCGACCGTCCGTCGGCATCAAGGACATGCAGATCGCGCAGCAGGACCGGCTTCGCCCAGCCGAGCGACGTTGGGCCGAGTTCCACTCGTAACGGCAGCCCGCTCGTCGCCCAACTTGCGACACGATGCCGCAGGCTCGTTTGCGAAACGATCTCCGGGGCAAACCAAGCTCCGCTCGCGAGCGTTCCGAGAAGCAGCAGGGCCACCCATCGCCATCGACGACGACGCGGACGAACAGTTTGAGCGGATTCGGACATCATCAACACCACCAGGCTTGAGATGCGGAAAACGAAAATCGGCCAACGGCGTTCGGCCGGAGACTCTTCGGAAACATCGGCCATCGCCGTCGCCACAACCGCGAAATCCGTCGCGGCCGATTCGAGCTTCCGCAAGCCCGCCTCGACCACGACCGTCCTGTCGATCCGGCAACCGCGCGAAACTCTGCCGATTGAGACGGTTGCTCGGTACGACTGGTGTCGGCGAGACGCGCGCACCACAATGCGTGATGGAGTGATTCTCATGCCGCTGCGCATCGCGACGTTCAATGCCAACAACCTGTTTCGTCGGCCGAAGGTGTTTCAGTTGGACGGGCTGTCGGCGGACGCGGCCAAGGTGCTCGACGATCTGCAAAAGCTGGAGGCTCTGCTGGCCAAGGCGAGCTATTCCGGCGCGACCGGCACTGCGATCGTCGGGTTGCTCAAGAAATACGAGTTCGACAAATCGAAGCTCTTCCCCGAACAGCGCTGGTTCCAGATCAACGAAGTCCGGGGCAAATTGTTCCGAGTGAAGAGAGCCAGCCCCGGAGCCAACGCAAAACCCGAAATCGAACTCGTTGCGAAGGGTCGATCGAATTGGCTCGGTTGGATCGAGTTGACTCGCGAGAACGTGAACGCCGTCAGCACCGACAACACAGCGCGCGTCATCCAGGCGGTCAATGCCGACGTGCTCTGCATGGTCGAGATCGAGGACCGGCACACGCTGGACCGATTCAGCCGGTTGACCCTGAAAAAGTTCAAGACGTCGTTCGACCACAACCTGCTGATCGACGGCAACGACCCGCGCGGGATCGACATCGGATTGCTCAGCCGCTTCCCGATCCGTTCGGTGCGCAGCCACATCGACGATCTGACCAAGACGCGGCGCACGCCGATCTTCAGTCGCGATTGTCCGGAGTTTGAAATCGAACTCCCCGATGGCCGGACGCTGTGGCTGCTCGGCAACCATTTCAAAAGTCAGGGTTACGGAGCACAGACGGCAAACGATGCCAAACGTAAGCTGCAAGCCGAGCGAGTGCGTGAAATTCTGCGGCGATTCGACCTAACCCGTGACTTGATCGTCGTGGCCGGAGACTTCAACGGCTCGCCGACGAGTACTCCGCTCAAGCCGTTGCTGACGACGCCCGGACTGTTCGACGTGCTGAAATCCCCATTGCATCGCGGGCCGAGTTGGACGTATCACGACGGTCGGCAGCAGATCGACTACCTATTGGTTTCGCAGCCGCTGTTCGCGCAACTGCGAGCCGTTGGAGTCGAGCGTCGCGGGCTGTTCCACAAAACAGATTTCAAAGGCAAGTTTCCGCACTTCCCTGAAGTCACGGATGAGGTGACTCAAGCCTCCGATCACGCGGCGGTCTGGGCGGAGTTTGAGATTTGAAAGTTGGCGGCGAGAGACAGTTTCAAAACCAGCACGACGCGCCAGCGAGTGGTTGCTTTTCCAGTGGTTGTTTTTCGACGATTCGACCACTCGCTGGCGCGTCGTGCTAGGTTCAGCAACCGCTTCTAGGGACGAGGAGTGATTGATGGCGAAAAAGATTTCAGCAGTGGCGCTCGTGATCCTGTTGGCAGTCGTCGCATGCCAGCTCGGGGCGGATCAGCCGAAGAGTGTGGCACCGAAGACCACGAAGACGGCGGCCAAGAGCGACTCGCCAGTGTTGGTCCGGGTCAACGGGCAACCGATCACGGAGGCGGACCTCGACTTCTTCGCCAAAAAGATTCTCAAGCTGACGGCTGCCGAAGTGGCACAAAAACGCGAGCAACTCATCGAGCAGTTGATCGAACGCCAGTTGCTGCGCGCGTTTCTGGCCCAGAAGAAAGTCGCCGCCGAGCCGGCGCGGTTGGACCTGCATTTCACGCAGGTCAAGACACGGCTGAAGGATCGCGGCGAGGACTTCGACAAGTTGCTCGCGAAATCGGGGTTCACCGAGGAATCATGGAGGAGCGAACTCAAGTTGCCGTTGGATTGGGACGAGTACGTTCGCCGTCAGACAACCGACGACAAACTGCGCGATGTCTGGAAGACGCGGAAACACGAATTCGACGGCAGTGAAGTGCGAGCCGCTCAGATCGCGTTGAAAGGCGATGATCCGGCTGCGGACGAAAAGAGACTGGCCGAGCTTCGCCAACAAATCGTCGCCGGCAAACTGACGTTCGCGGACGCCGCCAAGATGCACTCACAAGCTCCCGCCGCCGCCAAGGGAGGCGACCTCGGCCGCTTCGGCTTCCGAGGCAAACAGCCGCCCCCCTACCCTCAAATCACGTTCGGACTGAAAGTTGGCGAAGTCAGCGAACCCGTTCGCTCACCGTTCGGCGTGCTACTGCTGACCGTCACGGAACGGATCGACGGGCAACTCAGTCTGGAAGACGCTCGGCCGGAAATCTTGCAGCAACTCTCGATCGAGATGCAGCGCGACGTCCTGAAACAAGAGCGTGCGAAGGCGAAGATCGAGCGGCCGTAACTATCCTTTGACACTCGCGACGATCGCAGTTAACACCACGACTAAATTTCATCCGCGATGATCGCGGAGAATTACACGTTCGCTGGCTTGGTACTTCGTCATGAGCATGATCACCTGTTACGCTCGACTGACCCCGTCCCAGCTTCAAGCGTTGCCCCGATCGCCTGAAACTTTTGCGCGACTACACCAGAACGTACCGCCGGGGGGCGACTTCATAGATCTCGACAAGGCGGCTGGCGTAATCGCATGGTTACTTTCGCCATGCAAGCGAGCCGAGCAAATCGAGTTCGCTGCATCGATAAACGAAGCTCTTGGCGAGGAAATGCACTCATTGCCTGATCCGCAACCGATTCCGCCGTTGGATGAACTTGCGATCTGCATTGAGGGTCGTGGTCCCAAGAAGCTCAACGGTCTGGATGTTGGCTACGGCCCAGCATGCGAGTTTCAACCGGAAGAGGCCAGAAAGTTTTCGGACGATTTGGAAAAAGTGAACGAGAGCATTCTGCGACGTGAACTTAATTTTGAGTTGATGGATACGCTGCATTTACCCGTTGAGTATTGGCAAGAGGAAGGCGAGGAGACCTTCACTGAATACATCGTCCCGCAGTTTGAGAAGTTGAAACGCTTCTACAAAGCCGCAGCGGACGCAGGCCAGTCGGTGCTTGTCTGGTACAATTGAGGCGCTCGTCAGCGGGCAGGTAGCACGACCCTGAGTCATCGAAGGGCGTGCCACCAAACCTCGATTCGTCGCGTCACACCAGAGACCGCAGATCGCGCAGCCCGATCTCTTCGCGGCTGGCGAACGGCTCGGCGAAGGGAACGCTGATCGTCCAACCCCAGTAGCGGGCGCGGTCATGGATGTCGTCGAGGATCGTCGGCGGGGTCGGGAGGCCCGCGCCGAGCGTGGCGGGGGGCTGAGTCGTGTCGAACTGCGATTCGTAACAGCGGATCGCCGACATCTTCGCGTCGATGTGCGGCGTGATGTCGAAAACGAACGCCGGCTTGGGATGAATCCGCAAGTGGATGCTGAAGAAGTACAGCATCTTTGGCGGCCAGTACGGTTCGCCGGGCATGTCGGACTTCGAGAGTTTGCTCCAGAAGCGGGCGTCGTCGGCCAAGCGGCTGGCGACGACGTGATCGGGATGCGCGTCCTCCCAATACGGCGCGACGATGATCTTCGGTCGCGTCAGCCGGAAGACCGACGCGAGCGCTCGGCGCGATTCGAGGTCGGCTTGCAAGCTGCGATTCGGCAGGCCGAGGTTCGCTCGCCAATCGAGGCCGAGGATTTTCGTGGCGGCCTCCGTCTCGGCCGCTCGACGTTCGAGCGATCCGCGCGGCGTCGGTTCACCGCTGGTCAGGTCGATCACACCGACTCGCAGCCCTTGCTGGCGGCAAGCCAGGATCGTCCCGCCGACACCGATCTCCGCGTCGTCCGGATGCGGAGCGACGACGAGCAGGTCGAGTGGTGAGGAAGGTGATTGCACGGTGGAACGGCTCCACCGATTGGTCATTGGTCATTGGTCATTGGCTATTGGCTATTGGCTATCGGGCAGAACCAATCACCAATGACCAATAGCCAATCACCAATCACCAATTCGGTTCTAGTTCGAGTTGGTGGATATGGCTGAATGCGGCTCCGCCGCTCGATCGTGAAACTCAGCAAACCGGCTCCAAGCGTATTGCCATTCCATCCACATCCGCAGGAACGACCAGAGCAGCCGCATCTTCGAAAGATGCTCCGGCGACATCTTGTTGAGCTGTTGTTGCGAAGCCTGCGCGGCGGTCGTCAGTCCCCAGCGGTTGCCGAGTTCGCGGCTCAACCCCTCCGGCGAGAGGTCCGGTTCAGAACCGTCGCGCATCAAACCGCTGGCGTCGGCAATGACGAACAGTTCGAAGAGCTGGCTGCGATACGGTTCGAGTTCCAGCGGTTTCGTTTGCTGTTCGGCATCTCGGATCGTCGCGTCGAGGCGATTCAGCAGATCGGCGGCCAGGGATTGTGTCGGCGTGGCAGGCATGTTCAGTGGCTCTCGAGATTCAATTCGGAGCGGATAAAAGAACAGACTCTGCACGAACCAGCAAGCGTGCGGAGCATTCGAACTGCGGCCGCAGGCAAGAAAAAGCCCGGCGTCTCGGAAACGCCGGGCCATTCGTCGTGATCGTCGAGCGTGCGGGCAGTCGCCTACGGGAAGAGGAAGAACAATCCTGTCCAGACCGCGGCCTCATTGACCGCGGCGTGAGTGTTCCACGGAATGCGGTAGTACTTCTTCGGAGCACATTCGCCGACTCGGTAATAGCCGAGGTTGTACATCCTCTTGCAGACCGGATCGATCGTCATTTGATACGGCAAGCCGGCCAATTGAACTCCAAAGCGAGCGACCGAAACGAACGGCTGCGCGCATCCGTGATGCACATGTCCGTAGCGTTCGAGGGCCGGATCTTCAAAGTACAGCGGGTTGTGCCACTGATTCGTCGCCTGCCACTGATAGAGACAGTCGGAGAACATGCGATTGGCATACGCAGCATCGCTCAGTTTGAACTCAGCGGGGCATTCGGGCATGTTGCCATTCTCATCCGGCTTGCAGGGCATGCCATCCGGCCGCGGGCAGAGATCCCAACAGACCTCTCCTTTGATCGCACTCACCGGCTGGTAGTCGAAGTAGGGCTGAATGTCCGAAATGCGCTTCAATTGAGTCGGGCTCGTGACCGGCTCTGGGACGGCGTCATTGGATGGCTGCCCTTGAGTATTCGGCAGTGCGGCGATGCGCTCCTCCGTCGGTAGAATCGGTGCCGGTTCGGAGAGCGCCTGCGGTTCATCACGTTGATCGACGTTCGCCTTCACGGGAGCGTTCGGGGGAATCGCAGAGGTCTTGGTCGAGACGTCCTCAAACAGATCATCGTTGACAACGTCGCGGAAACGCTGTTCGGCATCACGCTGTTTGAGGCGATCGAGCGGGCTGTCCGCCTGTGCGAGAAGTTGCCCCGGACGGCGTTGCGACGCCAGTCGGCTGACCGCCGCACTGCGCGCACTCACATTCGAAACTGCTGACTTCCCAGAGTTTGTCAGTGTCGAGTTGGACTTGGACTTGGAGAACAAATCGCGGACACCCGCTTCGCTGACGGCAGTTCCGCCGGCGACGATCGCGAGGCTCAACACGCCGCTCGCGGCTATTCCGGCCGAGCGGCTCTGCAGCCAATCAGAAAGCCTCCGGAGCGTGCTCCGCCGTGTAGTTGGGTGACTCTTGCGTGATTGCGATGTCATGTGGATGGTTCTCCCTAACCGTCGCCGCTGAGATTTGAATGAACCGAGTTTTCGTCCTGAGCTCGGTGATGTTCTGCGTTCCGAGATAACCCATGCCGGCTCGCAGGCCGCCGACCAATTGATAGATGAAACTGTGAAGCTGGCCTTTGTAGGCGACTCGCCCCTCGACCCCTTCGGGCACGAGTTTCTTCGTCGCCGTTTTGTCGTCCTCACCTTTGTTCGTTGTCTGTCGGTAACGATCGGCCGAACCCTTCATCATCGCGCCGAGCGATCCCATTCCTCGATACCGCTTAAAGCTGCGGCCTTGGTACAGGATCATCTCGCCGGGTGATTCGTCGAGCCCCGCCAGCAATCCACCCAGCATCACGACGTGAGCTCCTGCTGCCAGAGCCTTCGTCACATCGCCGCTGTAGCGGATGCCGCCGGCGGCACTGATCGAAACATCGGTGCCGGCGACCCCTCTCGCCGC